>JAKFVH010000027.1 GCA_021732285.1 Reyranella sp. | reverse complement strand
CTTTCCAGAGACCCATCCTCCTGCGGTCCTTTTGCCTGAGAGTTTCCGGGGCCGGTTGCTCCTTCGGCGCCGCTGTCGAGCAGCGGTCTCTCCCACAGGGATCGTCTGGGTGGCGCGACCTTAGGAGCCCTCCCCGGCGGCGTCCACCGGGAAAACCCGTGACGAATCCGGTGCTTAGATGGGGGCTTGAAATTGAGTGATTGCTCACTTATAAATATGAGCATGTGCTCATTTCAAGGAGAGCCAGCATGCATATCCGTCGCGCCTTCAGCGTTTTCCTCGAGCTGCACAGCGAAGCCACGCCGCACATCGCCGACTGGACCCTCGATTGGCGCTGGTTCTATGAGCCGGCGAACGGCGAGGCTTTGCCAAGTGAGCACCCCCTCATAGACTGGCCGACATGGACACGGCCGTTGCAGCACCGTCCATCAACCGGCCCTGGCGACGTGCAACCGGCTGGCTGATCGCGCTTGGGGCGTTCTTCTACCTGAGCTACGGCGTCTCGAACTGGCTCGCCAGCCAGCGCGGCGATGTGCCGGCCATCGTGTTCGCCTGGGAACACGGCATTCCCTTCCTGGCCTGGACCATCATCCCGTATCTCGGCACGCACGTTCTCTTCGCCCTGTCCTTCTACGTCTACCGCAACCGTGTCGAGCTCGACAGCCACGCCAAACGGTTGCTGACCGCCCAGGTCATCGCCGTCGTCTGCTTCATCGTCTTTCCCCTGAGGATTTCCTTCACCCGGCCGCAGACGACGGCGGAATTCGGCCTGCTGTTCGATGCCCTTGGCATCCTCGACATGCCGTTCAACCAGGCGCCGTCGCTGCACATCGCGACGACCATCATACTTTTCGACCTGTACAGCCGCACGCTGCCGCGCTGGACGCTGCCCCTGACGATCGTGTGCGCGCTGCTGGTCGGTGCCTCCGTGCTCACGACCTATCAACATCACTTCATCGACATACCGACCGGCGTCCTGCTGGGGTTGCTCAGCGTCTGGATGTGGCCGCCGGAGGGCGGAAACCGTCTCGCCAGCGCGCTCAGGGTGCCGTCGCGCTTTTCCAAGTGAGCACTTGCTCATACACTGGCCGGCATGGGCAAGGCCGAGGATACCAAAGCGCGACTGGAGCGCGCCGCGCTGACGCTGTTCGTGGCGCGCAGCGTCGCCGAGACGACGACCAAGGAGATCGCCATGGCGGCCTCGGTCGCCGAAGGCACGATCTACCGCTACTTCCCGAGCAAGGAGCAGCTCGCGCTCGATCTCTTCCTGCGCCATCACCAGGGGCTCGCCGAAGCGCTCGGCGAAGCGCAGCGGCCGGCAAAGGCGCTGCGCGCCAAGATCGAGGCGATCGTGCGCTGCTATTGCGAATGGGCCGACCGCGACTGGACGCTGTTCGCCTATCACCTGCTCAATCAGCATTCCTTCCTGATCCAGGTACCCGACGGCGCGGCCAATCCGGTGACCGTCGTACGCGACGTGATCAGCCAGGCGATGAAGGCGGGCGAGATCCCGCGCCGCAACGTCGACCTCGTCGCCGCTTCGGCGATCGGCGTGGTCATGCAGGCCGCGACCTACAAGGTCTACGGCCGCTTCACCGGCGACCTGTCGGACCACGTCCGCTTTTTCGCCGACGCGGCGTGGGCGGTGCTGGCGGTGAAAGAGAAGTAGCGTCAGGCGGCGACGTAGACGAACGCCTCCAGCCCGGATTTCAGCCGGACGGCGATGCGCTTATAGGCCGATACCTCGTAGGTGTCCGCGGCCGCAAGCTCGGCGGGCGTGATGCGGAACGCCACGCCCGCAACCTCGTCGGCCGGATTGCCGGTCGGACGCGCCATGAGGTGGTGGGTCTTGCCGCTGGTCGCGATCACGCCCGAGTCGGTGATCTCGAACAGCGACGTCGCATAGCCCGGCAGCGCATCAGCGCGGCCTTCGAGGCGGCGGCCGAAGGTGGCGAGCTGGACGTCGTCCTGCTGCAGCGTGCCGTAGGAGAACAGCCAGACGCCGTCGTTCATCCTTTTCCAGCCAGCTTCTGCTGGGCGTCGTAGCAGCCGGCATTGCTGCCCTGCCAGTCGGTCGAGGTGACATTGCCCGCGCCATCGACGAAGGCGCGCAACGTGCAGCGCTCCATGCGTGGGGGATCGGGGTAGCTCAGCGTCTCGATGGTGTTGGGCCGGCCATCCGCGTAGCTGACCCGGGTCGACGGTACCGGCGTCGCCGGCGCGCGGGTTTCCACCGTCCAGACATAGGCGGTGCGGCCGTCGATCTGCTGTTGCGAATCGGGCGGACCCAGCCGTGCGCTGATCGTCGACACGGGCCGTCCCTTGAGATCGGGCAGCGGGCTCTCGCTGCCCTGCGTCGTCACGCACGCCGTCGCCAGTGCGACGACGAGCAGAGGCGCAAGCCGGCTCAGCTTTCCCTCGCCAGCGCGGTGAAGGCCTGGGCGAAGGCCTCGCGCGAACCGGCAAGGCCGGTCTCGTTGAAGATGTCGGCGGTCAGCGACGCCACCGACGCCTCGTCGACGCGCACGCCATTGTCCTGCAGGAAGCGGCGCGCAGCCGTGACCGCCTCGTCCATGGCGCCGCCCTGCTTGTAGAGGCGGTAGTAGTCGGGATGGCCGCCGCGACCCAGCGCCTCGGCCAGTACGTCGGTGAAGTTCACGACCTTCAACGGATAGATCGCCTCCGCGCCGGCGAGCGCGCGATGGCAGGAATGGTACATGGTGACGATGGTGTCGGCGCCGGCCGCAACCGCGCCTTCGGCCAGCCCGCGATGGATCGCCTGCTCGCGCTCCTTGAACTTGGCGGCGAGACCGCCGCAGGCATAGGAGAAGCCCGAATCCTGCGGCAGCTCCAGCAGCTCGAGGTTGGGCACCGCGGCGAGCAGCTTGCGGATCGAGGCCACCGTGGCGCCGATGCCGAGATGCTCATGGATCACGACGCGGCGCTTCGGCTGGTCCGCGACGAAGCGCGCCTTCAGCGCATCGAGATTGGCAGCCAGGAATTCGCTGACGTGGCCCAGGTCGAAGGACGGTTCCTCGACGTCCTTCTCGAGCTCGTCGAAGTTCTTGGTGCAGGTCGGGCACCAGGTCAGCACGCGGCCGGCGCCCGACTGGCCGAAGCGCTTGAAGGTGCGATGGCCCATGCGCTCGTAGGTCGGCAGGTCGGCCTCTTGAAACTGGTAGACGCCGCAGCAATGGGCAGTGCCGCCGACCACGTCGAAGTCGAGCTCCAGGGCATCGAGGATGTCCATGACGTTCAGCACGATGTGCGGCGTACGCAACACGTTGCAGCCCGTATAGAACAGCACGTCGGCGGTGCGCCGCTCGGCCGGCGCCAAAATCTTCTTCAGCGTCTCCGACGGCAGCTGCATGCTGGCGAGCAGGCGCACGGCCTGCGCCATGTGGCGGAAGCGGTTGGCGGCATTGGCCGCGCCCACCTCGCGCGGACGCATCGCCTCGACCGCCTTCATCTTGGCGATGGTCACCCACTGGCGGACGTTGATGTCTTCGGGGCAGGCCTCCGTGCAGCGCGCGCTGCCGTCGCAGGCGCCCAGCCACTTCTGCAAGCCATCGGCCGGCGCCTCGCCGCGCGTCAGGGCCAAAAGCTCGCCGACGCGTTCCTTGGCAGCGCCGGCGTCGAGGCCGATCTCGCGCGCGGTCGGGCAGGCTTCGAAGCACTTGCCGCAGGTCGTGCAGCGGTCGGCAGCATCGGCCGCCAGGGCTTCCAGACGTTCGGCATAAGCACTCAAGGCAATCCTCCGTACGTAGTGCATGCAAGCGCTCGCGTTCGGGAACTGTCAAGCCTTCGGCACCGGCCGAAACATGGACCAACCGTTACCGGCTACTTTCATGAACCTCATCGAAGGAGATCACCATGACCGTGACCTGCGCCATCCGCTACGTCATCGATCCGTTCAAGCGCGAGGCGTTCGAGACCTATGCCAGGAACTGGCTCGCCATCATCCCGGCCTGCGGCGGCGATCTTCTGGGCTATTTCATGCCGCACGAAGGCACCAACAACATCGCCCACGCGCTGATCTCGTGCGAGAGCCTGGCGGCCTACGAGGCCTATCGCGCGCGCCTGCGCGCCGATCCCGCTGCCCTGGCCAACTTCGAGTTCGCCGAGCGCGAGCGCTTCATCCTGAGCGAGGAACGAACCTGGCTCAGGCCCGTCACTAAATAAGCTAGGGCTGGCGGCCGCGCCGGTTGTAGTTCAGCTCTTCCGGCGTGGGCCTCAAGCCCACGGCGATGCGATAGCCGCCCTCGACGGGGACCACGAACGTCAGCTCCTCCTGCGAGGAGCCGCGCGGGTTACCCGATGTCAGGCGGAAGTCGGCGTTGAAATCCTGGCTCTGGACCACGTTGTTGCTGCTGTCGAGCACGCGCACGAAATAGGGAACGCTGGTCCGGCCGGTGCTGGCCGACGGGCCGGCGCTGACCGAGATGCGCATGTACAGGGTGACGTCGACCCGGTTGCGGCCGAGCGAGCACTTGGTCCCCGACCCGATGATCGACGCCTCGTAGGCGATGTCGCGCGGATCGCGGCCGGCGCCTTCCTTGAAGTGGGTCAGGCGTTCGGCGTCTGTCACCGTGAAGGGCTGCGGGCAGGAATAGACCACTTCCGGCGTGCCGCCGCCGCAGGCAGCCAAGGTCAGGGCCAGCGCAAAAACGACGAATTTTCCGTGGGTCATGACGGGATCTTGGCCAGGGTCTTGTGTGTTCCGTCGCACACCGCGACAACCGGCTCAGTCATGCTGCTTTCCCCGTTGCGGCGGCTTTGTTACGGTGCCGCCGCCCTAGTCCGTTGCTGCCAATCTGTTGCCGGCGGACTCTAGGCAATGGTCAAGAAGCCCGCAAGCGAGCGGGCAGAACGTTCCGCATGAGCCCGCCGAAGAAACCCCTGAAAATCCTGCTCGCCAGCCCTCGCGGTTTCTGCGCCGGCGTCGATCGCGCCATCCAGATCGTCGAGCGCGCCATCGAGCGCTATGGCCGGCCGGTCTATGTCCGCCACGAGATCGTGCACAATCGCTATGTCGTGGAGAATCTCGAGGCCAAGGGCGCGATCTTCGTCGACGAGCTCGACGAAGTGCCCGACGACCGGCCGGTCGTGTTCTCTGCGCATGGCGTGCCGAAAGCCGTGCCGGCCGAGGCGGGCCGCCGCAACCTGCTCTATGTCGACGCCACCTGCCCGCTGGTCTCCAAGGTCCATCGCGAGGCCGAGCGGCATCACGCCTCGGGCCGCACCGTGGTCCTGATCGGCCATGCCGGCCATCCCGAGGTCATCGGCACGATGGGCCAGCTTCCGCCGGGCACCGTGCTGCTGGTCGAGGACGTGGCGCAGGCCGAGTCCCTCGAAGTGCCCGATCCGGACAATCTCGCCTATGCCACGCAGACCACGCTGTCGGTCGACGACACGATCGCCATCGTGACGGCCCTGCGCCGCCGCTTCCCGGCGATCCAGGGCCCCAAGATGGAGGACATCTGCTACGCGACCACCAACCGCCAGGCCGCGGTCAAGGCGATCGCGCCCAAGTGCGATGCCCTGGTGGTGATCGGCGCGCCCAACTCGTCGAACTCCATGCGGCTCGTCGAGGTCGCGGCCAACTACGGCTGCCGCAAGTCGCGGCTGGTGCAGCGTGCCGTCGACATGGACTGGGACTGGCTGGAAGGCGCGAGCCGGCTCGGCATCACCGCCGGCGCCTCGGCGCCCGAGACGCTGGTCGACGAGCTCATCGCCGCCTGCCGCGAGCGCTACGACGTCACGGTCGAGGAAGTGCGGACCACCGAGGAGAGCGTCGTGTTCAAGCTGCCGCGTGCGCTGGTGGCTTGATGGCGGTCTACACCGAAGTCAGCGACGCCGAGCTGGATGCCTTCCTCGCCGAGTACGATATCGGCGAACCCGAATCCTTCAAGGGCATCGCCGAAGGAGTCGAGAACTCCAACTACCTGCTGACCACTACCAAGGGGCCCTATTTCGTCACGCTCTACGAGAAGCGCGTCGATCCTGCGGACCTGCCCTTCTTCCTCGGCCTGATGGACCATCTCGCCGCCCGCGGCATCAACTGCCCGCGGCCGATCCATGGCCGCGACGGCAAGGCGCTGCGCACCCTGGCGGGGCGGCCGGCCGCCATCACGACCTTCCTGCAGGGGCTGTGGCCGCGCCGCATGACGTTGACCCATTGCGGACAGGTCGGCGAGGCGTTGGCTGCTTTGCACCTGGCGGGCCGCGACTTCGAGCTCAAGCGGCCCAATGCCCTGTCGGTCGCAGGCTGGCGACCATTGTACGAAGGTTCTAGCCGTCACATCGACGCGCCGCTCGCCGCCGAGCTTTTGGCCGAGATCGATTTCTTCGAGGCCAACTGGCCCGCCGGTCTGCCGTCGGGCGTCATCCATGCCGACCTGTTCAACGACAACGTGCTCTTCCTGCACGACAGGCTGTCGGGGCTGATCGACTTCTACTTCGCCTGCAACGACGCCTTCGCCTACGACGTGGCGATCTGCCTCAACGCCTGGTGCTTCGAGCCCGACAAGTCGTTCAACGCCACCAAGGGCCGCGCCCTGCTGCAGGGCTACGAAAGCGTGCGGCCGCTCAATGCCGATGAGCGCAAGGGGCTGCCGCTGCTGGCGCGCGGTGCA
Organism: Reyranella sp.; assembly: GCA_021732285.1. Classification (GTDB taxonomy): domain Bacteria; phylum Pseudomonadota; class Alphaproteobacteria; order Reyranellales; family Reyranellaceae; genus Reyranella. Next base: position 3,156 of record JAKFVH010000027.1, on the reverse strand, counting down.
GCGCTGCGCTTCCTGATGACACGGCTGTACGACTGGGTGCACACGCCGCCCGACGCCCTGGTCAAGCGCAAGGATCCGCAGGAATACCTCGCCAAGCTGCGCTTCCACCGCAGCATCGCTTCGATCGCGGACTACGGGCTGTGAGCGAACCCGAGGTCGAGATCTTCACCGACGGAGCGTGCAGCGGAAACCCGGGGCCGGGCGGCTGGGGAGCGATCCTCCGGCTGGGCAAGCGCGAGCGTGAATTGTCGGGCGGCGATCCCGCCACGACCAACAACCGCATGGAGCTGATGGCAGCCATCATGGGGCTGGAGGCGCTGAAGCGGCCGTGCAACGTGCGACTCTGGACCGACAGCGTCTATGTGAAGGACGGCGTCACCAAGTGGATCCACGGCTGGAAGCGGAATGGCTGGCGCACCGCCGACAAGAAGCCGGTCAAGAACATGGAGCTGTGGCAGCGCCTCGACGCCGCTCGCGCGCCGCATCAGGTCGAGTGGCGCTGGGTGAAGGGCCATAGCGGCCATCCGGAGAACGAGCGCGCCGATCAGCTGGCGCGCGATGAGATCGTCAAGATTCGAACCGCGGGCTCGTAATGGGAGCGCGGGCCTCTGGCCCGCATCATGAGCGGGCCAGAGGCCCGCGCTCCCATCAACTCCGCTTCGGCTGGGCCGGCACGGGCTTCTTCTCGGCCGGCTTCTCGTAGACCAGGTCGAAGCCCTCGCGCATGCCGTCGCAGGGATTGTCGCCCTCGGCCAGGCGCCAGACCTGCGACTTGCCCGAGCGCTTGAAGTTCAGCACGCCGGCCACCTTGCAGGCCGTGCCCTTCTCGACCTTGGCGACGCGGAAGGCGACCTCGCCGCGGATCTGCACCACGCCGGGCGCGATCTTCTCGACCACGCCGTCAACCGACGCCCAGTCGCCCTCGCTGCCGGGCGCCACGCTGTCGATGCGTCCCTTCACGACCCAGACATTGCCCTGCCGGGTGACGGCGACATCACCGTATCTGGCGCCCTTCACCTTGGCATAGCGGCCCCAGGAGATCTTGCGCGCGTCGGCGAAGAGCTGCGCCTCGGCGTCCGAGGCGATCTCGGTGCGATCGATCTTGGGAATGCCCGCCGGCAAGGGCGAGCTCAGCCCCGTGGTCGGCTGTCCCTGCTGCACGGTCGGCGCCTGCGTGGGCGGCGGCGCGGGATAATAGGGAGTCGACGGTTGCTGCTGCTGTTGCTGCTGGGCGGCGGCACCGCCGGCCAGCAGGACAAGAACCAGGACGAGAAGGCGATTCATTATCTACGGGCTCTTACATCAGGGTTGGCGGCGACGCTACTTCCTCGGTCCACTCTTCGGTGGAACAGCAGGCGTCGAGGGGGAGACCGGAGCGGCCGCCGGCGGCTGCTCGCCGCGCAGCCCGGCCTCGGCGCCACGCGCCGCGCTCGAGCCGGGCGGGACCAGGCGGAGGACAGAGCTGAAGTCTGAGTTGGCCGAGCCGCGATCGCCGCGCGCCAGGCTGGCGAAGCCGCGCTCGAGCAGGGCTTCGGAATGATCGGGTGCGATCCTGAGCGCCCGCGAGGCGTCCTCATAGGCCTTTGCCGGATTGCCGGCGTTGCGCCAGGCGGCGGCCCGCACCACCAGGATTTCGATATCGTCGCGCCGGAGACCCAGCGCGCGGTCGAAGTCGGAGATGGCGCGTGGCCAGGCCTTCAGGGCGGCGTAGCTCAGCCCGCGATCGAGCCACAGGTCGGCATCCTGGCTGTTGAGCTCGAGGGCACGGCTTTGCGCCTCGGCCGCCTTCTCGGGCACGCCTGCTTCCATGAAGGCTTGACCGGCTTGGGCCCACAGCTCGGCGCGCAGTCCGGGGCGATCCTTGCCCATGTCGCGGGCGATCGCCTCGAACTGCGCGGCCGCCTGGGTGTAGCGGCCGGCGCCGAACATGGCGGTCGCCACGCAGTGACGGGCAGCGAGGCTGCCGCCCTGGGCGTGCCATTTCTCGGCGGCGGGCAACGCCTTCAGCGGCTCGGCGCGGGCCAGGTTCATGCACTCATTGTATTTGCGCAGATGGTCCGGCGAGTCCTCGATGATGCTCAAACCCTGCGCGGCGCACGGCAGAGCCGCCACCAGCGCAAGGCAGAAGGCCAGGCGGGAAAACAACATCCTTGAAAAGAACCGCGTCGCGGCGATCCTGACAAGATGACAGGACGTCTTTTCATCTTCGGCCTGGGCTATTGCGGCCTTGAAATCGCCAAGCTTGCCAGAGCGGCCGGCTGGAGCGTGGCCGGGACCTGCCGGACCAGCGAAAAGGCAGACGAGCTGAAAGCGCTGGGCTTCGAGGCGCATCTGTTCGACGGCATCGCGCCGTTGCCGGCCGCGGCGCTCAGCAAGGCGACGCACGTGCTCAGCACCATCGCCCCCGGCACGACAGGCGATCCCGTGCTGAAGACCTCGGCACGCGTGCTGCGCGACGCGCGCTGGCTGGGCTACCTCTCGACCACCGGTGTCTACGGCGATCATGGCGGCGGCTGGGTCGACGAGGAGACGCCCGCCCGGCCGGCGCAACCACGTAGCATCGAGCGCCTGGCGGCCGAGCGCGCCTGGCAGGCGATGGGGATGGAGGCGGGCTCGGCCGTCGACATCTTTCGCCTGCCCGGCATCTATGGGCCGGGCCGCAGCGCGATCGACCAGGTGACGGCGGGCACGGCGCGGCGCATCGACAAGCCGGGCCAGGTCTTCTCGCGCATCCATGTCGCGGATGTCGCGGGCACCGTGCTGCCGGCGCTCGGCCATGCCTGCGCCGGCGCCATCTACAACGTCGCCGACGACCTGCCGGCCGCCACCGGCGAGGTCGTGGCCTTCGCCTGCGCGCTTTTGGGCAAGCCGGTGCCGCCGGCCGTTGCGTGGGACGAAGTGGCGCCGACCATGAGCGCCATGGCGCGGTCCTTCTATGCCGAGAACCGACGGGTGCGGAACGACAAGATCAAGAACGAGCTTGGCGTGGCGCTGCGCTATCCGACGTACAAGGAAGGGCTCAGCGCAATTGCGCTGGGGGCGCGCCACTCCAGTGGCGCGTCATGATTTTTCGGAGCGCGGGCCTCTGGCCCGCTCATGATGCGGGCCGGAGGCCCGCGCTCCCATGAAGACGCGCCACTGGAGTGGCGCGTCTTC
>JAKFVH010000304.1 GCA_021732285.1 Reyranella sp. | reverse complement strand
TCGACGACCACGATTACGAAGTGAAGATGCGCGCCATGAAGCGGTTCATCGAGGAAGGCGACAAGGTGAAGGTCACCCTGCGCTTCCGCGGCCGCGAGATGGTCCATTCCGAGCTCGGCCTGCAGGTGCTGAACCGCGTCCGCGGCGAGATGGACCCGCTCACCAAGATCGAATCGATGCCGCGCATGGAAGGCCGGCAGATGATCATGGTGCTGGCGCCCAAGTAGCTACTTCGTCGCCTTTTGCGGACGCAGGCGCAGCGTCACGGTACCGGTGCTGCGCGACTGTTCAGGATCGAATCGCCCGTTTGCCGTCGAACCGTCGAGCCAGCGCACGCTGTAGACGGTCTCGCCGGCGAACGACATGGGCTTGTCGGTCTTTCCGGACATCCAGTAGTCGCAGCGGACGAGATCGTCCGGGTTGAGCTGCTGCGCCTGGCAGACCTGGTGCAGCACGAAAGGCATGAACCGGGCGCGACCATCCTCCGGCGCTGTCGCGTAGTTGAGCGCGAGCGAGCGCTGCTGGCCGTCACAGCGATGGATCGCGCGGACTTGCGCCGCGCCCGGCGCCTTCTGCCTGAGCCCATCGAGGTCCGCCACCAGCGAATCGACCGCGCGGGCGCGCGCGGCATCGGTGAAGCCCGCGCTCACCAGCATGGCCTCGTAGCGGCCGATCGCTTCGACGGCCGGCACCTCGGGATAGCCGGCGCGCGTCAGGTCACGCTGCCAGGAGCGCGTCTCGAGGGCGCGCACGACCATCGCGCCGGTGAGACCGGCGCGCTCGGCCCAGTCGCCCAGCACGTTCTCGGCCGTCCAGCAGTACTTCAGGAGATTGTAGCCTTCCGGCTCGATCGGCTTGGCGCGGGCATCGACCACGCCCATCACCTGACCGACGACCGTCTTCACCAGCACGTACTGCGCCGCCGGGTTCTCGCGCACCTTCTCGGAGCTCGACTGGACGGTGGTGGGCGGGCTCTTGGAAGCCTCGGACGATCGCTCGGCAGACGATCGCTCGGCCTGGGCCCCCGCCGGCGTGGCGCTGAGACACGCCATCAGGGCGATTGCGGCGGTCTTTTTCATGGCCGGGTGCTAGCCTCCGTCATCGGGAGTAACGCATGAAAGGTCTGATCGTTGCGGTTGCGGCGCTGCTGATGGCGTCGTCGGGGACGGCTGCGGCGCAGCAGCCAGCGCCGCTCAACGCAGAGGCGGCGAGAAGCCTGTCCGATTTCCAGAATTTCGGCCCGCATCGCGCCTTCGTGATCGGCGCCGATGGCCGGGCGACCTGGCAAGTCGGCGCCGGCGGCGCCGATCCGGGCAATGCCGTCAACATCACCCTGAAGCGCTGCGAAGAGCGCGGCAAGCCGCCTTGCACCCTGCACGTCGTCAACAACTACACCGTCACCGGCGCCGACTGGCGGGCTCAGGTGCCTGCGCGCTCCGCCGACGCACCCGACATCGGCCGGGTTCGGCCGGAGCCCTACTGGTCGATGCGCGGCCCCAAGCTCGCCGCTGGCCTGATCGTGTGGAGCCATGGCTACAGGGCCGGCAAGGACTCGACCGACAGCGCGCCACAGGCGTGGATCGGCCGCTTCACGCGCATGGGCTACGACCTCTACCGCTTCGACCGCGAATGGATCGTCGACTGGGCGGGCGATGCCACGGCGCTGAGCGAGGCCGTGCGCAAGGCGCGCGAGATGGGCTATCGCCGCGTCGTGCTGGCCGGGCAGTCGGCCGGCGCCTGGGTATCGCTGGCCGCGCTGGCGCGCGGCGCACCCGTTGACGGCGTGATCTCGATCGCCGCCGCCCACCACGGCGAGGTGATCAAGATGCGCAACGACACCACCCGCGCCCGCTCGGAGTGGCAGAACGTGGTTGGAGCGCTCAAGCCCGGGCCGCGGGTCGTGCTGGTGAACTTTGCCGACGATGCCTACGACGTCGGCGGCCGCATGGCCGATGCGCGCTCGGCGTTCGCCAAGAGCGGCCTGGATGCCGTCGTCATCGACAACCCCGAGGGCTTCAAGGGCCACGGCGCCGGCAACGACATGGCCTTCGCCCGCAAATTCGGCGGCTGCATCGAGAGCTTTATAGACAAAGGGACGAAGCAGCCGCCCTGTTAAGCCTCTTGCCGGAGCGCGGACCTCCAGGCCGGCTCATTGTCTTCCGGACCGCGAGCCTCCGGCTCGCTCATGATCATGAGCGCGCAAGCGGGTCGCGGTAAACCGCGACCTAGCGCGCGGTCCGGAAGACCATGATCATGAGCGGACCTGGAGGTCCGCGCTCCGGCAAGACTAACCCATGTAGGAGCCGCCGTTGACGTGCAGCACCTGCCCGGTGATGGCGTCGGCCTCGTCCGATGCGAGGAACACCGCGCTGCTCGCGATCTGCTCGGGCGCTAAAAGCTTGCCGCCCAGCGGGATGGTCATCTTGGCGATCTCGACCAGCTCGGCGTCGGTGTTGCCGTAGCGCGGCTGGGCGGTGTCGGTCGTGCCCGGCGCGATGGCGTTGACCCGGATGTTGTGCGGCGCCAGTTCCAGCGCCATCGCCCGCGTCATCGACACCACGCCACCCTTGCTCGCGCTGTAGTGCACGCCGCGCACCGCCCCGCGCATCGCCTGCGACGACAGGTTGATGATCGAGCCGCGCTTGCCGGCCGCGACCAGCGCCTTTGCGACAGCGACGGCCGCGAAGCAGCCAGCCTTGAGGTTGATGTCGAGCACGTAGTCCCAGTCGCTCTCGCGCATCTCCAGGAATTTTACGCGCGGATAGACTCCGGCGTTGTTGACCAGGATGTCGGGCACACCGAGCGCGCCCACGGTCTCGGCGACCATGGCCTCGATGTCGGCGAGCTTTGAGACATCAGCCTTGATGAGATGGGCGCGCCGGCCGGCCTGCCGGGCGTAGTTCGCGACCGCCCGTGCGCCGCGCTCGTCGTCGAGCCAAGTGAGCGCCACGTCGGCGCCCTCCCCGGCCAGCGCCCGGCCGATCGCCGCCCCGATGCCCTGCTGGGCGCCGGTCACCAGCGCCACCTTGCCCGTCAAACGCATGGTAAATTCCCCCGGTGTAGCTTCCTCCCCGCGTTCATACGTGGGGAGGTGTCGCGAAGCGACGGAGGGGTCATGATTTTCCGACCCCTCCGCCCGCTACGCGGGCACCTCCCCAGCTGTGCTGGGGAGGCATTTGGGCGGCTTGCACCGCCCCCGCACCGCCGCTATAAGCCCCGTTCTTCGGCGGCCTGGCCGTATAGGGCATTGCCTCGGCCGCCAATCGTAACCCTTTGAAAAGGAACGAAAATGCCCAAGATGAAGACCAAGAGCGGGGCCAAGAAGCGTTTTCGCTTCACGGCATCCGGCAAAGTGAAGCATGGGGTCGTCGGCAAGCGCCACGGCATGACCAAGCGGGGCAACCGCTTCCTGCGCCAGCAGACCGGCATGACCCTGGTGTCCGAGCCCGACACGCGCATCATCAAGCGCAACTTCTTTCCGTACGAGAGGTAGCCCATGGCACGCGTCAAGCGGGGCGTGGCTGCACACGCTCGTCACAAGAAGGTCCTGAAGCTCGCCAAGGGCTATCGCGGCCGCGCAAAGCTCGCGTTCCGCGTCGGCATCGAGAAGGTCGAGAAGGGCCTGCAATACGCCTATCGCGACCGGCGCAACAAGAAGCGCACGTTCCGCGGTCTGTGGATCCAGCGCATCAACGCCGCGACTCGCGAGCATGGGCTCACCTACTCGCAGTTCATGAACGGCATCCTCAAGGCCGGGATCGAGGTCGACCGCAAGGTCATGGCCGATCTGGCGGTGCGGGAGCCGGCAGCGTTTAAGGCCCTGGTCGAACAGGCCCAGGCCGCCCTCAAGTAACGTCTGCGCGCCAGGCAAGGCGCACGGATAAGGAAAGCAAAGAGGGAGCCTGGACCACAGGCTCCCTTTTTTCGTGTCGGGATTCGGAGAGCGAGAGATGACTGATCTTTCGACCATACGCAGCGAAGCGCTGGTCGCGGTGGAGCAGGCGGCAGACCTTGCCGCCCTCGACGCCGCGCGCGTGGCCGCCCTCGGCAAGAAGGGCAGCGTCACCGGGCTGATGAAGACGCTGGGCGGCATGTCGCCCGATCAGCGCCGCGAGTTCGGCGCGCAAGTGAACCAGCTCAAGGGCGAGGTCGAGGCGGCGCTCGAGGCGCGCAAGATCCAGCTCAGCGCCGCGGCGCTGGCCGCCAAGCTCAGCAACGAGACGGTCGATGTCAGCCTGCCGGCGCGGCCGGAGTTCGCCACCTGGACCGAGGGCACCTTGCATCCGATCGGCCAGGTGATGGACGAGCTCGCCGCCATCTTCGGCGAGATGGGTTTTAGCTGGGCCGACGGTCCCGACATCGAGGACGACTGGCACAACTTCACGGCGCTCAACATCCCGCCCGACCATCCGGCGCGGCAGATGCAGGACACCTTCTATCTGCCCAAGCGGGCCGACGGCACGCCGATGGTGCTGCGCACCCACACCTCGCCGGTCCAGGCCCGCACCATGCTCGACAAGGGCGTGCAGAAGATGCTGGCCGACGGCGGAGCGCTGCGCATCATCGTGCCCGGCCGCACCTTCCGCATCGACAACGACGCCACCCACACGCCGATGTTCCACCAGGTCGAAGGCCTGGTGATCGACCGCACGACCCACATGGGCCATCTCAAGGGTTGCCTGGTCGATTTCTGCCGCGCCTTCTTCGAGATCGACGACCTGCCGCTGCGCTTCCGCCCCTCCTACTTCCCCTTCACCGAGCCGTCGGCCGAGGTCGACATCGGCTGTTCGTGGAAGGGCGGCGAGCTGAAAATCGGCGCCGGCGATTCGTGGCTGGAGATCCTGGGCTCGGGCATGGTGCATCCCAACGTGATCGCCAACTGCGGGCTCGATCCCACGGTGTACCAGGGCTTCGCCTTCGGCATGGGCATCGACCGCATCGCCATGCTGAAGTACGGCATCCCCGACCTGCGCAGCTTCTTCGACGCCGACCTGCGCTGGCTGCGCCACTACGGCTTCCAGGCGCTGGAATGGCCGTCGCTGACCGGGGGGCTGGGGCGATGAAGTTCACGCTCTCCTGGCTGAAGGAGCATCTCGACACCACGGCATCGCTCGGCGAGATCCGCGACACGCTGACCATGCTCGGGCTCGAGGTCGAAGGCATCACCAATGCGGCCGAGACGCTGCAGGGTTTTGTCGTCGGCTACGTCGTCGAAGCGGTACAGCATCCCAACGCCGACCGGCTGCGCGTCTGCAAGGTCGATACCGGCTCGGGCGTGGTCCAGGTCGTCTGCGGCGCGCCCAACGCCCGCACCGGCATGAAGGGCATCTTCGCGCCGTCGGGCAGCACCATCCCGGGCACCGGCCTGCTGCTGAAGGCAAGCAAGATCCGCGGCGAGGACAGCAACGGCATGCTCTGCTCCAGCCGCGAGCTCGAACTGGGCGACGACCATAGCGGCATCATCGACCTGCCGACCGAGGCTAGGACCGGCGCGCCGGCGGCCGAGGCTCTGGGGCTCGACGATCCGGTGATCGAGATCAAGGTGACACCCAACCGCCCCGATTGCCTGGGCGTGCACGGCATCGCCCGCGATCTCGCCGCGGCGGGGCTCGGCACCCTGAAGCCGTTGAAGGCCGACAAGGTGCCCGGCACCCATAAAAGCCCGGTGAAGTGGACGCACGGCTACGAGGCCGCGCCCGACAGCCCCTGCCCCCTCGTGGTCGGCCGCCATTTCCGCGGCATCAAGAACGGCCCCTCGCCCGACTGGCTGCAGCGCCGGCTGAAGGCAATCGGCTTGCGTCCGATCTCGGCCCTGGTCGACATCACCAACCTGGTCACGTTCGACCTCAATCGCCCGCTGCACGTGTTCGATGCGAAGAAACTCGCAGGCGACCTGGTCATGCGCCAGGCCCGCGACGGCGAGCAGATGCTGGCGCTCGACGGCAAGACCTACACCCTCGATCCGTCGATCGCGGTGATCGCCGACGCCAAGGGCGTCCACGGGCTGGGCGGCATCATGGGCGGCGAGGACACCGGCGTCCGTGAGGACACCACCGAGGTGTTCCTCGAAGTGGCGTACTTCGACGCCATCCGCACGGCCGCGTCGGGCCGCAAGCTCGGCGTGCTCTCGGACGCGCGCTATCGCTTCGAGCGCGGCATCGATCCGCAATCGTGCTGGTGGGGCGCCGAAGTGGCGGCGCGCCTGATCCTAAAACTGTGCGGCGGCGAGGCGAGCGAGGTCGTGTCGAGCGGCGTCATGCCCAACTGGCAGCGCAGCTTCACCTTGCGTCCCGATCGCGTGAAGACCTTGACGGCAATCGACGTGCCGTCCGACAAGACCGCCTCGATCCTGGCCAAGCTCGGCTTCACCGTCGAAGGCAGCGGCCCGTGGACGGCGGCCGTGCCGCCGTGGCGGCCCGACATCGTGGGCGAAGCCGACCTGGTCGAGGAAGTGACCCGCGTCTTCGGCTTCGACAACATCCCGACGACGTCCCTGCCGCGCCTGTCGGCCACGTCCAGGCCGGTGCGCAGCCCCCTGCAGCGTCGCGTGCCGCTGGCCCGCCGGGCGCTCGGCGCGCGCGGCATGAACGAGGCCGTGACCTGGTCGTTCCTGGCGCGCGCCAAGGCCGAGCGGTTCGGCGCCAGGCAGCAGGCGGACCTGCGTCTCCTGAATTCGATCGATTCCACGCTCGACACCATGCGGCCCTCGATCCTGCCCAACCTGATCGATGCGGCCCAGCGCAACGAGGCGCGCGGCTTGAGCGACCCGGCGCTGTTCGAGGTCGGTCCCGAGTACAAGAACGCGACACCCACCGGCCAGAGGACCGTCGCCGCCGGCCTGCGCAGCAACATGGCGGTGCCGCGCAACTGGCAGGACCCGGCGCGCGCCGTCGACGCCTTCGATGCCAAGGCCGACGCGCTCGCCGTGCTGGCCGCGATCGGCACGCCGATGGACAATTTGTCGACCCAGCCGGGCGCGCCCGACTGGTACCATCCCGGCCGTTCGGGCCTGATCAAGCTCGGTGACCGCGTGATGGCGCAGTTCGGCGAGCTGCATCCCGAGATCGTGGCCGGCGCCGACTTCAAGGGCCCGGTGGCCGCCTTCGAGGTGTTCCTCGACGCGCCGCCGCTGCCCAAGGCCAAGGCGTCCAAGGCGCGGCCCAAGCTCGTGCTGTCGGCCTTCCAGCCGCTCGAGCGCGACTTCGCCTTCATCGTCGATGCCGAGGTCGAGGCCGAGAAGCTGGTGCGCGCCGCGCGCAACGCCGACAAGGCGCTGGTGACGGCAGTGCGCGTGTTCGACGTCTATGCCGGCAAGGGCGTGCCCGGCGGCAAGAAGTCGGTGGCGCTCACGGTCACGCTGCAGCCCGTCGAGCGCACCTTGACCGACGCGGAAATTGAGGCAGCCAGCGCCAAGATCGTGTCACAAGTGGCCAAGGCTACCGGTGCTACATTGCGTGGTTAGAAAGGGAGCGCGGGCCTCCGGCCCGCCTCATGAGCGGGCCGGAGGCCCGCGCTCCCAGAGAGTATGAGATGACCGACCTGTCGTTGATCCGCAATTTCTCGATCATCGCCCATATCGACCACGGCAAGAGCACGCTGGCCGATCGGCTGCTGATGCGCTGCGGCGCGGTGAGCGAGCGCGAGTTCCACGACCAGATGCTCGATTCGATGGACATCGAGCGCGAGCGCGGCATCACCATCAAGGCACAGACGGTGCGGCTCGACTATCCCGCGCTCGACGGCAAGACCTACGTGCTCAATCTCATGGACACGCCGGGCCATGTCGACTTCGCTTACGAGGTCAGCCGGTCGCTGGCGGCCTGCGAAGGCTCGCTGCTGGTGGTCGATGCCAGCCAGGGTGTGGAAGCGCAGACTCTGGCCAACGCCTATCACGCGATCGACGCCAACCACGAGATCATCCCGGTCCTGAACAAGATCGACCTGCCCTCGGCCGACCCAGACCGGGTGTGCCAGGAGATCGAGGACGTGATCGGCATCGACACGTCCGAGGCCGTAAAAGTGTCGGCCAAGACCGGGTTGGGCATCGACGACCTCCTGGAGGCGATGGTCAAGCGCCTGCCGGCGCCCAAGGGCGACCGCAACGCGCCGCTGAAGGCATTGCTGGTCGACAGCTGGTACGACCCGTATCTCGGCGTCGTCACCCTGGTGCGGGTGAAGGACGGCGTGCTCCGCAAGGGCATGCGCATCCGCATGATGGCGGCGGCCGCCTCGTACGACCTCGACAAGGTCGGCGTGTTCACGCCCAAGGCCAAGGACGTGGCCGAGCTGGGTCCGGGCGAGGTCGGTTTCATCATCGCCGGCATCAAGACCATCGCCGACTGCAAGGTCGGCGACACCATCACCGACGACCGCAAGCCCGCGACCGACATGCTGCCGGGCTTCAAGCCCTCGGTGCCGGTGGTGTTCTGCGGCCTGTTCCCGGCCGACGCCGCCGAGTTCGAGCAGCTGCGCGAATCGCTCTCCAAGCTCCGGCTGAACGACTCGTCCTTCCACTTCGAGCCGGAATCGAGCGCGGCGCTGGGCTTCGGCTTCCGCTGCGGCTTCCTCGGCCTGCTGCATCTGGAAATCGTGCAGGAGCGGCTGGAGCGCGAATTCGATCTCGACCTCGTCACCACCGCGCCCTCGGTCGTCTACAAGCTCCGGATGACGGACGGCACCGAGCGCGAGCTGCACAATCCCGCCGACTATCCCGACCCGGTGCACATCGAGAGCATGCAGGAGCCGTGGATCAAGGCCACGATCATGACGCCCGACGAGCACCTGGGCTCGGTCCTGACGCTCTGCCAGGAGCGGCGCGGCCAGCAGATCGAGCTCACCTATGCGGGCTCGCGCGCCATGGCGATCTATCGCCTGCCCTTGAACGAGGTGGTGTTCGACTTCTACGACCGGCTGAAGTCGGTGACCCGCGGCTATGCCAGCTTCGACTACGAGATGGTGGGCTACGAGGAAGGCGAACTGGTGAAGCTCACCATCATGGTGAACGGCGAGCCGGTCGACGCGCTCTCGATCATCACCCACAAGAACCAGGCCGAGAGCCGCGGCCGTGCGCTGTGCGAGCGGCTGAAGGACCTGATCCCGCGCCAGCTGTTCAAGATCGCCATCCAGGCGGCGATCGGCGGTCGCATCATCGCCCGCGAGACGATCAGCGCGCTGCGCAAGGACGTGCTGGCCAAGTGCTACGGCGGCGACATCAGCCGCAAGAAGAAGCTTCTGGAGAAGCAGAAGAAGGGCAAGAAGCGCATGCGCCAGGTCGGCGACGTGGAGATCCCGCAGTCGGCCTTCATCGCTGCGCTCAAGATGGACAGCCGCTAGCGACGATGGCCGCCTACCTCGTCTCGGACGTGACAGTGAAGGACACCGCGGCGTTCGAGACCTATCGCACGCGCGCCGCGGCCTCGATTGCGCAGTATGGCGGCCGCTACCTCGTCCGCGGCGGTTCGATCGAGGCGCTGGAGGGAAGCTGGGCGCCGCGTACGATCATCGTGGTCGAGCTCGCCGACCTCGACCAGGCGCGCGCCTGGTATCGCTCGCCCGAATACGCCTCGGCGCTGGCGGTCCGCGACGAAGCGCTCAGCCGCAACCTCATCCTGGTCGACGGCATCAGCGCGCGCTGAGTCTGGTTCCGCGGCGGCGCTGCTTTCCGCAGTTTGCGCAGTTTCGGCAACCCCCTCTGTCTGGAGTGCACCCCTCGGCTGAGACAGTAGAACTGCGGACAGAAGGTTGATCATTGATCGAGCTTCTGACGCTGAAGGTCAAGGCGATGCTCGGGCGGGGGCGGCGCGAAGCCGCCAGTTCGCGCAG
>JAKFVH010000104.1 GCA_021732285.1 Reyranella sp. | reverse complement strand
CGTCCCACTTGCGCGGGCCCTTGGCCTTGGCGACATGAATTGAATAAGGGTCGAGGTAGCGCGCATCGTGCGTGATGCCGCTCGGCAGCACCTTGCGGGCGCGCTCAAACAGCGCACCGGAGCCCTGCGTGCGGGCCTTGTAGTCGGTCACGATCGCCGAATTTGTGGCTGAATTCATCGGTGCTGCGGTACTCATTTGCCCTCACTTTGCTAATGGCTGAGCATCGCAAGCCTCGCTTGCCTCGCCAAGGGCTAGGGCCCTATGGTCCGCCACTTTTTCGCGAAGTCTGGAGCCTGCCTTGAACGCCCCCTCGAATGCCAAGCCGCGCGGCCGTCAGTTCTTCAACAATCCCGGCCCGACCAACATCCCCGACCGCGTCCTGCGCGCCATGGACCGGCCGGTCATGGACTTCATGTCCGACGAGTTCGTGGCCATCCATCATGCCTGCCATGCAGGCGTGAAGCGGGTCCTGAAGACCGACCAGAGCCTCTACATGTACAACGCGAGCGGCCACGGCGCCTGGGAAGCCGCACTCGCCAACCTGTTCGCCGCGGGCGACAGCGTGCTGATCGTCGAGACCGGCTACTTCTCGCTGGGCTGGGCGGAGATGGCGACCAACCTCGGCATCAAGGTCGAGACCTTCGCCGCCGACTGGCGCAAGGGCGCCGACATCGCCAAGCTTGCCGAGCGGCTGGCCGAGGACAAGGCGCACGAGATCAAGGCGGTGCTCTGCGTCCACAACGAGACGGCGACCGGCATGGTCCTGCCCGTCGCCGACATCCGCCGCGCGCTCGACGAGGCCAGGCACCCCGCCCTGCTGCTCTCCGACACCATCTCCTCGCTGGCGTCGATCGACTACAAGATGGATGCCTGGGGCATCGACGTCACCGTCGGCGGCAGCCAGAAGGGCCTGATGCTGCCCACCGGCATGTCGTTCACCGGCGTCAGCAACAAGGCGCTCGACATGGCGCGCAAGAACAAGGCGCCGCGCCACTACTTCCATTGGGAACTGATGAACGGCCGCGCGCCGCAGAAGTTCATGGGCACCGCGCCGGTGCACATGTTCTTCGGCCTGCAGGAGTCGCTGAAGATGCTCGAAGAGGAAGGCCTCGACGCGGTGTTCGCGCGTCACGCCCGCCTCGCCGAGGCGACGCGCGCCGCCGTGCGCGCCTGGGGTGCCAACGGCAAGGGCCCGCAGCTCTATTGCCAGTCGCCCGACCGGCTCTCCAACTCGGTGACCACCGTGGTGATGCCCGAGGGCGTGAGCTCCGACCCGCTGCGCAAGGCCGCCATCGATCGCTACAACCTGTCGCTCGGCGGCGGGCTCGGGCCGCTGATGGGCAAGGTGTTCCGCATCGGCCACATGGGCGATCTCAACGAGCCCATGCTGCTGGGCTGCCTCGCCACCACCGAGCTCGCGATGAAGACGGCCGGCGTGCCGTTCAGCCCGGGCGGCGTCGACGCCGCGATCGACTCGCTGGCGAACTGATCAGTCGGTCACGTCGTCGGCCATCGCCAGCAGCTTGGGCGGCACTTGTAGCCCAAGCGCCTTGGCCGTCTTGAGGTTGATGGCCAGGGTGAAGTTGGTGGCCTGCTCGACCGGCAGGTCGGCCGATTTCTCGCCTTTTAGGATGCGCGCCACGTTCAGGCCGGCGCGTTCCCACAGGCGCTCGACGTTGGCGCCATAGCTTAAAAGCCCGCCGGCGGCGACGGCCTCGGCGTTGTCGAACATCGTCGGCACCGCCCCCTTCAGCGACAGCGCCGCGAGCTTGGCGCGGCGCACGAAGAAGGACGGATCGGTCGCCACCAGCAGCGCCGTGCCCGGCTTTATCGCCGCGTAAGCCGCCTCGATCTCCTCGTCCGTTACCGCCTGCAGAATCTGACTCTCTACACCAAGCGCCTTGGCTCCCGCCTGCACGGCCTCGGCGACGGCCTTGGCGCTGGGATGATTGGGATTTATAAGCACCGCGAGCGCGGCGGCCTGCGGGACGATCTCGCGCAACAGTTCCAGCCGCTTGGGCACCAGCTCGACATTCAAGGTGATGATGCCACTGGCATTGCCGCCCGGCCGGTTCATGCTGGCGACAAGGCCCAGTTGAACCGGCGGGTCGGCGATCAGGAAGTAGATCGGAACGGCGTTGGTCGCGGCCTTGGCGGCAACCGCTGCCGGCGTGCTCGAGAGCGTGACGATCACCGCCACGCGCTTGGCGACAAGATCGGCCGCCAGTTCGGGCAGCTTGGCGTTCTGGCCGCCGGCCCAGCGGAAATCGATCGTGACGTTCTTGCCCTCGACGAAACCCGCCGCGGTGAGGCCCTTGCGGAAGGCGGCCAGGCGCTTGACGTTCTGCTCGGGGGAACCGGAGTGGAAGAAGCCGATGACGGGCAGCGGTTGCTGCGCCCGCGCCGCGACCGGCCCTAGTGCAACAGCGGCGCCTAAAAGCCTCGTTACGCTTCGACGATGCATGCCTTCCCCCTGAGCGGAAGGATACTAGAACGCCGGCTTCCTCGCAGCGACGGCGGAAATGAACTGATCGGGATCGATATCCGACAGCGTCGTACCCTTGACAACCGTCGGCTGAACCTTGATCCCGTGCACCGCGTCGAAGGCGTCCGAGCTGTCCCGGCCGTCGACAGCGCGCCTTGCAGCCGCACAATGCATGGCCCATCACCACGACGTGCTCGACACCGAGGCCTCGTACCCCAAACTCGATGGCCGACGAGGTACCGTAACGGCGAGTGTCGGCGGGAACCGGCCGGCGGCACCATGGCCGCCACATTGCGCACATGGAGATGTCATCCGGCTTAGTCTGGGTCAGCATGCCCGGATCGATGTGCGCGTCGGCAACGGGCGCCCGCAGATCCGCCGGCTAACTTGGCACTAGACTATCACAGCACGCATAAGTCGTAGGCAAACTAAAAATACATGCAAATTTTGGTTGTACTCTCAACAGTGACTGGGGCAAACTTCGCTAGTGACTATGGGGGTAGCCATGCCGAAATGGGTAAAGATTGACAATTATGTTAAGGAGATCGCGGCGGAGCCGTGGTCGATGTACTGGACTGAATGGAAAAGTGGGACGAAGGAGTTCAACGATTTCTTATTGAATCCAATCGAGTTTCTGTCGACTTCGATTGATGAGGTCGGCCGAGATTTCAAAGTTTCTACCGAGATTCTCAATCACGAAATCGGTCTATTGGGCAGTGCGGTTTGCACCGGCTTGATGGTGATGCCTGCATCCAAGCTAGTGAAAATGACGCTATACAAACATTGATCAAGCGAAGCCTGTCGCAGGCGACCAGCAGCGCTTCGACCGACTCCTTTTGGCCTTTTCCCAGAAGAGTTCGGCGACAGTGCTGTCGGCCGTCAGACATCGCGCAATCGTACTGACATGGCAGCACAACGGGCGCGCAGCGGAAGCTATGGCCTTAGGTTGCTACTTCTGCTGCCTAGGGAGGAAACTCCATGAGGCTGTCCGTTCTCCTAGCGGAGACTGTTAAGGCCAAGCAAAAGGCCGCTCCTACACCTCCCAAACGCTGGTTTATGGTTCGTGTCGAACTGCATGGCGTCGATGAGAACCACGGTGACTACTCCAAACTTCACGCGGCAATGGATAAACGGGGGTTTAGGAAAGATGCATTTGGGCGGCGCGGTCTGAAGGTTAGGCTACCGCCCGCGGAGTATTTGCTGCAAAAAGCCGCTAGCACGAAGGAAGTTAGAGACCTTGCAGTTGGCGCAGCTTGGGAAGCAGGTCACTATCCTCCTTGGAGGAGTGATCTGCGAGACGACAAAAGCTGTACTATTGTAGCGATCAAAATCAGCACGATCAGAGTAACCGGACTAAGACCCACTCCCCACTCTAAGTAACGACCCTCGTCTTGCAATCCTCCCGTTAGATGTCAGAACGCCGGCTTCCTCGCGGCGACGGCGGAAATGAACTGATCGGGATCGACATCCGACAGTGTCGTGCCCTTGACAACCGTGGGCTGGACTTTGATGCCGTGCACCGCCTCGAAGGTGGCCGTCTCGGGATTGAAGGCGTAGAGCTGGCCTTCGGTCATGTTGAACCACCAGCCGTGCAGGGCGAGCGCTCCTGACTCGACCTTCTCGGCGATCCAGCGGAAGCCCATCAGGTTGCTGACGCTGTTCAGCACGGCGGCCTGCTCGACGGCACGCGCGATCTCCTCGCGCGAGCGGCCTTTCAGCTTGGCGACGGCGAGATCGCGCACCTCCTGGGCGATGGCGGTCCAGGTCGAGAGATAGTCGTAGCTGGCGTAGATGCTGTCGCGGCCATCGACCAGGGCGCCGATGCCGCCGCACAGCGCATGGCCCAGCACCACCACGTGCTCGACGCCCAGGCCCCGCACCGCGAACTCGATGGCCGACGACGTGCCGTGGTGGCGCGTGTCCGGCGGGAACTGGGCGGGCGGCACCATGGCCGCCACGTTGCGCACGGTGAAGATGTCGCCGGGCTTGGTCTGGGTCAGGATGCCCGGATCGACGCGCGCGTCGGCGCAGCCGATGATCAGGATCTTCGGCGACTGGCCCTCGGTCGCGAGCTTCTCGAACAGGTCGTGATGCTCGCGATAATAGCCGGTGCGGAAATCCTTGAATCCCTTGAGAAGCCGTTCCAACGCCATGACGTCTCGCCTACGATGCCGTCGACCGAACGGCAAGGTGAAATGACCCAAGAATTGCTCTACGACAAGCGCGGCGAGGTCGGCTGGATCACGTTCAACCGGCCGCAGGCGCGCAATGCCCTTACCTTCGCGATGTATGAAGGTTTGGCCGAGATTTGCGCCCGCGTCGCCGAGACCCGCGAGGTCAAGGCCCTGGTCATCACCGGCGCCGGCGACAAGGCCTTCGCGGCCGGCACCGACATCGCCCAGTTCCAGGCGTTCAAGGATGGCGAGGACGGCATCGCCTACGAACGCAAGATGGATCGCACCCTGGACACCATCGAACGCTGCAAGGTGCCCACCATCGCCGCCATCGCCGGCTTCTGCACCGGCGGCGGGGCCGCGATCGCCGCGGTCTGCGACCTGCGCCTCGCCACCACCAATGCCCAGTTCGGCTTCCCCATCGCCCGCACGCTCGGCAACTGCCTGTCGATGGCCAACTACGCCCGGCTGGCCGCCCTGATCGGCCCGCAGCGCACCAAGGAAGTGATCTTTTTGGCCAAGCTGATCGACGGCCCGACGGCGCTCAATATCGGCCTGGTGAGCGAGCTTTTGGCCGATGCAGCCTCCTTGCACGCCCGGGCCGAGGAAGTGGCCCGCACGGTGGCCAGCCACGCCCCCATCACGCTCCAGGTCACCAAGGAGGCCTTGCGGCGGCTCCAGGCCCGGCTGGGCCAGGACGATATCGACGATCTCATCAGACTGGCTTACGGTAGCAACGATTTTCGCGAAGGCATGGCGGCATTCCTGGGTAAGCGGGCGCCGAAATGGTCGGGGACATGAAGGAGGATGTAATGAATCGTATTGGGACCACTCTGGCCGCTCTGGGACTGTGCGTTGCCGTCGCCGCCTGCCAGAACCCGCAGCAGAAGATCGCTGCCAAGGAAGACATGATGACGGGCGCCGGCTTCAAGTTCGTGCCGGCCAACACGCCGGCTAGGCAGCAGTCGTTCAAGCAGCTGCCGGCGCACCGCTTCTCGCGGCAGATCCGCGACGGGCGCGTCTTCTACGTCTACCCCGACCCGACGGTCTGCGTGTGCCTGTATGTCGGCGACCAGAACGCCTACGCGGCCTATCGCAAGAACATGTTCGACAAGCAGCTCGCCGACGAGCAGCAGATGACCGCCCAGGAAATGGAGATGTACAGCTGGGATTGGGGTCCCTGGGGCGGCTGGCCGTACGGCTGGTACTACTAGGGCTGGGCCGCCGCGCGCGGCCGATCAAGCGCTAGTATGAATTGTGCCGGCTTCGTGGCGGTGCACATAGGTTGTGCACACGGAACCACGAGGCCGCGGCGGAGTTGACTCCTCACGCAGTTCAACGCGGGAAGGAGTTTTAGCAATGCCCAAATACCGCATTGCCGCCGTCGTGCTCGGCGGTCTGTTCCTCGCCTCTCCGGCGATGGCCCAGAGCACGCATCTGGCCTACGCCACGGGCGAGCCGCGCTCGGAGTACATGGTCTTCCTCGAGAAGGGCAACGTGCTGCCCGAATCGGCGGTGCCGATGGTGAGCAAGGCCACCAAGGCGGCCAAGGCCGGCAAGACGATTCACCTGATCGGTCGTGCCGACCAGGCCGAGATCGTGAAGGCGGAGATGATCCGCGAGGGTGCGCCCGCGAACGCCATCCTGGTGGCGCGCGAGCCGCTGAAGACGTTGCCCAAGGTCGATAGCCTGAGCGACGCCGCCAGCCGCAAGGTCGAGATCAAGTTCTAGAAGGACGCTTCGACAGCCCCCAATCCCGGGAACTCGCCACGCGCGCGGGTTCCCGGGGGGAAGTAGCGAAGGCCGGTCCATGACCCCGTAGTGATGGCCTGCCCCTTGGCGAGGCCGCCGCGCCGGCGCACCGCGTGATCGATCATCCAGGCCAGAGGCCGCACCGGATCGACCGCCCCCAATCCTCCCGTCTGCTCCACCACCACCTTGTCATCGACTAAAAGCCTCACGGGCAGGGTCGCCCAGTCGAGGCTCTTCCAGTTCGCGATCGGAGTACCGATGACCAGCGCGTGGTTCATCTGGTTGTCGGCCAAAAGCCACTCGGGATCGGTCTGCTGAAAGTTGGCCAGCCGCGTGTCGACCACTTCCATGCCGACGAAGGCATCGCCCACCGCGGCGAGCGCTTCGTCGCGTCCGACGGGTTCGCTGCGGGCCGCGATGTCGCGCACGATGTGGAAGGAGATCTCTATCTCCACGCCGATCATGTGCATGGCCTTGCCGTTGAAGTGCGCCGGCGACTTCACCAGTGCACCCACGAGCAGCGGCGCGGGATTGGGCTCGGCCGTCGGCGTGCGTGCGCCGACCTTCCAGCCGGCGGCGGGACCGGTCGCGCTTAAAACACCGTCCTGGATGGCATAGACCGCATCGCGGTTCGGCAATGCGAAGGGTGGCGCCATCTGGATGCCGGTGCGTCGCGCTTCCAGGAGGCCGCGCACGGCGTGGGAAATGTCGAGCGACATGCTAAGCTTTCCTCAAGCAAGAAAACTGGAGGGACAATGCCCTACGCCAGCGGGCGCGTCATTCACGATGCCGATGCGCACATCATGGAGCTGCCGGGCTTCCTGAATGATCATCTCGAGGCGAAGTATCGCGGCCGAGTCGGCGACGACGTGCTGTTCCCGCGGCATGAGGGCTTTCACAGTCACCTGAAGGACGCGCGCGACGGCACAGACTTCGACGAAAGCCAGATCATGCTCGCCAAGAACTGGGCGGCGCTCGGTTCGTCCGCACGCCAGGACCGCCCGCGCTCGGTTGATCTTTTGGGCTTCGCCAGCCAGCTCATGTTCACGACGGCGCTGCTCAACTACTCGTCGGTGCTCGAAGGTGGGCCGGATCCCGACCTCACCTACGCCGTGGCTCGGGCGCATACGCGGCACATGGTCGAGTTCTGTTCCGTCGATCGCCGGCTGCTGCCGACGGGCTATGTGCCGCTGGTCGACTTCGAACGCACCGCGAAGGCCGCAAGAGAAGCGATCGAGCTCGGCGCCAAGGCGCTGATGATCCCCTCGTGCTGCCCCGACAACCACTCGCCGAGCCACATCGGCTTCGATCCCTTGTGGGCGATAGCGCAAGAAGCCGGCCTGCCGATCGTTTTCCACGTCGGCGGCGGCGGCAAGCTTCTAGAGGACGCCTGGTTCAACAACGGCCTGCCGCCGGTACCCGACTTCCACGGCGGCGACGACAATTTCAAGTCGATCGACTACATGGCGATCGCCTATCCGCCGATGAAGGCGCTGACCGCGCTGATCGTCGACCGCGTGCTCGACCGCTTCCCCAGACTGAAGTTCGGCGTCATCGAGCAGGGTGCGTCGTGGGTGCCGGGCTGGATGCGCAACATGGATTCCGCGCACAACGCCTTCTACAAGAACGAGGAGCGGCTGCAGAAGATGTCCCTCAAGCCCAGCGAGTTCGTGCAGCGCCAGGTGCGCGTCACGCCCTATCCGCACGAGGACGCCGGCTGGATCATCGCCAATGCGGGCGACGAGGTCTGTCTGTTCTCGTCGGACTATCCGCATGTCGAGGGCGGGCGCCATCCGATCAAGCGCTTCGAGGCTTCGATGGAAGCGGCCAACATCAACGAGCAGCAGAAGCAGCGCTTCTATTGCGACAACTTCGTCGACCTCATGGGAGCGGGACTGGCATGACCACCTATTCGACCTTGCTGACCGAGCGCACCGGCGCGGTCCTGAAGATCACGACCAACCGGCCGGAGGTTTTGAACGCCCAGAGCCGCGTGCTGCTAAATGAGCTCGACGATGCCTTCCTGCGCGCCGTCGACGACGAGGCGGTGCGCGTCATCATCCTGGCCGGCGCCGGCAAGCATTTCTCGGCCGGCCACGACCTCGGCAGCCCGCAGGAGATGGCGGACCAGAAGAAGACGCCATTGGAGCCCGGCTTCAAGGGCGAGTACCGGCGCCTGTGGGAGCGTTTCTTCGAGAACACCATGCGCTGGCGCGACCTGCCCAAGCCCACCATCGCCCAGGTCCAGGGCTACTGCATCATGGGCGGCCTGATGATCGCCTCGGCCTGCGATCTCATCATCGCGAGCGAAGATGCGCAGTTCGCCGACCGTGCCGTGAAGTGGGGCGGCAGCCACGTGCAGTACTTCTCGATGCCGTGGGACTTCGGGCCGCGCAAGACCAAGGAGTATCTCTTCACCGGCCGCTTCATCAGCGCCATCGAAGCCGAGCGCGCCGGGCTGGTGAACCGTGTGGTGCCGCGTGAAAAACTCGAAGCGGAGACGATGGCGCTCGCCCAGGACATCGCCGAGCGCGATCCTTATGCCATGAAGCTCGCCAAGGCGTCGGTCAACGAGACGCTCGATGCGCAAGGTTTTAGAGCTGCGATGGAGAACGCCTTCAAGAACTACATGCTCACCATCCCGCATCGCATGGAGATGGGAACCTACGGCCCTGCGGCCCGCGAAAAGGCCCCGAAGGACCGATTCGCGGTGCTCAACAAGAAGGCCTCATGAGTCTTCCGGACCGCGCGCATCTTGCGCGCTCAAGCTCATGAGCGCGCTGGAAGCGCGCGGTCCGGAAGAGGAAGATCAGGCCGCCCGGCGCTGCCGTTCGGCCATCTCCACGCCCATCGCCTTCACGACAGCCGGGCGCTTGAGGTGCTTCTGGTGGTAGGCGGCGATGGTCGGCCACTTGGAAAGGTCGACCTTGAGGAACACCGCCCAGTTCAGCATCACGACCAGGTAGGCATCGGCCACGGTGAACGTGTTGCCCACCAGGTAGTCGCCGGTGCCGAGCTTCTTCGCCAGGTAGTCGAAGGTCGGCTCGAACAACGCACGGGCAGCTTCCTTGGTCGCGTCCGCCGCCTTGGGATTGAACACGTTGTAGAAGATGCGCTTGTGCAGCTCGGTCGAAAGGTAGTTCAGCGCGTCGATCAGCTGGTAGCGCTCGACCGTGCCCCAGGCCGGCGCCAGGCCCGATTTGGGCGCGGCGTCGGCCAGGTACTGCAGCACCGACGGCCCCTCGTTCAGGATCCGGCCGTCGTCCAGCCTGAGCGCCGGCACGTAGCCATGGGCCGAGATCTGGTAGTAGTCGCCGCCGTCGTCGGTCTTCTTGTTCTCGACGAAGCGGACCTTGACGGGCAGACCTGCTTCCAGCGCCGTGATATGCGAGGCGAGAGAGCAGGCCATGGGTGAGGCGAACAGTT
>JAKFVH010000139.1 GCA_021732285.1 Reyranella sp. | reverse complement strand
TGGTTTCCTTGTTGTGATGGCACGACGGGTCGAGGCAGGAGATCGCCACGGCGTGCGTGCAATGCAGGTGCACGATGGCGCCGTCCTTGGGCCGCACGTCGTAGACCGACCGGTGCAGCAGCGCCTCCTTGGTCGGCGGATCGCCGCCGACGTGCTTTCCCGACAGGTCGAGCTTGGAGAGCTGCCCAGGTTCGAGCTCACCCAAAGAAGAATTGGTCGGCGTCATCAGCCAGCCGTCATCGATGCGTGCGCTGATGTTGCCCGAGGTGCCGGGGCAGAGGCCGCGCGCGGCAAGCTTGGCGCCCAGCGCGCAGATGGCGTCGCGCGTCTTTGATTCCTTGCTGCTCATAGCCGCTGGAACGCCTTGGTGAAGAAGTCGGGCGCGCCGAAATTGCCCGACTTCAGCGCCAGCAGCATCGGCTTGGCGCCGACCGAAGCCGTCCACGGTACGCCAGGATCGATCTCCGGCCCGATGCGCAGCGCCGTCACGTCGAGCGCGCCGACCACGGCGCCGGATGTCTCGCCGCCCGCCACGACCAGCCGGCCGACGCCCGCGGCGACCAAGCCCTTGGCGAGCCTGGCCATGGTCTTCTCGATCGCCTGGCTCGACTTCTCGACGCCGTACTTGGCCTGCAGCGCCTTCACCTGCTCGGGCTGGTCGCTGGCCGAGAGCAGGATCGGCCCGTTGCCGATCTTGTCCTTGGCCCAGGCCAGCGCCGCATCGCCGACCGGCTCGCCGCGGCAGATGGCGTCGGTGTCGAGATGCAGGTGGGGCCCCTTGAAGGCCGCGATCTGGCCCAAGGTCGCCGCCGAGCACGACCCCGCCAGCACGGCGGAGGCGCCGGCGATCTTGGGCAGCGTGTCGGCGTTGGCCTTGTGCGCCAGCAAACCGCGGCGGCGGTAGGCGGCGGGCAGGCCGAGCGCCACGCCCGAGCCGCCGGTGACCAGAAGGTCGTCGCCGACCGCCTCGCCGATGATGCCGAGATCGGTGTCGGCCACGGCATCGACCACGACATGGCGCACGCCGTCGGCCGCGAGCTTGTCGAGCGCCGCGCGCAGGGCGGCCGATCCCGCCTGCACCTGTTTCAGCGGCACCAGCCCGACCTTGTGCTTGGTCTGGCGCGCCAGCACGCGCACCAGATTGGAATCCGTCATCGGATTGAGCGGATGATGGCGCATGTGGGAGTCGGACAACAGGATGTCGCCCACGAACAGATGGCCGAAGAAGATGGTGCGGCCGTTCTCCGGGAAGGCCGGATTGTAGATCGCCTGCTTGGCGTTCAGCGCATCGAGCAATGCGTCGCCCACCGGGCCGATATTGCCGGCGTCGGTCGAATCGAAGGTCGAGCAGTACTTGAAGAAGAAACGCTTGCAGCCCGCCGCCTGCAGCGCGTCGAGAGCGGCCAGCGACTGGGCGATGGCCTCCTTGGCCGCGATCGAGCGCGTCTTCAGTGCCACGACGACGGCGTCGACGTCGTCGGGGATCGCCCCCTTCGGCGGCACGCCGATGGTCTGGATGGTGCGCATGCCGTTCTTGACCAGCATGCCCGCGATGTCGGTGGCGCCGGTGAAGTCGTCGGCGATCACTCCGAGAATGGCCATGGCGGGACCCTAGAGCGGTTTCCAATCGAATGGAACCGCTTGCGGTTCCATTCGATTGGAAACGCGCGCACTAACCATCTCTCCTCACAGGGCACATTCCGTCCGGCTGGTTACAGCCGGACGGAATGTGCTTTAGGCGATGACCGTCGTCTTCATCCAGAACTTTCGCCGCCGGGCGCGCCGGCGCGCCTCGTCCTCGCCGTCATAGACATGCAGCGGCGGGGCGGGATCGAAAGTGTCGCGGATGTCGAGCGAGTTGACGTTGACGATGCCGATGGGGCCGCCCTCGTCGGGCATGACGGCGCCGACATAGGTGCCGCACTCGGCGCACAGCAGATAGTCGGTGATGCCGAGTCCGAAACGATAGCGGCTGAGGCTGCCGGGCTCGGCGCGGAACTCGACCGAGCCTGCCGGGTCGCCCGACGTGCGAGCCCCGTGGCGGCGGCAGAAGGAGCAGGCGCAGCGGCCGACGCGCATCGCCTCGGGCGCCTTGTCCGAGGTGAAGGCGATCTTCACGGCGCCGCAGTGGCAGGAACCGGGATAGGTGGTCATGGCGCGATCAATGTTGCCCTGAAATCGTTGACGTTGGTCTTGGTCGGACCTGTGACAATGCTGTCACCCAGCATCTCGAAGAAGCTGTGCCCGTCATTGTCGTCCAGCATCGCCTTGGGGTCACGGCCCATGGCGCGGGCGCGGGCGAGCGAATCGGGGGTGAACAGGCCGCCGGCGATGTCCTCGGCGCCGTCGACGCCGTCGGTGTCGGCCGCCAGCCCCCAGATTCCCGCCGCGCCGTTGGCTGCGATGGCCTTGCCCAAAAGGTATTCGACGTTGCGCCCGCCGCGGCCCTTGCCGCGCACGGTGACCGTGGTCTCGCCGCCGGACAGGATCACGAGGGGCTTGGTGGCGCGCTTGGCATGCTCGATCGCTTGCTGGGCGTGCTCAGCGCCCAGCGCGCGCGCCTCGCCTTCGAGATTGTCGCCCAGCATCACGACGTCCAGACCGCGCCTGCGGGCGACAGCGGCGGCGGCCTCGAGCGAACGCTGCGGCGTCGCCACGACGATGGTCTCGACGTGCGCCATGCGCGGATCGCCGGGCTTGGGCGTCTCCTCGACGCCGCCTGCCGCGCCCTTCTCGAGATGGGCGCGCACGGAAGCCGGCGGATCGATGCGGTACTTGGCGAGCACCGCCAGCGCCTCGGCGAAGGTCGTGCGGTCGGGCACGGTCGGGCCCGAGCCGATGACGCCGGGATCGTCGTTGGGCACGTCGGAGATCAGCCAGCTCAGCACGCGTGCCGGTTGGGCCGCGATCGCGAGCCTTCCGCCCTTGATGGCCGACAGGTGCTTTCGCACCGTGTTCATCTCGACGATGTTGGCGCCCGACTTCAGCAATGCCCGGTTGACGTCCTGTTTGTCGCTGAGCGTCAGGCCGGGCGCGGGGAGCGCCAGCAGGGCCGAGGCGCCGCCCGAGATCAGGCAGAGCACGAGATCGTCCGGCGTGTGGCCCTTGACCCGTTCGAGGATGCGGCCGGCGGCGGCGCGGCCCTTCTCGTCGGGCACGGGATGGGCCGCCTCGACGATCTCGATCCTGGCGCAGGCCTCGCCATAGCCGTAGCGCGTCACCACTAGCCCCTCGAGCGGGTGCCGCCATTGGTCCTCGACCGCCTTGGCCATGGCAGCACTCGCCTTGCCGGCGCCGATGACGATCGTGCGGCCTTTCGGCGGCTGCAGTTTCGCGATGTAGGGGGCAAGGCAGGTCGCGGGACGTGCGGCGGCAAGCGCTGCATCGAACAGGTCGCGCAACAGCGCACGGGCTTCGGCATCTTTCATTTCGGCGATCTTCGCACTATAGGGGCGCGATGCAACAACTGCTCGTGCCGGGCGATCCGCCGCCATTTTCCGTCCACAACGAGCAGGGCAAGGCGCCGTTGCTGCTGCTCTGCGATCACGCCAGCAAGGCGGTGCCCCGGGCGCTGGGCGATCTCGGCATCCCGCCGGCCGAGCTGTCGCGCCACATCGGCTGGGACATCGGCGGCCTCGAGGCTGCGATCGCGCTGGCCGAGGCGCTCGACGCCCCACTGGTCGCTTCCGGCTATTCGCGCCTGGTGATCGACTGCAACCGCTGGCCGGGCGGCGAGGGGTCTACGCCGGAGGTCAGCGACGGCACGCCCGTGCCGGCGAACAAGGGGCTGACCAAGGCCGACGTCGATGCGCGCGCCGAGGCCTGCTTCTGGCCCTATCACCGCGAGGTCGACCGCCATCTCGACCGCATGGCCGCGAATGGCGGCAAGGTCGCGCTGCTGGTGATGCATTCCTTCACGCCGCAGATGAACGGCTTCGAGCGTCCCTGGCATGTCGGCGTGCTGTGGAACGACGATGCGCGCTTGCCCGAGCCGCTGCTCGCCGAGCTGCGGCGCGATCCCGCGCTCGTGGTCGGCGACAACGAACCTTACTCGGCGCGTGCGTCCTATGAATACACGCTCAATGCCCACGCGCGGACTCGCAAGCTGCCACATTGCTCCCTCGAGGTACGTCAGGACCTCATCGCTGCGGCCGACGAGGCCCGTGCCTGGGGGGTGAGACTGGCGCCTGCCATTCGCGCCGCCGTGGCCAAGGCCCTGTCCTGACTGAAGTAATCTTACAATAACTACAGTATATTGTCCAGCCTGGCGGTACGCGCGAAAGATTATTTGTTTTTTGCGTGCCGTATGGCGCCGAAACTCAGTGACAGCACTGCCTGCACATGAGCACGTCGGCAGGCACTATCTTCCGCCGCGCATGATGGCGTCGAGCGTTGCGCTGAGCCGTGCGGTCGATGCGGGCTCATGCTGGCCGAATTGCCGGGCGGCGGCGTCGGGAAGAGGGGCTACCCGCTCGGCTCGTGTCATCGCGGCATCGCCGTCCGCGTATCTCGCGTCTCTCAGCAGGTCGAGGGCCTCGACGAGATGATAGCTCTCGCGGCGGTTGGGCTGGCGCTTGGCGCGCTCAAGGCCTCGCAGGAAACGATCGATGCGAAGCGCCAGCGCGTGGCGCGCAGGCTCGGGTACCGGGGACTCATCGCTCATGGGCCAACCACAGTGATTTCCAGAGGTCGCTGCTCGAAGTGGGAGGCAGGACCAGTTTTGGCAAGTTCGAGATGCGCCGCGCGCCGCATTCGCGTCGACATTGCGAGCGACTTCAGCTCCGTTGGCAAGCGGGGACGCGGCGACAAACGCCGGGACGATCAAGGCCTGTCGTAGGTGCCTGCCAGCAAGTGCGCCTTGGCCCGTGAGCGGCTGAGCTTTCCGGAGGAGGTGAGGGGAAGGCCGATCCGGCGGGAGATCAGTTCGACGCGGCAATCGATGCCGGCCGTCTCCCTGACGGTCTGGCGGATGCTGCCGATCAGGGCGTCGCGCACGTCGGCATCGCCGGCGGAGGCCTGCACCAGGACGACGACCTGCTCGCCGTCTTCGATGTCGGTCGAGAAGGCGCAGGCATCGCCGCGACGCACTCCCGACAGCGCCTCGACCGCCCATTCGATGTCCTGCGGCCAGATGTTGCGGCCGTTGACGATGATGAGGTCCTTGGCCCGGCCGGTGATGACGAGCTCGCCATCGCACCAGTAGCCGAGATCGCCGGTATCGAGCCATCCGTCGGCCAGGGCGCGGGCGCTTTCCTCCACCTCGCCGAAATAGCCTCGCATGACGCTGCGGCCGCTCACGAACAGCCGACCTACGTCGCGCTCGCCGAGCGGCTTGCCGGAGTCGTCGCGTATCTCCACGCGATGATCCATCATCGGGCGGCCGCAAAGCACGAACTCGCGAGAGCCGCGGCGGTCGGTCCGGAGGCCGCCGAACCGGCGGCCGAAGCTCAGGCCGACGCAGACTTCGGCGAGGCCGTAGCTTGCCATGAAGGCGCTGGCATCGAAGCCACGAGAGGCGAAGGTGTCGGCGAAGCGGCCGAGCGCTGCGGGCCGGATCATGTCGGCGCCGACGCCCGCCAGCTTCAGGCACGACAGGTCGACGTCACCCGGCATCTGCGCCTGGGCGCGGCGGGCGACCAGCTCGTAGCCGAAGCTCGGACTGTAGGTGATGGTGGCGCGGCGTCGCGAGATCAGTGACAGCCATTGCAGGGGCCGGCGCGCGAAGTCGCGTGGCGCCAATAGGTCGACGCTGCGCTGGGCGCACATCGGCGCCAGCACGAAGCCGATCAGGCCCATGTCGTGATAGAGCGGCAGCCAGCTCACGCCTGAATCGTCGGCATCGATCTGCTGGCTCGCCAGCGAGCCGTCGATGTTGGCCATGAGCTGGTCCTGGCCGATGTCGACGCCGAGCGGCCGGCGCGTGCTGCCGGAGGAGAACTGCACGTAGCAGCGCTCGCCGGCGCCGAGCGGCTGCAGCTCATCGCGTGACTCCGGCAACGCCTCGAACACCGACAGCGCACCGGCCAGGCGGGCCGAGGTGCCGGCTGCGGCGGCTATCGCGAAGTCCGCGAGCTCGTCGGGAGCGAGGACGCCGACGGCCCCGGCCGCGACGATCTGGCGGCGCAGCTGGGCGACATAGCTTTCCTTGGCGCCGAGCCCGACGGGCACGGCCACCGGCACCGCCAGCACGCCGGCATACTGGGCCGCGAAGAAGGCGACGCAGAAGCCCGGCCAGGTGTCGGCCACGATCACCAGGCGCTCGCCCCGCCTCACGCCAGCGCCCATCAGGCGGCGGGCCAGCCGCCGCGCCTGATCGCGGAGATCGTCATAGGGCAGGCATGCCGTCAGACGGCCGCGCGCGTCGAAGAAATTGAGTCCGGACTCGCCGCGGGCGGCGTAGTCGAGCGCCTCACAGAGGTTGGTGAAGCCGCCGCGTCGGAAGGGCAGGATGGCATTGCGCGTCGGCGTTGGCGCCACGGCCGAGCGGGCCGGGTTCGCCGCGAACGTGCAGCCATAACGTTGCAGTCGGCCGGCGGCGACGGCATCTGACAAAGGCGCAGGCAAGAGACTACGGATCGACGTCATCTGACGATCTCCCAAACGGTTCACGCACAAAGCGCGTCACCGCTCGGTTGACCGTCCCGTTGGAACCTCCCGTCCACGGAAGAGCGACGCTATCGCCGGCAGGTCTTCTGGCTCGCGGGTCTTGGCTTCTGCCCGTCTTCCCGGACCAAAGGTCCAGTGACATCTTGGGCAGTGGCTCGCCGCTTACAGCTGCGGGTACAGCTGCCGATTGGCTCCCGAGGGAGCGGCACGGCATTCCCTATTCCCCTCCGTTAAGGAGGACCGTCGATACATGTCGTTAGTGTGAAGCATCGTCGCGGTCAAGCGAGTTGCCGTGGTGTCCCAATTTGCACACTACGACGGCGATGGGTCTGGAATGGCTGCGTATTGTCTTGCGCGCTCTTCCAGGCATCGCCGACACAGGCAGCTCTCCGCGGAGACATCTCCGCTGACCGGCAGCGGCGGCAGCTCGCTGCACCAGCAGGCGCGACCGGCCGGACTGCACTCGAAGGCGGTGCCACAGCGTGGACATTGGCCAAGCGTCACCCTTGCATCCTACCGCGCTTTCGCTGGATTGTGCGCCCATGCTTCATGAGCTTCTCGTCGACCACATTCGCGATCCGCACGCCTCGTGGGCCTGCGGCCGCTTCGGCGCCATCGCGGAATTTCATCGCGATCCCGACGAGCCGGCCGAGATCGCGACGGGGCCGGTGATCGAGGCATCGACCAGCCGTGGCGCCATCCGGATCGAAGTGCTGCCGGAGCTGCGGCCGGTCGCCTACGAGACGATCAGCTCGTGCATCGAAAGCTGGGGCCAGGGCGTGGCGCTCTGCCTGCCGCGTGACGAGGCCGCGATGAGCGGGCGCGCGGTCGTGACCGAGCTCGGGCCGGACCACGCCGCCGTGCGGCCGCAGGATCGCGCCGCCATTCTGTTCGATCTGGGACTGGGCGGCGAGCAGGCCGAGGTCTGCGTGCGCGCGGCCGATCCGGAAGCGATCGCGCTGTTGCGGTCGGCCTGTGGTGCCGCGTTGATGCAGAGCGGGGCACTGATGCAGCGGTTGCCCGCGCTCAGCCCACACCGCGTCTTCTGCTGCCGCATGGGCCGCGTCGAAGTCTACCAGCCGATTCCGGCGCCGGACGGCAAGTCGCCCGAGGGCCCGCACACGCACGTCCTGCCGCGCCTTCTGGCCCATGGCCGTCTCAACGCCGCGACCGTTCCCGTGCCCGAGGGCTGGCTCGCCGGCATGACGTTGTTTCCCGCGCATCCCTTGCTGCGTGCCGACGGCCGGCCGACCGCGTTCGACGCCGCGCGCTACCAGGCCTTCCAGTCGCTCATGACGCAGTTTGGCGATCCCGCATTGGTCGCCGGCAAGCAGGCGGCCTTCACCGGCTCGGCCGATTCAGTCGACGACGCCGACGAGCGCCGTCAGGCTCTCGGCTTTCGCATCGGCCAGCGGCAGCGACGCTGGCTGCAAGGCTCGGATGCAGCAGAATCTTGACGCCGCGATTCTGCGCGATAAAGATGTAGCCATCGTCGGTCCTCCTTAGCCGGAGGCGAACAGGGAATGCCGTGTAGCCCGCAAGGGTGAATCGGCGGCTGTACCCGCAGCTGTGAGCGGCGAGCGACTGTCCATCAGGCCACTGGGTTTCGATCCGGGAAGGCGGGCAGGAGCGTTGACCCGCAAGCCAGAAGACCTGCCGGCGATAGCGTCGCTCTTCCGTGGACGGGATGTTCCAACGGGACGGTCAAACGAGCGGTGACGCGCCTTGTGCGTGTTGCTGTTTGGAGGACCGTCCGATGACGCCGTTCCGTCGATTCCTGCTTGTCCTGTTGCTTCTGATACCCGTCCCGGCCCTTGGCCAGACCGAGCCGGCCGGCACGATGCCGACCACGGTCATCACCGCCGACCGCTTCCCGACCGACCCCGACAAGGTCACCGCGAGCTACACCATCGTTCCCCAGGAGGAGATGCAGCGCCGCCAGCTCAGGACGGCGGGCGAGGTGCTGAAGACGGTGCCCGGCATCTCGGTGCAGCAGTCGGGTGGCCCCGGCACCCAGACCTCGGTGTTCGTCCGCGGCTCCAATTCCAACCACGTGCTGGTGCTGATCGACGGCGTGACCGTCAACGATCCCTCGACTCCCAACGGCGCTCCCGACTTCGCGCATTTCCTGACCGAGAACCTCGATCGCATCGAGATCGTGCGTGGCCCGATGAGCACGATGTACGGCAGCCAGGCGATCGGCGGCGTCATCAACATGGTCACCAAGGCGGGCAAGGGGCCGATGAACGGTGTGGCCTTCACCGAGCTCGGCACGCGGCTGTGGAGCAACAGCGGCGCCTACGTGCGCGGCAGCGAGGGGCGCTTCAACTACAACCTCACCTTCGCCGGCACGTTCACGCCCAACGACACGCCTGTGCCGGCCCGCTTCACGCCCAACGGCGGCTACGTCGACATCGATCCCTATCGCAACCTCACCTTCGCGGCGCGGCTCGGCTTCGAGATCAACGAAAACACCCAGTTCAACTGGTACGGCCGCTACATCGACACCAAGCTCAACTACGACCAGGTCGGGCGGGAGGATCCCAACGCCAACGGCTACACGTCGCAGTTCTACACGCGCGGCGAGATCGAAGGATCCTACTTCAACGGCCGCTGGAAGCCGGTCGTCGGCGTCAACTACAGCACGATCACCCGGCACGACCTGGACTACCCCAGCCCGCAGGTTCCGTTCCCGTTCAGCGTCGATTCCTGGTTCAACGGCCGCCGCCTGGCGGCCGACTTCAAGAACCTGGTGACCATCACCGACGAGGTCGAGGTCATCGGCGGCATCGACTACAATCGGCAGTGGGCCTACAGCAACACGCTGAGCTCAGTGGCGCCCGGGACGCTCGCCGCCCAGGCCTGGGGCACCATGGCGCAGACCGGTGTCTACGGCCAGCTGCGGCTCAATCCGTTCACGGGCTTCAACCTCAATGTCGGCGGCCGCGTCGACTTCAACGACGTCTACGGCAGCGTCGGCACGTGGCGCGCCGGTGCGTCCTACCTGTGGGCGCCGACCGACACCAAGGTCAAGGCGTCCTACGGCACCGCCTTCAAGGCGCCGTCGCTGTTCGAGCTGTACGGCACCGGCTTCTTCTGCGGCGGCAACCGCAACATCCAGCCCGAATACAGCCGCGGCTACGAGGTCGGCGTCGAGCAGGGCATCTTCGACCGCAAGGTCAAGGCCGGCATCACCTACTTCTTCAACACCTACTCGAACCTGATCCAGTGCCCGCCGCCCTTCACCAGCCTGCAGAACGTCGCCAA
>JAKFVH010000066.1 GCA_021732285.1 Reyranella sp. | reverse complement strand
GGCGGCCAGGTGTGGAGCCCGCCGGGCGTACAGACCTTCATCGGCGGCAACGCCATGATCGCGGGCAAGACCAACGGCGTCTATCCCGCGCCCAAGGCGATCATGAGCTGCGTCTACGAAGGCCTGCAGCTGCCGTTCGATTCGGCGCTGCGTGTCGAGACGCGCTACTTCGTCTCGCTGCTGCGCAACCCCGTGGCCAAGAGCATGATTCGCACCCTGTTCTTCGGCTTGCAGGAGGCGAACAAGCTCGCGCGGCGGCCCAAGGGCGTGCCGAAGCAGGAATACAAGAAGATCGGCATTTTGGGCGCCGGCCTGATGGGCTCGGGCATCGCCACCGTCGCGGTGCAGGCCGGGCTCGACATCGTGCTGGTCGACCGCGACCAGGCTGCGGCCGACAAGGGCAAGGCCCACATCGCGGGCGAGCTCGACAAGCTCGTGAAGCGCGGCCGGCTCGATCCGGCCAGGCGCGACGCCATGTTGGCCAAGGTCACGGCGACGCCGGACTTCGGCGCGCTGAAGGACGTCCAGATCGTGATCGAGGCGGTGTTCGAGAACCGCGAGGTCAAGGCCGAGGCGACCAAGAAGGCCGAGGCGACGATGCCGAAGGAGGCGGTATTCGCTTCCAACACCTCGACCTTGCCGATCACCGGCCTGGCCGAGGCGTCGTCGAAGCCCGACCAGTTCATCGGCCTGCACTTCTTCTCGCCGGTCGAGAAGATGCCGCTGGTCGAGATCATCGTCGGCAAGAAGACCTCGCCCGAGACCCTGGCCCGCGCCATGGACCTCGTGCAGAAGATCCGCAAGACGCCGATCGTGGTCAACGACAGCCGCGGCTTTTTCACGAGCCGCGTCTGCGGCGCCTTCATCAGCGAAGGTCATCGCCTCCTGAAGGAGGGCGTTCCCGCCGCCATGATCGAGAACTGCGCGCGCTTCGCCGGCATGCCGGTGGGTCCGCTGTCGCTCAACGACGAGGTCGCGATCGACCTTTCCTGGAAGATCATGGACCAGACCCGGCGCGACGCCGAGGCAGCCGGCCAGAAGTTCGAGGGCGGCGGCACCGAGGACATCCTCGAATTGATGGTGAAGAAGCTCGAGCGCTTCGGCCGCAAGAACGGCAAGGGCTTCTATGACTACCCGGCCGACGGCAAGAAGCGGCTGTGGCCCGACCTCGCCAAGCACTTCCCGCCCGATCCCAAGCTGCTCTACGGCGAGGGCGAGGAGAAGCGCGCCAAGGAGGACGAGATCAAGAAGCGTCTGCTCTACGTGCAGGCGGTCGACACCGTGCGCTGCCTGGAAGCCAACGTGCTCACCAATCCGCAGGACGGCGATGTCGGCTCGATCATGGGCCTGGGCTTCGCACCGCAGACCGGCGGCGCCGTCAGCCTGATCGACCAGGTCGGCGTCAAGACGTTCGTCGCCGAATGCGACGACTTCGCCAAGAAGTACGGCCCGCAGTTCGAGGTGCCCAAGATGCTGCGCGACATGGCGGCCAAGGGGCAGAGCTTCTACGGCAACTATCATCCGGCGAAGGCGGCGTAGCGCGTACGCTGTCATCCCGAGCGCAGCGAGGGACCTTTCACGTAACGGAAAGGTCCCTCGGCCTGCGGCCTCGGGATGACAGGTGTTTTGTAGTCCACATTTGTGCGCCACAATCCCCTCCGACCAATCGGAGGGAATTGCCGTGAACGACAAGGAGATCGCCGCACTCGCTGACCGCATCGCCGCGGGCCGGCGCAGCCGCAAGGTGATGGATTTCCTTGCCGCCGACACGGCGAGCCTCAGCGAGGCCGATTCCTACAAGGTCCAGTTCGCCGTGCACGACCGGCTGACGGCCGACGGCAAGGACCAGATGGGCGGCTGGAAGGTGGCGATGACGCTGCCCTCGCAGTACGAGCCGATGAAGCTCTCCGGGCCCGTGTTCGCCGGCATTTACAAGAGCGGCGTGCGTCCCTCCGGCACGGTGTTCGAGAAGGGCTGGCCGCTCAGGGCCGGCATCGAATGCGAGATGGTGGCGCGCATGTCCAAGGACGCGACCGCGGGCGGCTACACGGCCGACAGCATCAAGGCCAACGTCGCGAGCTTCCACTGCGGCGCCGAGGTCGTCGAGAACCGCTACGCCGACGTCACCAAGGTGAGCGGCCCCGGCCGCATCGCCGACGACGTGCTGCAAGCGGCCTGCATCGTCGGCACCGAGGTGAAGGACTGGCAGAAGGTCGACTTCGCCGGCCTGAAGGGCCGCTCGGAGTTCGAGGGCAAGGAGATCGGCGCCGGCCCCGGCACCAACGTCATGGGCAGCGCCCTGATCTCGCTCGCCTGGCTCGCCAACAAGCTTTTGGAGCACGGCAAGCACCTGAAGGCGGGCGACGTGATCCTCACGGGCTCGGTGCATCCGCCGGTGTTCCTGCCCGGGCCGGGCACGGCCAAGACGGAGTTCGTCGGGCTGGGCGGCACAGAGATTACCGTCAGGTAGTTTTTGGACGGAGTTGGGCCTAGCGAGAAACTCTTGCCCGTCGCCAGACCAGACTCAGCGTCGTGATGGAAAGGGCGAGAAGGGCTGCAACGAGAAAGACCTCTGGCAACTCGCTTGGAGTCTCTTCTTCACTATGGGCTATGGGGCCGAATATCACCGCAAACGGGGCGACAACAGCAAAACCTAGGAGGCATTCGGTTGGCTCCTTTACCAATGTCCAAGCGGGCGTGAAACATCCCGGCCCCATCGCATAAAGACGCCAGATCGAAGGCGAGATCGGCAAGACCACCATGAACCAGATAGTAAGGCACCGTGTGAAGCGGGCGAGCCGCGAAACGACTTCTTTCATGGACAGTTCTGCCCGATCCTGACGAGTGGCCGCTGCGGATCGCCGAAGTTGTTGCGCCGGCAGGTCGGCCGCCCCATCTCGTCGCGTCCAGCGTAGGCAGGCGCGGCGATGACCGATGGTCCGACGCCCGGGCTGCTCCACGCGGCGTCGACCGCGGCGAGGTAGGTGCCGAGCCCCAGCGAGGCCACCACCAACGATGTCGCGGCCAGGAGCGAGCGGTGTGCGATCTTCACGGCGTGCCCCCTAGCGGCAGGTGGTGCTGGCGCCGATGACCCGGTGCTCTGAGTCGATCGCGAAGGTCTTGTGGCAGGAGGGCGAGTGCTTGCCCTGGCCCTTCTCCTTGTAGGTGACGACGTTGATGCCGCCGCCCGCCTTGGCCTTGCGGTCGGGCGCGCCCCAGGCCGAGAGCAGGTGGGCGTCGGTCGTGCCGACCCAGCCGTTCATCCGCTCCTGCGTCGTCGCGCAGGCGCCGAGGCCAAGCATCAGCAGGGCGGACAGGGCCTTGAGTGCGGTCGCTGATTTCATCGTCTCCCCCATGGGTAGGTCGTCTGTCTGGGAGACGGAGGCCGGTGCCCGGTCGTTACAGGCCTTGTTGACGGATGTGCCGGGACCGCCTATCACTTAACCATAAGGTTAAGTGAAGGGGTTCAAGCGATGGCCTGCTCAATCGTGACGGTCGACCGTCAGCTCACGGCGGTGGTCAAGGCGAAGGTGCCGTTTCCGGAGATTGCCAAGGCGCAGCGTTCGGCGCGCGCCGCGGTCGACGCCGCCTTGCCGACGCTCGAGGCCGGGCCGCTCGGCCGGCCCCTGACGCGCTTCCGGACGCCGGCGAAGGAGGCGCTCGACATGGAAATAGGCACCATCGTCGGCCGCAGCTTCGCTGGTCGCGGCGAGATCGTGCCGTCGGAGCTGCCGGCCGGCCGGGCCGCGCACTTCCAGCTCAAGGGCCCGTTCGACGGCATGCCGGGCGCCTGGCAGACGCTGTTCGCCTGGTGCCAGGCCGAGAAGCTCGAGCTCGCCGGTATCAACTGGGAAATCTACATGCCCTGGCAGGGCGTCGATCCGGCCAAGCTCGAGACCGATCTCTACGCGCTGCTGGCCTGACCTAGGGCCACTTCGGCGGTCGCGGCACGCGAGGCAGACGCGGCAACGACGGCAGCCTCGGCAGGCCGCCTGCCGCGTTGGGCGCGTGCCCGGAAAGACCCGCCACGAGTGTGACGCCCTTAGGCGCCTCATGCTGCCCCGGACCGACGAGGGCAAGGATTACGGTCGCGATTGCGTAAAATGCCTGCATTGCTGTCTCCCTTTCTCTTCCAGGAGACGAAGGCCGACGGCGCCGCGTTACGTCCAGAGTTGCAAATCGGTGGGTTGATTCAACGGATACAGAACATACCATGAACATCTTCCCAGTGGAGATGCTCATGGGTTTTTCCCGTCCTACTGACCGACTGTTGTTCCTTGTCTATGCCGATCCGCCTGCCGCCGCCGCGGCCGTCGAAATCGGCTGCGGCCTGCGCGACGAGTACGATTTGAAAGGCCCGCCGATTCAGCCGCGGCACATCCATTCAACGCTTTGGCACGTCGGCGATGACTTCTCGCCGCCGCCGCCAGCCTTGATCGCGACGCTGAAGACGTGCGCCAATCGCGTGTCGATGCCGGCGTTCAGAGTGTCGTTCGATCGCGTCGAGAGTTTTAACGGCGGGGCGCTCGTGTTGCGAGGAGAGGAGGGCGTGATCGGCCTCGAACTGCTTTACGAGAACCTCTCGGCCGCTCTGTGCATGAAGGGCACGAGAAGCTTTGTGCCGCACGTGACGCTGCTGCGCGACAAGCGCCGTCTATTGTCCTCGATTCCGGTCGCGCCGATCGAATGGACCGTGACCGAATTCGCCCTGGTTCACAGCCTGCTCGGGAAGACGACGCATTGCGTCCTTGCCCGCTTCCCGTTGATCAGTCCGCCGCCTTCTGGTCGAGGAAGGTGAGCGTGCCGTCGCTGCGCTCGCCCTTGAGATAACGGAAGGTGCCCGTGCCGGTGGCCAAAAGGTCGCCGTTCTGGTCGTAGATCTCGGTCTCGGCGGCGAAGGTGCTCTGACTGCTCGACGGCCGCCAGGCGCCGAAGATCGTGAGGCGGTCGCCGTCACGCGCCGCCTTGATGAATTGCGTGGTGAAGGCGAGCGTGACGCTGAGCCGCCGCGCCGTTGCCGTCTCGTTGAAGGTGCAGGCAAAGCCGCTCGCCGAATCGAGCAGGGTCATCAGCACGCCGCCGTGCAGCAGGCCGTTGGCGTTGCAGAGCTCGGGGCGGACTTTCAGCGTCATCTCGACGAAGCCCGGCCGCCAGGCCACGACCTCGTGGCCGATAAGTCCGTTGAAACCGCGAAACTCGTGAGCGGCGACCGGCCGCGCATCGGCCGGTCGTTGGATAGGCATACGCTTGGACTCCAGAAAGAGGACGCGCGCGCATTTCCGGTCCGATCGAACCGCAAGCGGTTCGATCGGACCGGAAATCGCTTTAGCGGCGCGCCATCGCCGACATCGGCGGGCGATGCCCGTTGCCGTTGGTCGTCGCAGGACGCATCGCCGCCGGCGTCGTCGCGGCCGAGGGCTGGGCGGCCATCCCGGTGCGGATGTCGCGCGCGATCTTCACCAGGCGCGGGCCCCAATCGGCTTCGAGCCGATCGCGGCTGATCTGGTAGATCGGCGCCGAGGCGTTGATGGCGTAGGCCGCCGTGCCGTCCGAATTGCGCAGCGGTGCGCCGACGCCGCAGAGCTCGGGCAGCCACTCGCCCCAGGTGACGCAGAAGCCACGGTCGGCCAGCTCCTTGAACGAGCGCTCGAGGCCGGTCTTCACCTTGGTCCAGTCGTCGCGCCAGCGGCGGCGGATGGCGTCGATCTGCTTGTTGCGGTCGACGTCGGGCAGCGAGAACAGATACGCGCGGCCCATCGCCGTGCTCGCCATCGGCACGCGCGTGCCGACATCGTGCGTGATCGCCACGACCGACGGGCCACGGCAGGCTTCGAGATAGATCATCGAATGACGATCGCGGCCGCCCAGCGCCGTCGAGGCGTTGAGGGCATGGGCGAGCTGCTCGAGCGGCTGACGCGACGCGCGGCGCACGTCCATGCTCGAGATCGCGGCGTAACCCAGCGCCAGCACCGAGGCGCCGAGCTCGTATTTGCGGAAGCGGCGGATGTAGTTGAGGTAGCCGAGCTCGGTCAGCGTGTGCGTGAGGCGCGCCACGGTCGGCTTCGGCAGGCCCGTGCGATGGGCGATCTCCTGGTTGCCCAGCATGCCTTCGCCGGCATGGAAGGCGCGCAGGATGTCGAGGCCGCGGGCGAGGGCGGTGACGAACTGGCGGTCCTTGCCGCTGCCGCCTTCGGCGAGACCGTTCTCAACCGAGCTTTCGAAGGCTGCTGTCCGCGTGACGAGATGGCTGACGTTGCCCATGGGCGTTTTGCTCCTATGAATGGCTGTTTATTTCGTTGCGGGGCGGAACGTGCCATTGCTGTGTAACTGTCGCAATGCGCGAGGGCGGGTTTTGTCCTGCGAACATGCAAAGCTACCATGTCACAGGTGCGTGATTCGCTATCCACAGTTGTGAAAGCCCGAAAGACCGCGCGGAATGGGCATTTTACAGCATTGTGCTGTGACTGGCCGTGGCGCGCGCGGGCGGCTACGATCCAGGTCACCCCCTGCGAGGCAAAATTGGCAAAAGAACCCGTACTCCCCAAGGACATCGCCGGCCTGTCGTTCGAGGACGCGCTGAAGGAGCTGGAAGGCATCGTCCAGCAACTCGAGCGCGGCCAGGTGAAGCTCGACGAGGCGATCTCGGCCTATGAGCGCGGCGCGCTGCTGAAGAAGCACTGCGAGCAGAAGCTCGCCGAAGCCAAGATGAAGGTCGAGAAGATCGTCTTCTCGGCCGACGGCTCGGTCGGCACGCAGGCCGCCGACCTGAACTAGTCTTCCATGCCCCTGTCGTCGCATCGCGACTTCGAGGCCGCGCTGGCGTTCGCCGCCTCGTCGGTCGAACGCACCATGGATCGCCTTCTGCCGCACTCACTGGGGAATGGGGGCGACATCGACGAATCGCGCGTGTTCGAGGCGATGCGCTACGCGAGCCTGGGCGGCGGCAAGCGCCTGCGCGCGTTTTTCGTGCTGGCCGGTGCAACGTTGTTCAAGGTCGGCGCGCTGCCGGCTCTCAGGACCGCAAGCGCCATCGAATTCGTGCACGCCTATTCGTTGATCCACGACGACCTGCCGGCCATGGACGACGACGATCTCAGGCGCGGCAAGCCCTCCTGTCACAAGCAGTTCGACGAGGCCACGGCCATCCTGGCGGGTGACGCCTTGCAGGCGCTGGCCTTCGAAGTGTTGGCGCACGAGGACACGCACGGCGATGCGGCGGTACGCGCTCATCTGGTCGCCGATCTCGCCAAGGCGGCCGGTGCGCACGGCATGGTGGGTGGCCAGATGCTCGACCTTTTGGCCGAGAGCCGGCCCGACTTGTCGATCGGCGCCATCACGCGCCTGCAGCGCCTGAAGACCGGCGCGCTGATCTCCTTCTCCTGCACGTCCGGCGCCATCCTGGGCAAGGCGAGCGACCCGATGCGCAACGCCTTGTCGGCCTATGCCCACGACCTGGGTCTGGCCTTTCAGATCGTCGACGATCTTTTGGACATCGAGGGCAGCGCCGCCGAGATCGGCAAGACGCCAGGCAAGGACGCCGCGGCCGGCAAGGCGACCTTCGTGTCGATCCTGGGCAGCGAGCGGGCGCGGGCCCAGGCCGACCTGCTGGCGCGACAGGCCGCCGCGCATCTCGAACCGTTCGGCGAGGCCGCGGATTTGCTAAGGCAGGCAGCGGAATACGTTGTCGCACGGCGCGCTTAAGGGGCCGCGCGGGAGTATGATGCAGTCATGACCGGCACCACGCCGCTTCTCGATACCGTCGACGTCCCGGCCGATATCCGTCGGCTGAAGGTCGATCAGTTGCGCCAGCTCGCCGACGAGCTGCGCCAGGAGACGATCTCGGCCGTTTCGGTCACCGGCGGTCATCTCGGCGCCGGGCTCGGCGTCGTCGAGCTCACTGTGGCGCTGCACTATGTGTTCGACACGCCGCGCGATCGGCTGATCTGGGACGTCGGCCACCAGGCCTATCCGCACAAGATCGTCACCGGCCGGCGCGGCCGCATCCGCACCTTGCGCCAGGAGGGCGGCCTGTCGGGCTTCACGCGGCGCAGCGAGAGCGAATACGACCCGTTCGGCGCGGCCCATTCCTCGACCTCGGTCTCGGCCGGCCTCGGCATGGCCGTGGCGCGCGATCTCGCCGGCGGCAACAACCACGTCGTGGCGGTGATCGGCGACGGCGCCATGAGCGCCGGCATGGCCTACGAGGCGATGAACAATGCCGGCGCGCTGCGCAGCCGGCTGATCGTGGTGCTGAACGACAACGACATGTCGATCGCCCCGCCGGTCGGCGCCATGTCGGCGCATCTCTCGCGCCTGCTGTCGGGCCGGCCCTATGTCAGCCTGCGCAATCTCGGCCGCTCGGTCGCCGAGGCGCTGCCCAGGCCGCTCGAGATGGCGGCGCGCCGCGCCGAGGAGTTCGCGCGCGGCTTCGTGGCGGGCGGCACGCTGTTCGACGAGCTGGGCTTCTACTATGTCGGTCCGGTCGACGGGCACAA
Source organism: Reyranella sp. (assembly GCA_021732285.1). Taxonomy (GTDB): domain Bacteria; phylum Pseudomonadota; class Alphaproteobacteria; order Reyranellales; family Reyranellaceae; genus Reyranella. Next base: position 1,388 of record JAKFVH010000066.1, on the reverse strand, counting down.
TCTCGACCATCTGCTGCCGGTGCTGAGGAACGCACGCGACAGCCGGCTCGACAAGCCGATCCTGGTCCATGTCGTCACCAAGAAGGGCAAGGGCTATCCGCCGGCCGAGAACAGCGCCGACAAGTACCACGGCGTGGTGAAGTTCGACGTCGTCACCGGCAAGCAGTCCAAGCCGGCGGCCAATGCGCCGGCCTACCAGGCGGTGTTTGCCAAGGCGCTGATCGCCGAGGCCGAGGCCGACAAGAAGATCGTCGCCATCACCGCCGCCATGCCCTCGGGCACCAGCCTCGACAAGTTCGCCGAGCGCTTCCCCGAGCGCTGCTTCGATGTCGGCATCGCCGAGCAGCACGGCGTCACCTTCGCCGCCGGCCTCGCCACCGAAGGTTTCAAGCCGTTCTGCGCGATCTATTCGACCTTCCTGCAGCGCGGCTACGACCAGGTCGTGCACGACGTCGCCATCCAGAAGCTGCCGGTGCGCTTCGCCATCGACCGCGCCGGCCTGGTCGGCGCCGACGGCGCCACCCATGCCGGCTCCTTCGACGTCGCCTATCTTGCCTGCCTGCCGGATTTCGTCGTCATGGCGGCGGCCGACGAGCTCGAGCTGATGCACATGGTGGCGACGGCCGCGCAGATCAACGATCGCCCCTCGGCCTTCCGTTATCCGCGCGGCGAGGGCGTCGGCGTCGAACTGCCGGCCCGCGGCACGCCGCTCGAGATCGGCAAGGGCCGGGTGCTGCGCGAGGGCAGCAAGATCGCCATCTTGAGTTTCGGCACGCGCCTCGCCGAATGCCTGGTCGCCGCCGAGGATCTCGGCGCCAAGGGGCTCAGCACCACCGTGGCCGATGCCCGTTTCGCCAAGCCGCTCGACACCGATCTCGTGCGACGCCTCGCGCGCGAGCACGAGGTGCTGATCACGATCGAGGAGGGCTCGATCGGCGGCTTCGCGAGCCACGTCCTGCAGCATCTGGCGACGACCGGGCTGCTCGATCAGGGCCTGAAGGTGCGGCCGATGATCCTGCCCGACCGGTTCATCGATCACGCCTCGCCCGCCCGCCAGTACGAGCAGGCCGGCCTCGACGCGAAGGGCATCGTCGCCGTGGCGCTCGCTGCCCTCGGCCAGCCGGCCGAACGCGCCCGCGGCTAATCTTTGCTGGAGGGCGCCACTCCGTGGCGCTCATGCTCTTCCGGACCGCGAGCCTCCGGCTCGCTCATGAATCATGAGCGCGCAAGATGCGCGCGGTCCGGAAGATTATGAGAAGACGCGCCACGGAGATGGGGTAACGGGCCGGGCGCCGATGGCGTGAAGGGTGGTCGTCCCTCACAGTGATGGTGTGAACGGAGTCGGGCTTTCGCCTGCTCCAAAGCATCAAGGAAGGACGACCATGAAA
>JAKFVH010000129.1 GCA_021732285.1 Reyranella sp. | reverse complement strand
AAACTTTCCGCTGTCTGGTTTGCTTTTCACCATCGCTACGGGCTTTCGGCGCTCAGTGTTGTCATTGGCAAGATGCTGGCGACGGCCCTGGTGGCGCGCCTTTATCAGGTCCTGCGGCCGACCCTGGTGAAGATGCCGTGGTACCTGCGGGCCGAGACCTGGGTATTCGACTGGCGCGACCGGCTCTACGGCTTCGTGCGCGCCCTGCCAGCTTGGCAGCGGGTCAAGGCGTTGATCCAGAACGCCCGGCGCTGGATGCGCGAAATGGTCTTCCGCGCCTCGTCGCGCTAGGCTTTGCAGCATGCCTGAAGTCGTTCCCTGCCAGGGTCCGCTCGGCGCGCGCATCGAAGGCCTCGACCGCAGCCGCGCCGGCGAGCCCGAGACGGCAGCCCTGCTGAACCGTGCCCTGGCCGAGCACCTGCTGGTCGTGCTTCCCGGCGAGCGCATGGCGCCGTCGCAGACGCTCTCTTTCGCCAAGGCCTTCGGCACACCGAGGACGCAGCTCCTGCGCTACAAGCGCAGCGGCGATGTGCCGGAAGTGTCGGTCATGGTGTCGACCCTGATGGCCGACGGCACGACCGACAAGACGGCGATCCGCGCCGAGGACTGGCACACCGACGATTCGTACTTCGCCGTTCCCGCCAAGGCGACGCTGCTGCACGGTATAGAGATCCCGAGCAGCGGCGGCTCGACCTGGTTCTGCAACATGCACTCGGTCTACGAGGCGCTGCCCGCGACGCTCCGGCAGCGCATCGACGGCATGCGCGCGATCCACGGCTACGACACGCCGCGGGCCCGCAACCGGCCCTCGGCGCGCACGCCACAGGAGATCGCCGAGACGCCGGACGTCGAGCATCCCCTGGTACGCACCCATCCCGAGACCGGCCGCAAAGCGCTCTATCTCAATCCCAACCGGCTCGACCGTATCGTCGGCCTGGAGCGGGCCGAGAGCGATGCGCTGCTCGACGGACTGGCCGACGAGGCGCGCCAGCCGCGGCACCATTTCGGCCATGTCTGGCAGGCCGGCGACATCGTGATCTGGGACAACCGCGCCACCATGCACCGGGTCGTGAACGACTATCCGCTGGGAGAGCCGCGCGTCATGCAGCGCGTGCTGATCGAGGGCGAGAAGCCGGTCTGACGGGAGCGCGGGCCTCTGGCCCGCTCATGGTTTTCGTCTTCCGGACCGCGCGCGTCCTCGCGCGCTCATGATCATGAGGCGCGCGAGGACGCGCGCGGTCCGGAAGAGCATGAGCGGGCCGGAGGCCCGCGCTCCCGTGATCAACGTGCGGCGCCAGCCGCCTTCATGGCTTCGATTTCAGCATTCGAATAGCCCGCCTCCGCCAGCACCTCGCTCGTGTGCTCGCCGAGCTTCGGCGCGTGGGTGAGCTTGTCGCGGCCGCCGCCGGAGAAGGTGTTGGCGGGCTTGGTACGGCGGATCTTGCCTTCGCTGGGATGGTTCTCCGAGGCGAAGAAGCCGACATCGTTGAGATGCGGGTCGTCCAGAAGATCGTCGATCGAGTTGTAGCGCGCTGCGGGGATGTCGAGCTCGTCGAAGATTTTCAGCCACTCCGCTGTCGTCTTCTGCGCCAGGCCCTGCTTGCGCACCTCGAAGTAGAGGGCGGAATTGGCGGTGCGAGAGCCGGGGCTGTCGAAGCGCGGATCGGTCTTGAGCTCGGGCCGGCCGATGGCGTCGAAGAAGGGGAAGGCGTGGGCGTTGGTGTTGGGCGCCACGGTGATGTAGCCGTCCTTGGTCGGCAGCGGCCGGTAGTCCGGCGTCAGCAGGCGGTTGTCGCCGCTCGGACCGACCGGCGGGTCGAAGGTCATGGCGCCCAAATGCTCGCTGGTGACGAACGAGGCCATGTTCTCCAGCATCGGCACGTCGATCGCCTCGCCCTTGCCGGTCTTCTCGCGGCGATAGAGGGCAAAGCCGATCGCCTGCGCCGCGATCAGCCCCGAGGTGTGGTCGCTCATCACCATGGGCACGAAGCGCGGCTCGCCGGTCGCGCGCTCGAAGGTGCCGGCGACGCCCGACAGGCTCTGCACGATCGGATCATAGGCCGGGCGGTTGTAGTAGCGGCCGCCGCGGCCGAACGCCAGGATCGAGCAATGGATGAGCTTGGGATGCTTGGACGCCAGGCTCTTGTAGTCAAGCCCGGCACGGGCAAGGCCCTCGGGCCGCACATTGCTCACGAAGACGTCGGCTTTCGCAATCAGCCGCTTCATCGCTTCAAGACCGTCGGGCTTCTTGAGGTCGAGCACGATCGAGCGCTTGTTGCGGTTGAAGTTGATGAACTTGCCCGACATGCCGGGATTGCGGCTTCCGCGCGCCATGGTGCGCAGAAGATCACCGGCGGGCGCCTCGACCTTGATCACCTCGGCGCCGTAGTCCGCGAGCGTGCGCGTGCAGATCGGACCGACCACCACCGTCGTCAGGTCGACGACGCGCACGCCATCGAGCGGACCGCTCATTGGGCGAACTCCAGGTCCATCTCGCCGCACAGCACGCCGTTCTTGTCGGCCGCCCAGATCCTGAGCTTGCCGTCCTTCTGCTCCTCGCCGCGCACTTCCAGGGAATCGCCGACCCACAGCGGATGGACGAGCCGCGTGGTGTAGCCGGTCAGCGTGCCCTTGGCGTGCTTGAGCGCGGCATCGACCATCAGGTGCATGGAGAGGCCGCCGTTGGAGACGAGGGCAGGGTAGCCTTCCTCGCTGCGCGTATAGTCGCCGTCGTAGTGGATGCGGTGCGCGTTCCAGGTCAACGAGGAGAAGCGGAAGTTGAGGGTGTTGGTGAGTTCGGTCCGCTCGCTCCAGGCATGGTCGACGCGCGCCTGCGTAGCCACGGTGGCCGTGGTCTTCTGGCCTGCGGGGACCGCCGGCCGGTAGATCGCGTCCGCCTCGTCGACGGCGATGACCTTGCCGCCCTGCTCGTAGGTGTTGCGCATGGTGAGCACGAAGATGTCGCCCGAGCGGCCGCTCTTGGGGACGATGTCGGCCACCTCCGCCTTCTTCACCGCGGGCTCCCCCGCGCGCAGGAGGCCCATGACCTTGACGCGCCGGCCGGCGCCCATGCGGCGCGGCATCGGGATCGGCGGCAGCACGATACCCTTCTTGGCGTGGCCGTCGGGCCCGAGCTCGCTCTGGCGCACCGTCTCGACGCCGATGAAGGTGAACCAGTGCGGCGGCAGCTCGGTGCCTCGGGAGAACTTCTCCGGGTCGAGGTCGAAGGCGCCGGCGGCGCGGCGCACCGCCATCAGCCCGACATCGTCCTCGACGGCGCGCACCTGTCCGATCCAGGGCCGCAGATCCTTCATCGCCTCGTCCATCCAGCTCATCGCGTCATCCTCCGTCGCGCGGGAAAATCGCACGGCCGGAGACGAAGAAGAAGAGCCGGCTTTCGCTAGGTGCGCCGCACCGCCAGCAACGCCTTGAGGCCCTGCCAGCCCCAGTAGACCCGGTGATAGACGATCAGGCCGTTCTCGATGTCCATCGATTCGAACAGGTCGACCTGCGTGCCGCCGCTGGGCGTCAGCCGCGGATACTCCCAGGTCAGCAGCCGGCCGTTGGAGAAGAAGAGGCCGCTGCGATAGAGCTCGGTGAACTCGGCCTTGAGGTTCGCGAAGTTGCGGGCGAACAGTTTCTCGATCTCGCCGTGGCCGCGCAGGATGCCGTCGTCGCGGTCCGGGAATTGCGCCAGGACGGTCGGGCTCTCGAACACGGCATGCTCGGCATAGAGCGCCATCAGTCCCGCGAGATCCTGGGACATCAGCGTGTCGTGCCAGCGCTCGTAGACGTGGCGGATCTGGGCTTCAGTGGCTGACATGATCGGCTCTCCTTTCACGATGGAAGCAGCCAGTAGCGCACCGATCCTGACACCGTTGTGTCAGCAGCGTACAAAAAGAAAAGGGGACCCGAGGGTCCCCTTTCCGTCGATCTCCGAGTGTCGCTCAGATCGAGTAGTACATCTTGTACTCGACCGGTGCCGGCTGGTGCTCCCAGTTGTAGACCTCTTCCCACTTGAGCTCCATGTAGGCGTCGATCTGGTCGTCGGTGAACACGCCGCCCTTGGTCAGGAAGGTGCGGTCGGCATCGAGGCAGTTCAGCGCCTCGCGCAGCGAGCCCGCCACGGTCGGAACCTTGGTCAGCTCCTCCGGCGGCAGGTCGTACAGGTTCTTGTCCATCGGGTCGCCCGGATGGATCTTGTTCTGAATGCCGTCGATGCCGGCCATCAGCATCGCCGCGAAGGCGAGGTAGGGATTGGCCGACGGATCGGGGAAGCGGACCTCCACGCGCTTGCCCTTCGGCGAGGCCGAGTAGGGGATGCGGCACGAGGCCGAGCGGTTGCGCGAGGAGTAGGCCAGCAGCACCGGCGCCTCGAAGCCCGGGATGACGCGCTTGTAGGAGTTGGTGCTGGCGTTGCAGAAGGCGTTGAGCGCCTTGGCGTGCTTGATGATGCCGCCGATGTAGTACAGCGCCGTCTCCGACAGGTCGGCATAGCCCGAACCCGCGAACAAGGGCTTGTTGTCCTTCCAGATCGACTGGTGGGTGTGCATGCCCGAACCGTTGTCGCCATAGAGCGGCTTCGGCATGAAGGTCACCGACTTGCCGTAGCTGTGGGCGACGTTGTGCAGGGTGTACTTGTACTTCTGCACGTTGTCGGCGGTCTTCACCAGCGTGTCGAAGCGGAAGCCGAGCTCGTTCTGCGCCGGCGCCACCTCGTGGTGATGGATCTCCATGATCAGGCCCATGTCGGTGCAGACCGACATCATCTCGGCGCGCAGGTCGTTCAGCGAATCGACCGGCTGGACCGGGAAGTAGCCGCCCTTGACGCCGGGGCGATGGCCCATGTTGCCGCCTTCGTACTCGGCGCCGGTGTTCCACGGCGACTCGCTCGAGGTGACCTTGTAGAAGCTGCCGCCCATCGTGACGTCGAAGCGCACGTCGTCGAACACGAAGAACTCGAGCTCGGGGCCGAACACCGCGGTGTCGCCCATGCCGGCCGACTTCAGGAACGCCTCGGCGCGCTTGGCGGTCGAGCGCGGGCAGCGCGCATAGAGCTGGCCGGTCGAGGGCTCGACGACGTCGCAGCTGACGATCAGCGTGGTCTGCGCGGCGAAGGGATCGAGCACGGCGGTCGACGGATCGGGCATCAGGATCATGTCGGACTCGTTGATCGCCTTCCAGCCGGCGATCGAGGAGCCGTCGAACATCACGCCGTCGACGAAGGAGCTTTCATCGGTGGCCGAGGCCATGCGCGCGGTATGCTGCCACTTGCCGCGCGGATCGGTGAAACGGAAGTCGACGAATTTGACGTCCTTTTCCTTGATCAGCGCGAGAACCTGCTTGGCGTCCATTTGTCGTGCTTCCCTTTGCTGTGGTCGGTTTGCCTCTGCCCCAGAGGCTAGGTCTCATACGGCGGCGTCGCCGCGCTCGCCAGTACGAATTCGAATTGCGTCGTCGATGCTCGAGACGAAGATCTTGCCGTCGCCGATGCGGCCGGTGTAGGCCGAGCTGCGGATCGCCTCGACCGCCTTCTCGACCATCTCGTCCTCGATGATCAGCTCGAGCTTCACCTTGGGGAGGAAGTCGACGACGTATTCGGCGCCGCGATAGAGCTCGGTATGGCCCTTCTGGCGGCCGAAACCCTTGGCCTCGAGCACGGTAATGCCCTTGAGGCCGATCTGGTTGAGGGCGTCCTTCACCTCATCGAGCTTGAAGGGCTTGATGATCGCTTCGATCTTCTTCATTTGGCTTGGGCCACCCCGAACGCACACGCCGGTCCCGCCGGTCGCGGCAGTCCGTTTGAGCCCGAGGAAGCAGAGTTCATGCCATACTTATCAACAACGGCTAGCCGTGAATTCGAACCCTCGAGTGACCATTCGTTGGGCTGATTGTCGAATTTCAAGGCAGAAAACTGCACAAGAAGAAGTCACAGACGAGCGCGCTTATGAAACCCGTGAATTCATTGATGTTCGGCCTTGGGACGACGGTCTTCGAGGTGATGTCGGCCCTGGCCCGCGAGCATCAGTCGGTGAACCTCGGCCAGGGCTTCCCCGACGACAAGGGACCGGAAGAGGTGAGGGTGGCGGCGGCCGACTACCTGATGAAGGGCCACAACCAGTACCCGCCGATGATGGGCATCCCGGAATTGCGCCAGGCCGTCGCCGAGCACGCCAAGCGCTTCCAGGGGCTCGAGGTCGACTGGCAGAGCGAGGTGCTGGTCACCTCGGGCGCGACGGAGGCGCTGGGCGACTGCCTGTTCGGCCTGATCGAGCCGGGTGACGAAGTCGTGCTGATCGAGCCGCTCTACGACTCCTACCTGCCGATCGTGCGCCGGGCAGGGGGCATCCCGAAGCTGGTGCGGCTGGAGCCGCCGACCTGGCGCCTACCGCGCGAGGAGCTCGCGGCGGCGTTCAGCGACCGCACCAAGCTCATCCTGTTCAACACGCCGATGAATCCCTGCTCAAAAGTGTTCGATCGCGACGAGCTCGACTTCATCGCCGGGCTCTGCCTCAAGCACGACGCCTACGCCGTGTGCGACGAGGTCTACGAGCACATCATCTTCGACGATCGCCGACATCTGTCGATCATGACGCTGCCCGGCATGCGCGAGCGGGCGGTGCGCATCGGCTCGGCCGGCAAGAGTTTCAGCCTGACGGGCTGGAAGGTGGGCTACGTGACCGCGGCGCGCGAACTGATGAAGGTCATCGCCAAGACCCATCAGTTCATGACCTTCACCACGCCGCCCAACCTGCAATGGGGCGCGGCGACCGGCCTTCGCATGGGCGACGGCTATTTCTCCGGCCTCGCCGCCGACATGCAGCGCAAGCGTGATCGCCTGGCGCACGCCTTGTCCGATATCGGCTTCGACGTGCTGCCGGCGCACGGCACCTACTTCGTGACGACCGACTTCCGGCCACTGGGTTTCAACGGCACGGACGAGGACTTCTGCCGCCACATCACCGTCGAGGCCGGGGTGACCGCCGTTCCGGTCAGCGCGTTCTACGACGCCCCCGAAAGAGCGCCGCGCCACTTTGCCCGCTTCTGTTTCTGTAAGCATGACGAGACCCTCGACAGCGCCATCGACCGCCTTGGGCGTCACTTTCGGAAATGATCTCAATAGACTAGACGGCTTTCTTGATATTGCAGTGGGTGTCATGATCGTTACAATTTGCAGCCCAGACTACCCCTAACTGCACGTGTACTTACTGCATCTCGATTGCTAATATATTTTTTGCCGCCGGACCCGCCTCGACGCGAAATGCCGTGTCGCAGCGCCCGGCGACACATGACCTGACGAGCACCGTGTCCATAACCACTGCCTCAAGACCTGCCCGCATCGATGGTCGCCGCCTGCGCAGCGAGCGGACCAAGCAGCTGATCATCGAGGCCTACCTTGCGCTGCTGCGCGAGAACCCGGCGACGCCGATGCCGACGGCGGCGCGCATCGCCGAGCGCGCCGGCTATTCGGTGCGCTCGATCTTCGAGCGCTTTCCCGACCTCAACAAGCTCCGAGCCGCGGCGGCAGACTACCAGCTCGCGCAGGCAGCCGCCCTGGCGCCGCCGCGCAACATCGATGGCGACCGCAAGACCAGGATCAAGTCCCAGGTCGAGACCCGCGCCGGCACGTGCGAGCGCGGCGTGGCGTTGTGGCGCGTCCTGATCTTCAGCATCGACCAGGACGAAGACCTGAAGCCGCGGGTAAAGACCGCCCGCGAGCGCACCATCGAGCGCATGGAGATCATGTATCGGCCCGAGCTCACGACGCTGTCGGAGCGCGACCGCAAGCACATGCTGATCGCGCTCGAGGCCATCACCGACATCGAGAGCTGGGCGCGCATGCGCGAGCTCTACGGCCTGTCGTTCGAGGACGCGTGCGGCGTGTGGGTTCGCGCCATCGACCGCATGTTGCCGCAGACGCCGTCGACCTGAGGACGACGATGGCCCTGCCTTCGTCTTCCCCGGACGGTCGGCGCCTGCGCAGCGAGCGGACCAAGCAGACGATCATGGACGCCTATATCGACCTGCTGCGCGAGACGCCCGAGATACCCACCGCCGCCCAGATCGCCGCGCGCGCCGGAATCTCCACGCGGTCGATCTTCGAACGGTTCGTCGACCTGAAGGGGCTTAGCCTCGCGACGCTGGACTATGCGTTCACGCTGGGCGAGGCGCAGGCCGTCGTGCGCAATGTCGATGGCGACCGGCCGACCCGCCTTCGCTCGCACGTCGAGACCCGCGCCCAGACCTGCGAGCGCTGGCTGCCGGTCTGGCGCGTCGTCGTCGCCAACCAGGGCAAGCTCGACGAGCTGCGCGACCGCATTCGCTTCATCCGGCAGGCGATCGTCAAGCGCATGGAGCTGATGTATCGGGCGGAGCTCGGCGCGCTCCCGACCGAAGAGCGACGCGACCTGCTGATCGCCCTCGAATCGTTGATCGACTTCGAGAGTTGGGGACGCATGCGGGAGGTCCACGGCCTGTCGTTCGACGAGGCGTGTTCGGTCTGGATACGCATGATCGATCGCATGCTGCCGCCGACGCCGCCAGCCCGCCCATGAACGGCTCCGACACGCCGCCAAACCGGCCCCCTCGCGTCGATGGCCGCCGCCTGCGCAGCGAGCGGACCAAGCAGCTGATCATCGAGGCCTATCTCGCGCTCGCCCAGGAGAATTCGCCGCAGGTGCCGACGGCGGCCGAGATCGCCCACCGCGCCGGCTATTCCGTGCGCTCGGTGTTCGAGCGCTTCCCTGACATCCGTACCTTGCAGGTCGCGGCGGTCGACTACGCCATGGTCCAGGTCGCGGCGCTGGCACCGGCGCGCGACAGCCACGGCGATCGGGCGACGCGCATCAAGACCCAGGTCGAGACCCGCGGCCAGAGTTGCGAGCGCTGGTTGCCGCTGTGGCGCTCGCTGGTGGCCAACCAGGGCGATTCGCCCGAGCTCAAACAGCGCATCGTGCTGTCGCGCGAGCGCGTCGTGGCCCGGCTGGAGTTCATGTATGCGCCGGAATTGTCGAGGCTGCCCGAGGTCGAGGGTCGCCATCTGTTGATCGTGCTGGAATCCCTGACCGACGTCGAAAGCTGGGCGCGGATGCGAGAATTCTTCGGCCTGTCCTTCGAGGAGGCCTGTCTTGCCTGGCGTCAGGCGATCGACCGGCTGCTGCCGCCGACTCCCGCTTGATGGTTACCATCGGTAACTTATGGCGCTTTGTTGCAGTAAGGGCTAAAATTTGCAGCACCACTTTCACAATTTGCAGCATTTGGGATTTCGTTGCCGAACTGTCCGAATCCGGACTTCCGCTTGCAGATGATCAACCTAAGCTTGCAGATGCTCAACCATGGCCGAGTAGGCCGCCGACCCGACCCTGACCTGGAAATCCTTGTCCTCCGCCACCGCTTCTAAACCTTCCGCCCGCATCGACGGTCGCCGCCTGCGCAGCGCGCGGACAAAGCAGCTGATCATCGAGGCCTACCTGACTCTGTTGCGCGAGAGCCCGCAAATCCCGACGGCTGCGACCATCGCCGAGCGGGCGGGCTACTCGGTGCGTTCAGTGTTCGAGCGCTTCCCCGACCTGCATGCGCTGCGCGTGGCGGCGACCGACTACGCCTTCACGCAGGGCACGGCGCAGGCCGTGGCGCGCGACTTTTCCGGCGACCGCCAGACCCGCCTGAAATCCCACGTCGAAACGCGCAGCTGGATCTGCGAGCAATGGCTGCCGCTGTGGCGCGCGCTGAACGCCAACCAGGGTGATTCGAGCGAGCTCAAGTCCAGGATCCAGCTGATTCGCCAGGCGATCCTGAAGCGTATCGAGCTGATGTACGAGGCCGAGCTTTCGACCCTGGGCGAAACCGAGCGCCTGCAGACCCTGATCGCCATCGAGAGCCTGATCGACTTCGAGAGCTGGGCGCGCATGCGGGAATTCAGCGGGATGTCGATCGAGGAGGCGCGCGAGGTGTGGGTCAAGTCGATCGACCGGCTTCTGCCGCCGACGCCTGTTTCTTGACGCTTTGGGCCGGCGAGCGTAGGAAGGCGCCGCTTCGCGGGAGCGACCACGGTGGCGGCCGTAGCTCAGGTGGTTAGAGCGCCAGATTGTGATTCTGGATGTCGCCGGTTCAAGTCCGGTCGGCCGCCCCAATCGCTCGCACG
>JAKFVH010000174.1 GCA_021732285.1 Reyranella sp. | reverse complement strand
GTCGTCGCCTGCTGGCCGATATGGATGTAGCCCAGGCCGACCTGCTGCAGGGTCAGGAGCTTGTCGCGGATGACCGGCACGGCCTTGAAGAAGTCGACGCCCTCGTCGACCGTCATCTCCAGCACGTCGGCGATCGACTTGCCGCGGAAGTGGATCTCCAGGGTTTCGCGGTTGTAGCGCTTGCCCTTGCAGACGTCGCACTGGACGTAGACATCCGGCAAAAAGTGCATCTCGATCTTGATGACGCCGTCGCCCTGGCAGGCCTCGCAGCGGCCGCCCTTGACGTTGAACGAGAAGCGCCCGGGCTTGTAGCCGCGCTCGCTCGATTCCGGCAGCTGGGCGAACCAGTCGCGGATCGGCGAGAAGGCGCCGGTGTAGGTCGCCGGGTTCGAGCGCGGCGTGCGGCCGATCGGCGACTGGTCGATGTCGACGATCTTGTCGAGATGGCCGACGCCATCGAGCCCGCTGTGGACGCCGGGATGCTCGCGCGCATTGTTCAGGCGCTTGGCCAGCGCCTTGTACAGCGTCTCGATGATCAGCGTGCTCTTGCCGCTGCCCGACACGCCGGTGACGCAGGTGAAGGTGCCGAGCGGGATGCTGGCCGTCACGTTCTGCAGGTTGTTTTCCTTGGCGCCCTTGACCGTCAGCCAGCGGCCGCCCTTCGCCGGCGGCTCGCGCCGCGTTTTGGGGATGGGGATCTGGCGGAAGCCCGAGAGATACTGCCCGGTGAGGCTGGCGCTGTTGCGCATCACGTCGTCGGGCGTGCCCTCGGCGATGACGTTGCCGCCATGGGCGCCGGCGCCCGGGCCCATGTCGACCAGGTGATCGGCCGAGCGGATCGCGTCCTCGTCGTGCTCGACCACCAGCACCGTGTTGCCGAGGTCACGCAGCCGCGTCAGCGTCTTCAGCAGGCGGTCGTTGTCGCGCTGGTGCAGGCCGATCGACGGCTCGTCCAGCACGTAGAGCACGCCGGTCAGGCCCGAGCCGATCTGGGAGGCGAGACGGATGCGCTGGCTCTCGCCGCCCGACAGCGTGCCCGAGGTACGGTTCAGCGTCAGGTACGAAAGGCCGACATTGTCTAAAAAGCCCAGCCGCTCGTTGATCTCCTTGAGGATGCGGGCGGCGATCTCGTTCTGCTTGGGCGTGAGCTTGGGCGACAGTTCCAAAAACCACTTCACCGCGTCGCCGATCGAGAACTCGGTCGTCTGGCTGATGTTGAGGCCGGCGATCTTCACCGCCAGCGCCTCGGGCTTCAGGCGGGCGCCGCCGCAGGTCTCGCACTTGCTCTCGTGCTGGAAGCGCTCGAGCTCCTCGCGCACCCACGACGAATCGGTCTCCTTCCACCGGCGGTCGAGGTTGGGGATCACGCCCTCGAACGGCTTGGTGGTCTGGTACTGGCGGATGCCGTCGTCGTAGCGCATGGCGATCGATTCGCCGCCGCTGCCGAACAGGATGCTGTCGCGCACCTTCTTCGGCAGGTCGCGCCACGGCGCGCTCGTCTTGACCTTGAAGTGCTTGGCGATGCTCTCCAGCGTCTGCATGTAATACTGGCCCGACGAATCGGCCCACGGCGCGACCGCGCCTTCGGCCAGCGACAGCCGGTCGTCCGGCACCACCATCTCCGGATCGAAGAACATTTTTACGCCCAGGCCATCGCAGGCCGGGCAGGCGCCCTGCGGCGCGTTGAAGGAGAAGAGCCGCGGCTCGATCTCCTCGATGGTGAAGCCGGAGACCGGGCAGGCGAAGCGCGCCGAGAACACCGTGCGCTCGCCGTTGTCGGCGTTCTCGGCGACGGCGAGGCCCTCGGCGAGATTGAGCGCGGTCTCGATCGAATCGGCCAGGCGATTGCCGAGGTCGGGGCGCACGACGATGCGGTCGACGACGACGTCGATGTCGTGCTTGTACTTCTTGTCGAGCGAGGGGGCCTCGGCGATCTCGTAGAGCTTGCCGTCGATCTTGACCCTCTGGAAACCCTTCTTCTGCAGCTCCTGCAGTTCCTTGCGGTACTCGCCCTTGCGACCGCGCACGATGGGCGCCATCAGGTAGAGCCGCGTGCCATCGGCCATCGTCTTGATGCGGTCGACCATCTGCGACACGGTCTGGCTCTCGATCGGCAAGCCGGTCGCCGGTGAATAGGGAATGCCGACGCGGGCGAACAGCAGGCGCAGGTAGTCGTAGATCTCGGTGACCGTGCCGACCGTCGAGCGCGGGTTGCGCGACGTCGTCTTCTGCTCGATCGAGATGGCCGGCGACAGACCCTCGATCGAATCGACGTCGGGCTTCTGCATCAGCTCGAGGAACTGGCGGGCATAGGCCGACAGGCTCTCGACATAGCGACGCTGGCCTTCGGCGTAGATCGTGTCGAAGGCGAGCGAAGACTTGCCGGAGCCCGACAGGCCGGTGATCACCACCAGGCGATCGCGCGGCAGGTCGAGGTCGACATTCTTCAGATTGTGCTCGCGAGCGCCGCGGATCGAGATGAAACGGTGCGGTTCGGCAACAGGGGTGCGTGATTTGGCCATCGGTGCGGGCAAGAATAGGCGATGCAGGGGATCATCGCATATGGCGATTAACCCCCAGCTTCACCAGTCCGCAGATCAGGCCGGCGCTGCTTGCAGTGCCTGCATTCTGGCCGTCGGACGGTCATTCATCAGCAACTGCATCGTGCCCGCAATCAGGCCGATGAATACGCCGATCTTCCAGGCGAGGTCGTAGGAGCCCATCAGATCAAAGAGATAGCCGCCGCCCCAGGCGCCTAAAAAGGAGCCGGCCTGATGGCTCAGGAAGGCGATGCCGGTGAGGGTCGACAGGTAGCGCAGGCCGAAGATCTGCACGACCAGCCCATTGACCAGCGGAATGACGCCGAGCCACAGCACACCCATGACGATGCCGAACAGGATCACCGACAGTGGCGTCGGCGGGAACATGAAGAACAGCGCCAGCGCCACCGAGCGGCCGAGGTAGATGCCGCCCAGCAGCAGGCGCTTGGGATACTTGTCGCCGAGCCAACCGAACAGCCACGAGCTCACGATGTTGAAGCCGCCGACCAGCATCAGCAGCAGCGCGCTGTAGGAGGCATCCATGCCGCACTGCGCGAGATAGGTCGGCAGGTGAGTGGTGAGAAAGACGAGTTGCAGGCCGCAGACGAAGAAGGCGACGGCCATCACGACGTAGCCGGGATGGCGCCGCGCCTCGTGCAGGGCGCCCAGCAGGCTGAGGTCGCGGTCGGTGGCGATGCCGGTGGGCAGCTTGTCGGCACGGCTGCCGATCCAAGCGGCCGGCAGCATGGCCACCGCGAGAATGGCGAAGGCCCACAGGCCGGCGCGCCAGCCGTCGTTGTTCAGCATGTAGGCCGCGATCGGCGCCGTCACCATGGTGCCGACCGAGCCCGCCGCCGAGACGATGCCGAAGGCAAGCGTGCGGCGCGATGGCTGCACGACGCGGGCGGCAATGTTGGCGGTGATGCCCGACGTCGTGCAGGCGAGCGACACGCCGATCAGCACGCCGGCGCCCAGCACGATCGGCAGGGCGCCCTGGGCGGTCGCCGTCAGCACCACGCCGGCGATGAACAGCAGGCTGCCGAACAGGGCGATGCCGCGCGTGCCGTGCTTGTCGGCGACGATGCCGGCGAACGGCTGGCTGAGCCCCCAGGCGACCTGCTGCACCGAGATGGCCAGCGCAAAGTCGGAGATGGCGATGCCCAGCTCCTTGGAGGCGGGCGCCTGGAACAGGCCCAGGTTCTGCCGGATACCCATGGCCAGGGTCATCATCAGGGCGGCCCCGCCCAGGATGGCGAAAGCCTGCCCGCGCGAGACCTGCGATACGTGAAAGGAATTACTCATGGCGCGGGAGGATAGGGGAGGGTTTGCTTGGCCAACCAATGAATTGTCGGCAGGGCAGCATGAGCGAAGTTCACCCGGCCCCCCCTCGCTGATCGTGGCCGGTACAACCCAAAATCGGTGGCTGCCCACAGGCGAGTAGGTCTAGTTTGGCCCCCGTGAGGTAGGTGCCGCGCCCCGCGGCACCGGGAAAGCGAAGGAGGCCCCCATGGCGGGCAGCGTCAACAAAGTCATCCTGATCGGCAATCTCGGCCGCGACCCCGAAGTGAGGTCCATGCAGGATGGCAGATCCATGGTGAACATGTCGGTGGCCACGTCGGATACGTGGCGCGATCGCCAGAGCGGCGAGCGCAAGGAGCGCACCGAATGGCACCGTGTCGTCATCTTCAACGAGAAGCTGGCGGAGGTCGCACAGAAGTACGTGCGCAAGGGTTCCAAGATCTATGTCGAGGGCCAGCTCTCGACGCGTAAATGGACCGACCAGAGCGGCCAGGAGCGTTACACGACCGAGGTCGTGATCCCGCGCTTCGGCGGCGCGCTCACCATGCTCGACGGCCGCAGCGGCGGCGGCGAGGCTGGTGCGGGCGCCGGAGCCGGCATGGATGACGACATGGGCGGCGGCCCGTCGTCCGGCGGCAACAACGGCGGCGGCGGTGGCCGTCCGGCGGCGCGCGGCGGCAAGGCCGAGCTCGACGACGACATTCCGTTCTAGGGCGTGAGCACGATCGAGCACCTGACCGCAGCGGATCACGCGGCGGTCGGGTGTCTCCTGCGGAATGCCTATGCCGACTATGCCGAGCGCATGGGCTCAGAATGGCCACGCCTGCGCGACGGCCTTCCGCGGGCCGCGACTCGACTGGCGAACGCCGAAATAGCGGGTGTGCGCGGCGCGTCCGGGCTCGACGCCGTGGTGTTCTACTTCGCGCCGGGCAAGTCGGACGGCGTGATCTTCCCGTGCGATTGGGCGTCGTTGCGGTTGCTCGGCGTGGCGCAGGCCGCCCGTGGCCGCGGCCTGTCGCGCCAACTTACCGAATGGTGCATCGCCCGCGCCCGCGACCAGGGCGCGACGCGGATCGGCCTGCATACCAGCGAGGCCATGACCACGGCGCGCGGCCTCTATGAGCGCATGGGCTTCGTGGTCGATGGCGACCTGCCGATGAATTTTGGGCTACGCTACTGGCGGTTCAGGCTCGACCTGTAGTGGGGACAAGATCATGCGGCGCATTGCGGTCGAGGAGGCCTTCATCACGGCCGACATCCTCGCAGGCTGGAGGAAGGTCTTGGCCAGCAGCGACGTCGAGCCGGGCTTCGCCAAGCTGGGCGGCAGCCTGCTGAAGCCGTCAGCGGCCGGCACGCAGCTGGTGAGCAACCTTCTGGACATCGGGCCTGGCCGCATTGCGCATATGGACAAGGTCGGCATCGACGTCGAGGTCCTGTCGCTGACCTCGCCGGGCGTGCAGATCTTCGACACGGACATGGCGACTCGCCTGGCCGCCGAATCCAACGACGCGCTGGCGGCGGCGATCAAAGCCAACCCGACGCGGCTGGCGGGACTTGTGGCCGTGGCGCCGCAGGACCCGGCGGCAGCGGCGCGCGAGATCGAGCGCGGCAAGAAGCTCGGGCTCTGCGGCGTCATCATCAACTCCCACACCAGGAGCGAATATCTCGACATGCCCAGGTACCGGCCGATCCTCGAGGCGGCCGAGGCACTCGACATGCCGATCTACCTCCATCCGCGCGAGCCCGGGCCGTCGATGGTCACGCCCTACCTCGACTACGGCCTCTATTTCGCGACCTGGGGCTTCTCGGCCGAGACCGGCCTGCATGCCATGCGCCTGATCATGTCCGGCGCCTTCGACCGCCATCCCGGGCTGCGCATCGTGCTCGGCCACATGGGCGAGGGCATTCCGTATTGGTTGAAGCGCATCGACAATCGCTTCGCCATGCAAGTGAAGATCGGCGCCTGCGAGAAGCTGCCCAAGCGGCCGAGCGAGTACTTCCTGGAGAATTTCTACATCACCACCGCGGGCGTGACCGACATGGCGGTCCTGAAGCTCGGCCTCGACGAGCTGGGCGTCGATCGCATCATGTTCGCCGCCGACTTCCCCTACGAGGACGATGCCGAGGCCGTGAGCTTCATGGACGGAGCGAACGTCACCGAGGAGCAGCGCCGGAAGATCTACGAGAGCAACGCGGTGCGCATCTTCAAGCTGAAGGTCTGAGAGACATGGCCCGGATCTGGTACCAGAGCTTCGTCCATCCCGTCGAACAGGCGCCCTATATGGAGCGGCTGCAGGCGATGCTGACCAAGGTGGCGTCACCGGGCGTCAGCTTCGAGGTGCACGGCCTCGATCCACCCGACCATTCCTTCCACGCCCTGAGCGAGTTCCGCTGCGCCGCGCAGGTCATCAACAACGCGCTGGCCGCCGAGAAGGCGGGCTACGACGCCTTCGTGATCGGCCATTTCCAGGAGCCCGGCCTGATCGAGATCAAGGGCGCCGTCGACATCCCGGTGATCGGCCTCGGCGAGGCCAACCTGCTGGCCGGCCTCAGCATGGGCGGGCGGCTCGGCCTCGTGACCATCGATCCTGTCTTCGTGCCCTGGCACGACCGGCAGATCCGCATGCATGGGCTGGCCGAACGCTATGCCGGCACGCAGGCCCTCAAGATGGACCTGCCGTCCTTCATGAAGGCCTTCACCGACCAGACGGCCTACGCCCAGGTGCGCAGCCAGTTCGTCACGCAGGTGAAGCCGCTGATCGAGAGGGGTGCCGAGGTCATCATCCCGGCCGGCGGTCTGCCGATGCTGCTGTTCGCGCGCGAAAGCCCGTTCTTGATCGACGACGCGCCGGTGCTGAACGGCATCGCCATCGTCGCCAAGGCGACCGAGATGGCCATATCGCTGCGCTCGATCACCAACGTCGTCGTCAGCCGCCGCGGCACCTACGCCAAGGCGCCAGCGGCGGCGATCAGCGAATTCCAGGCGCGGTTGCGCTAGGCGCGCGTGCGCGTTCTCGTCCTCGGCGGCACCGGCGTCTTCGGCAGCAGGCTCTGCCGCCTGCTCGCCGGCGACCCGGGACTGACGCTGACCATCGCCGCCCGCGATCGCGCCGCCGTCGATGCGCTGGCGCGCGAGCTGGGCGTCGTCGGCCGCGCCTTCGATTGGCGTTCTGAGCTCGACAGCGTGCTGGGCGAGGGCGGCCATAACGTGGTGGTCCATGCCGCCGGTCCCTTCCATGGACAGGACTATGGTGTGGCCGAGTGCTGCATCCGCCACGGTCTCCACTATCTCGATCTCGCCGAAGACGCGGCCTTCGTGCAGGGCGTCGACCGCCTGCACGACGCGGCCCTGAAGGCGGGCGTGCTGGTCTCTGCCGGCGCCAGCACCGTGCCCGCTCTCACCGGCGCGGTCGTCGAGGAGGGGCTGAAGACCGGCGCGGTCGAGCGCGTCGCCTTCGGCATCATGCCGGGCAACGACGCGCCGCGCGGGCCGGCCCTGGTCGCGACGATTCTCGGCAGTGTCGGCAAGCCCATCGCCGACCAGCCGGGCCGGCGCGTCTGGGGCAACCTGCGGCGCATGCGGCTGCCTGGGCTCGGCATGCGCTGGGTGGCGCCCTGCAACCTGCCCGAGCCGGCGCTGTTCGCACGCCGCTTCGCCATCCACGACACATTCGCAGGGGCGGGACTGGAAGTGTCGATCTTCCATGTCGGGCTGTGGTCGCTGTCGTGGCTGGTGCGGCTAGGACTGGTGCGGACGCTGACGCCAGCCGCGCCTCTGCTGGCCGGCATCGCCGACCGGCTGCGCTTCCTCGGCACCGACCGCGGCGGACTGCGGCTGGAACTGCAGGGCGGCTCGACCAGCCGTGCGTGGTGCCTGATCGCCGAGGGCGGCGACGGTCCCTTTATCCCGGTGACGCCGGCCGCGGCGTTGGTGCGCAAGCTCGCCGGCGGACTTTTCACGCGCGGCGCCGGGCCGTGCCTTGGCGTGTTGACGCTCGCCGAGATCGAAGCCGAGTGGCGGCGAGCCGGCCTGCGCATAGCGGCCGCCTGGAACGGCACTGATCTGCGGCCGTCGCTCTATCGACGCGTGCTCGGTGCCGCCTACGGCCGCCAATCGCGCGCCGGGCAGGCGCTGCACGACGCAGGGCCGTCGCACTGGAAAGGGCGCTGCACGGTGACCGGCGCACAGACGCTGCCTGGCCGGTTGTTGGCATGGCTGTTCCAGCTGCCGGCGGCAACCGACGATGCACCGATCGTCGTCGAGTTCACCGCCTCCGGCACGGGCGAGCTGTGGACGCGGCGCATCGGTGGCCGGGTCATGCGCTCGCGGCAGTTCATCGGCCTGCGCAGGCCCGCGAGCTGGATCGTCGAGCGCTTCGGCATCCTCGATTTCGATCTTTTGGTGCAGGTCGCCGACGAGCGTCTCACGCTCTCGATGCGCGGCATGCGCTGCTGTGGGCTGGCCTTGCCGCGCGCATTGTGGCCGGTGATCTAGGCGACGGAGACGGAAGAGGAGGGCCGCTTCTGCTTCGACGTGCAGATCGGCCTGCCGCTGGTTGGCCGCCTGGTCCGCTACCGAGGGTGGCTTGCCTCGCCGTAATTCTGCCCGCGATCGGTGTCATCGTACCGGATGAAGGAGGCGGCCATGGCGCTCACTCCAACCTTGATCGTCGAGCGGCGACGCAATGCCCTCGTTGACCAGTGGAAACAAGATCCGCTGATCGTCGTCCAGGTGGAAGCGCCCGCCGTGCTTCCGGTGCTGACGTACCTCGACGATCGCGGCCACGGGGCGGGCGTCGGAGCCGTCGGCAGGCGCAGCCAGACCAACACGGTGATCGTGTCGCGCACGGGCGATCCCGACCGCAACGCCAGCGTCTGGGTCAAGGCGAGCTACACGGGATATCGCACCGCCTATATCGGCTTTCTCAATCACGTGTACGGAACGCAGGCCACGTCGGCCAACCTCGCGGGCTACGACGTCGACCATCTGCTCAACCGCGCGCGCAGCCCGGGTGGCGCCGGCTACATCCGCATCGAGGCCGTCAATTCGGCGGTCAATCAGGCCTGGGGACGGCTGTTCGAGAAGGCGGCGAGCAACCCCGCCTTCTTCGCCAACCAGCACCGGCTGCGGCGAACCTTGAGCTGGACGATCTGCGCCAAGCTCGCCAACCGCTTTCCGCCGAATGGACCGACCGACGTCGGCGGCATCCATCAGCTGGTCACCTATTTCCAGACACTCGGCATGGACGCCACCGAGGCGCGCGAGGGGCTGATGTCGATGCTGAGCTTTGCCTACGGGCGCTGACCTACAAATCGATGAAGCGATCGCGCATCCGAGGCGTGGGCACGAAGCAGCTCGGCCGGCGTCCGAACCAGCGATATCGGTTGCGCGCGACGAGGTCGTAAAGCGGATCGCGCAGGAAGGCCGGGATCAGAAGCAGAGGCTTTAGCCATCGCACCGGTCCGCGAAGATGGCGCAGCGAGCGCAGCACGGCGGCCGAGCGCAGGTACACGTCGTCGCCATCGAGCAACAGGATCGTCCGGTCCAAAGTGCCATCGGGCAGGCCGAACGCCTTCAGCACACGCTGTCCCAGCGCCGATTGCGCGCTGGCGAACTTCAGCCGGCCCTCGGGGTCGCGCGCCAGGCAGAAGGCGACGAAGCCGCAGCACAGCACGCAATAGCCGTCGAAGAAATAGAGCGGCCGCGGCAGGTCGCTGAGCGCGGCCGGCAGCTTCATGCTGGCAGGCCCAATTTGCGCAGGGCTTCCACCGTCTCGGCTGCCGAGCGGTGATGGACCGCATGCATGCCGAAGGCGCGCGCGCCCTCGACGTTGGGCAGGTTGTCGTCGATCAGCACGGCCTCGCCCGGCCGGAAGCCGCCGGCGCGGCAGACCAGGTCGTAGATCGCCGCGTCGGGCTTCAGGCAGCGGACGACGCCCGAGACGACGTAGTCGCGGAAACGGCCGATGAAGGGATGCTGGCGCTGACCGGGGCCGCGCAGCCAGGTGTCTAGAAAGCCCGGCGCGTTGGACAGCAGATAAAGCGGCGTTCCCGCACCGTGCAGCCGCTCGACGAGGGCGGCCATCTCGGGGAAGGGATGCTCCAGCATCTCGTCGAAGCGACCGTAGAAGGCCTCGATCAGGGCTTCCTGGCCGGGATGCTCGGCCTTGAGCCGACGCGTCGCCTCGGCGGGATCACCGCCCGCGTCCTGCAGGCTGTGCCACGGCGTGGTGGTCACGGTGGCCAGGAAGCGCTCCATTTCCTGCGGATCGGCGATCAGCTTGCGGTAGAGGTGCCGCGGGTTCCAGTCGAGCAGCACGCCGCCCATGTCGAAGACCGCGAC
>JAKFVH010000089.1 GCA_021732285.1 Reyranella sp. | reverse complement strand
GGCCCAGAACTTTCCCGCCAAGCCCCTTCGGCTTGTCGTGCCGTTCACGCCGGGCGGCACGACCGACATTCTGGCGCGCGAGATCGCGGCCAAGCTGCAGGTCGCGTTCGGCCAGAGCTGCGTGGTCGAGAACCGGCCGGGCGGCGGCGGCACGATCGGCTGCGAGATGGTGGCCCGCGCCGAGCCCGACGGGCTCACCATGCTGATGGGCCACATCGGCACGCTCGCCATAAATCCGCTGGTCTATCCCAAGCACAGCTACGATCCCGTCAAAGGCTGGACGCCGTTGGCCTATGTCGCGAACGTGCCCAACGTGCTCACCGTCAATCCTTCGGTAGCTGCAGGCTCGGTGCCGGAGCTGGTCGCCATGGCCAAGGCCAAGCCCGGCGCGCTCGCCTACGGCACCGGCGGCACGGCGAGCGCTTCGCATCTCGCCTCGGCCTACTTCGCCTATGCGACGGGCACCGAGCTGCTGCATGTCCCCTACAAGGGCACGGCGCCCTTCGTCTCCGACCTTTTGGGCGGCCAGCTGCAGATCGGGTTCACCGGCGCCCCCGTGGTGATGCCGCTGGTCAAGCAAGGGCGCCTGCGCGCTCTTGCCGTCTCCAGCGCCCGCCGCTCGGAGGCGTTTCCCGAACTGCCGACGGTCGCCGAGTCGGGTGTCGCGGGGTTCGAGGCCGACCAGTGGTATGGCATCACCGGTCCGGCCGGCATCGATCCCGCCATCGCCGCGCGGCTGAACGAGGAGATCAACAAGGCGCTGGCTTCCGCCGACGTGAAGGCGCGGCTGGAGAAGGAAGGCGGCGCTGCCGTGCTGGCGCCGCCCCAGGCGCTCGGCACCCACATCGCCAACGAAATCGAGCGCTGGCGGCCGGTCGTGAAGGCGGCGAACATCCGCCTCGAATAGAGGGCAAAACCGAGAGGAGACGACAGCATGGCTTTCTACGAACTTCGCCAGTACTTCGTGCGGCCCGGCAAGATGAACGAGTGGGTGAAGATCATGGAGGAGGAGATCATCCCGTTCCAG
The DNA here is from genome assembly GCA_021732285.1 of Reyranella sp. Lineage (GTDB taxonomy): Bacteria > Pseudomonadota > Alphaproteobacteria > Reyranellales > Reyranellaceae > Reyranella. The sequence goes on along the minus strand of JAKFVH010000089.1, from coordinate 9,209 downwards.
GTCTCCAAGGGCATGGTGATTTGCGGCAGCTTCCGCGGTGAGACCGACGACTCCGCCTATTTCTGGATCCGCCGCTTCAACAGCGAGGCTGAACGCGAGGCGCAGTACAAGGCGGTGTACGAGACGGACCACTGGAAGACCAAGATTGCGCCGCGCGTGCCGGATTGCCTGGACCGCGAAAAGATGGTCATCCAGCGCATCGTGCCGACGCCGCGGTCGTCGATGCAGTAACAGACCAGGGGAGGTCGCATGCGCGACAGTGTGATGTTCCATGACGGCAATCGCCGTCTACAGGATCAGTTCGACAGCCGGCGCATCTCCGACCGGCTGGAAGAGAAGCTGACGCGCCAGGCCTTCACCGACCAGGATCGTGCCTTCATCGAGCAGTCGATGTTCTTCTTCCTGGCGACGGCGGATGCCGAGGGCCGGCCGGACTGCTCGTTCAAGGGCGGCGCGCCGGGCTTCGTGCGCGTGGTCGGGCCGGGCGAGCTCGCCTTCCCCGACTATGACGGCAACGGCATGTTCAAGAGCCTGGGCAACATTCTGGCCAACCCGGGCGTCGGCCTGCTGTTCATCGACATGGGCGAGAAGCCAAGGCGGCTGCGCGTCAACGGCACGGCGAGCGTCAGCCGCGACGATCCGCTGATGCAGCGCTTTGCCGGCGCCCAGCTCCTGGTGCGCGTAGAAGTCCGCGCGATCTTCCCCAACTGCCCGCGCTACATCGTGACGCCGGGCGTTGCCGAGCCGTCGAAATACGCGCCGCGGCCCGACTACCAGCCGCCGGAGCCGGCGTGGAAAGGCTTCGACGACTTCAAGGACTACATCCATCCCAGGCAGCCGACGCCCAAGGGCGAATAGCACTATAGTTATTGACTAGTACTGCAGTTTGCGATAGGCTCGGCGAGACTGTCGCTCTATGCATCGTCTATCCGTTCATATTGTTGTGAGAGGGAAACCGCTCGCGTCCCGTCCGGCTGCCTACAAGTCGGACGGGACGGCGAGCCCCCCAGTGATAGGGGGTCCGATTTCCGGCCACACTACGCTCTCTGCCGGAAATACCGGGAATGCCGGAAAGTCGCGAAAACGCCGGCAGTGCATGCACAGCAGATGAGCCAGGTGCGTGCTTTCTTCACCAGCGGTGCTGCCATCGCGGCGGCGATGGAGAAACGCTCACAGGTCGGCTAGGCTCGCCGCGACCTCGATCGCCGATTTTCCTTCGCGGATACGCCAGGACGTCTTTGGACACTGATCGATCGGGGCGCTCAAGCAAGCACCATCGCGAACCTCAGCGTTCGCCCTCACTCTTGGAGGCCAGCCATGAGCAAGTTCACCGTCAATGGCAAAGCGCAAGACTTCAACGGCGATCCGGAGACGCCTCTGCTCTGGTATCTGCGCGACATCGCCGGCATGACCGGCACCAAGTTCGGCTGCGGCCAAGCGCTGTGCGGCGCCTGCACCGTGCATCTCGACGGCACGGCAACGCGCTCCTGCCAGGTCCAGGTCGGCAGCATCGACGGCAAGTCGGTGATCACCATCGAAGGCCTGTCGGCCGACGGCAATCATCCGGTGCAGAAGGCGTGGCGCGACCTCAACGTGGCGCAGTGCGGCTACTGCCAGACCGGCCAGATCATGCAGGCCGCGTCGCTGCTCAAGGACACGCCCAAGCCCACCGACCAGCAGATCCTCGACGCCATGAGCGGCAACATCTGTCGCTGCGGCACCTACCCGCGCATTCGCGCCGCCATCAAGCGCGCTTCGGGCGCGGCATAAGGGGGGCACGACCATGACCAGGACACCAGAGATCACCAACGTCGCGCGCCGCTCGGTCCTGCTGGGCCTAGCTGCAGGAAGCTTCGTCCTTGCAATCCGGCTGCCGGCTCGGGCGCAGGAAAAGAAATTCGGCGGCGAGGGCATGCCGGGTGGCGTGAAGGACGATCCGAAACTCTTCCTCTCCATCGCCGACGACGGCACGGTCAACCTGCTGTGCATCCGCGCCGAGATGGGCCAGGGCATTCGCACCGGCTTCCAGACGGTGATCGCCGACGAGCTCGGAGCGGACCTTAATCGCGTCAAGGTGCTGCAGGCGCCGGGCAACCAGGCGAAATTCGGCAACCAGGACACCGATGGCTCGCGCAGCATGCGCCATCATTTCCTGCCGCTGCGCCGCATCGCGGCGGCGACGCGTCAAATGCTCGCCGAGGAGGCCGCCGCCAAGTGGGGCGTTCCCGTCACCGAGGTGAAGGCCGACAACCACGGCATGGTCCATGGCCCGAGCAACCGCCGTCTCGAGTTCGGCGCGCTCGCCAAGGGCGCGGCGGCGCGGCCCGTTCCGCCGGCGGACAAGCTGGTCCTGAAGCCGGTGAGCGAGTTCCGCTACATCGGCAAGGATGTGCCGCTGATCGACAATCTCGACTTCACCACCGGCAAGGCGGTCTACGGCATCGACGCCCGCGTCGAGGGCATGGCCTATGCCGTCGTCGCCCGGCCGCCGGTGCTCGGCGGCAAGGTCAAGAGCTTCGACGCGGCCAAGACGATGAAGGTGCCCGGCGTGCTCAAGGTGATCACGATCGACCCGCCGACGCCGCCGATCGTGTTCCAGCCGCTGGGCGGCGTTGCCGTCATCGCGGAGAACACCTTCGCCGCCATCAAGGGCCGCTCCCAGCTCGAGATCCAGTGGGACGACGGGCCGAACGCCAGCTACGATTCGGTCCAGTACCGCAAGACGCTGGAGGAGGCTGCGGCCAAGCCCGGCCAGGTCGTGCGCAACAACGGCGACGTCGACAAGGCGTTGGCGGGGGCCGCCAAGCGCCTGTCGGCGGAATACTACGTGCCGCACCTCGCCCAGGCGCCGATGGAGCCGCCGTCGGCCACCGCGCGCGTCACGGCCGACGCCTGCGAGGTCTGGGTGGGCATACAGAACGCCGAGGCGATCCGCACCGACCTGTCGAAACGCTTCAACATGCCGATCGACAAGGTCACGGTGAACAACCTGCTGCTGGGCGGCGGCTTTGGCCGCAAGTCCAAGCCCGACTTCGCGAGCGAAGCGGCGATCTGCTCCCATGCCATGGGCGGCCGCCCGGTGAAGCTCACCTTCACCCGCGAGGACGACCTGCAGCACAGCTTCTTCCACACCGTGTCGGCGGAGCGGGTGGAAGCGGGCGTCGATGCCAACGGCAAGGCGGTGGCCTGGCTGCATCGCACCGTGGCGCCGACCATCGCCGCGCTCTTCGTGCCGGGGGCCGACCACGAGATGCCGCTGGAGCTCGCCATGGGGGCCGTCGACAACCCCTTCGACATAGCCAACTTCCGGGTCGAGAACCCGGCGGCGGCGGCGCACACCAGGGTCGGCTGGTTCCGCTCGGTGTCGAACATCCCGCACGCCTTCGCCATCCAGAGCTTCGCGGCGGAGCTGGCGGCGTCGCTCGGCAAGGATCCCAAGGACTTCCTGCTCGAGCTGATCGGGCCGCCGCGCCTGATCGATGCGGCGGCCATGTCGGATGGCTGGCTCTACGGCGAGGATCCCAAGGTCTATCCGTACGACACCGGGCGGCTGCGCGCGGTGATCGAGAAGGCCGCGAGCGAGGCGGGCTGGGGTCGCCAGATGCCGAAGGGCCGCGGGCTCGGCATCTCCGCGCATCGCAGCTTCGTCAGCTACACGGCGGTCGTCACCGAGGTCGCGGTGAGCGACAAGGGCGAGATCACGATCCCACGGGTCGACATCGCCTTCGATTGCGGCGCCGTGATCAGTCCCGACCGCGTGCGCTCGCAGCTCGAGGGCGCGGTCGTGCAGGGCATCAGCCTGGCGATGCTGGGCGAGATCAGCTTCAAGAACGGCCGTCCGCAGCAGACCAACTTCGACGGCTATGAGCTGACGCGCATCGACGGGGCGCCGACGGAGATCCGCGCGCACCTCGTCAACAGCGCCGCATACGACAAGCCGCTGGGCGGCGTCGGCGAGCCCGGCGTACCGCCGGTGGCACCAGCGCTCACCAACGCGATCTTCGCCGCCACCGGCAAGCGCATCCGCAGCCTGCCGATCCGCGACCAGTTGGCGGGGAAGGTGTAGCGATATTCCTCCCCAGCGAAGCTGGGGAGGAAGTGATCAGGGAGCCGGGTCCACGACCTTGTACTGGACCGTCGCCGGCTTCTTGCCGATGCCTTTGATCTTCTCGCGGAAGGTCTGGAAGGCGACGTAGAGGCCCGGGATCACGAAGATGCCCAGCATCGAGGCGGCGATCATGCCGCCGAACACCGCGGTGCCGACGGCGCGCTGGGTGGCGGCACCGGCGCCCGAGGCGATGACCAGCGGCACCAGGCCCAGGATGAAGGCGAACGACGTCATCATCACCGCGCGGAAGCGCAAGGCGGCGGCCGTGGTCGCCGCACTCACGATGTCCTTGCCGTGCTCGCGTTCTTCCATGGCGAACTCGATGATCAGGATGGCGTTCTTGGCCGCGAGCGCGATCAGGACCACGATGCCGATCTGGGCGAAGATGTTGTTGTCGAGCCCGGTGAGATAGAGCGCCAGCATCGCGCCGAACAGGCCGACCACGACCGACAGCAGGGCCGCGATCGGGATCGCCGTGCTCTCGTAGAGGCCGACCAGGAACAGGTAGGCGAACAGCACGGCCAAGGCCAGGATGAAGCCCGTCTGGCCGCTCGCCGCCTTCTCCTGCAGCGCCGTGCCGGTCCATTCGAAGCCGTAGCCCGCGGGCAGGGTCGATTTGGCGAGCCGTTCCATGGCGGCGATCGCCTGGCCCGAGGAATAGCCGGGCGCCGACGCGCCGTTCAGCACCACCGAGCGCAGGTTGTTGTAGCGCACGATCGACGAGGGCGCGGTCACCAGCTCGATGTTGGCCACCGCCTGCAGGGGCACCAGCTCGCCGTTCGACGAGCGCACGCGCACGCGGAACACGTCGTTGACGTTGGCGCGGTCGGGCGCGTCGGCCTGGACCTTGACCTGCCAGACCCGGCCGAACAGGTTGAAGTCGTTGGTGTAGGTGCCGCCGAGCGTGGTCTGCATCGCCGAGAAGATGTCGGAGATGCTGACGCCGAGCTGCTGGGCGCGCTCGCGGTCGAGCTTGAGGTTGATCTGCGGCGTCGTCGCGGCATAGGTCGTGAACACGTTGGCGAGCTCGGGCACCCCCTGCGCCGAGACCATCATGCCGCGCGCCACGGCCGCGAGATCGACCGGCGGCGCGCCGGCCAGCGACTGCACGACGAACTCGAAGCCCGACGAGTTGCCGAGCCCCATGATGGGCGGCAGGTTGAAGGCGAAGACGTTGGCCGAGGCGATCCGGGCGAAGGCCTGGTTCACCTCCTGCAGCGCGGCGAACACGCTGAGCGACCTGTCCTTGCGCTCGGCGAACGGCTTCAGCTCGACCACCACCAGGCCGCGGTTGGGCAGGTTGAGGCCGTCGAGGATGCTGTAGCCCGAGACGGTGAAGATGCTCTGCATCCACGGCCGGCCGGCGATCACCTGCTCGACCTCCTCGATCGACTTCAGCGTGCGGTTGGTCGAAGAGGCGTCGGGCAGCTGGACCTCGGCCATGAAGGCGCCCTGGTCCTCGTCGGGCAGGAAGCCCGATGGCACCAGGCTGCCGATGCCGCCGGTCGCCAGGGCAAAGCCGCCGACCAGCAGGACGGCGATGAAGCCGCGCCGCGCGATCGGCGTCACCAGCCGGACGTAGCCGTCGCGGCTCTTGTCGATGCCGCCCTGCAGCCAGGCCATGACGCCGCGCGGCTTGCCGCGATGGCGCAGGATCAGCGAACACAGCGCGGGCGACAGCGACAGGGCGTTGATGGCCGAGATCACCATCGACACCGACACCGCGACCGCGAACTGGCTGTAGAGCTGGCCGGTGATGCCGGGAATGAAGGCCGTCGGGATGAACACAGAGAGCAGCACCAGGGTGATGGCGATGATGGGCGCAGTGACCTGGCCCATCGCCTTCTCGGTCGCCTGGGCGGGCGTGAGCTCGGGCTCGTGCTCGAGGATGTGCTCGACTGCCTCGACCACGACGATGGCGTCGTCGACCACGATGCCGATCGCCAGCACAAGGGCGAGCAGCGAGATGGTGTTGGCCGAGTAGCCCAGCGCCAGCATGACGGCGAAGGTGCCGATCAGCGCCACCGGCACGGCGATGATGGGGATCAGCGTGGCGCGGAGGTTGCCGAGGAAGACGAAGACCACGATCGCCACCAGCACGAAGGCCTCGATCAGCGTGTTGATCACGCTCTCGATCGTGGCCTCGACGAACACCGTGGTGTCGTACATGACGTTGTAGGAGACGTCGTCGGGGAAGCGCGGCTCGAGGTCCTTCAGGGCCTTGCGCACGCCCTGCGCGGTGGCCAGCGCATTGGCGCCGGGCAGCTGGTAGATCTGGATGCCGGCCGCCGGCTTGCCGTTGTAGCGGCCGATCGAATCCATGGTCTTGGCGCCGAGCTCGACGCGGGCGATGTCCTTGATGCGCACCAGCCCGCCGTCGGCCTTGGCGCGCACCACGATGTCCTCGAATTCGCCGGTCGTGACCAGGCGGCCCTGGGTGGTGATGTTGAGCTGGAAGCCGACATCGTCGACCAGCGGCGCGGCGCCGACCAGGCCGACCGCGGCCTGCACGTTCTGCGCCTGGACGGCCTTGACCACGTCGTCGGCGGTGATGTCGAGGCTCGACATGCGGTCGAGGTTGAGCCAGATGCGCATCGAGTAGTCGAGCGGCCCGAACAGCGAGGCATCGCCCACGCCCGGCACGCGGCGCATCGCGTCGAGCAGCGTGATGGTCGAGAAGTTGCTGAGGAACAGCCCGTCGCGGCTGCCCTTGGGCGAATAGACCGCCACGACCTGCAGCAGCGAGGAGGACTGCTTCTTGGTGGTGACGCCCAGCCGCTGCACCTCGGGCGGCAGCAGCGCCAGCACGGCGTTGACGCGGTTGGTGACGTTGACGGTGTTGAGATCGGGGTCGGTGCCGACCGCGAAGCTCACGGTCAGCGCATAGCTGCCGTCGCCGCCCGAGGTCGACTTCATGTAGATCATCTTCTCGACGCCGTTGACCTGGCCCTCGATCACCTGGGCCACGCTCTCCTCGACCGCCTGGGCCGAGGCGCCGGGATAGGTGGCGGTGACGCGGACCTGCGGTGGCACGATGTCGGGGAACTGCGCCACCGGGAGCGCGGTGATGGCGAGCAGGCCCGCGATGGTGATGACCGTCGAGACGACGAAGGCCAGCCGCGGCCGGCGGATGAACAGCGACGAAATGGTCATGGTTTAGTGCCTGGGCGCTACTGCTTGGGCTGGGCCGGGCCGGCCGGCGCCGCGGTCGGCGCCACCGTCATGCCGTCGCGGATCCGCTGCTGGCCCTGGATGACGACCTTCTCGCCGGCCTTCAGCCCCTCGCTCACGACCAGCATGCCGTTGCGCACGATGCCGGCCTTGACGCGCCGCAGCTGCACCACGTTCTTGTCGTCGACGACGAAGAGATAGGGGCCGCTCTGGTCGAGGGCCACCGCCTGCTGGGGCACCGCCACCACCGTCTGGGGCTTGCTGTCCTCGAGGATGACGCGCACCGTCTGGCCGTCGGTCAAAAGGTTGTCCTTGTTGTCGAAGGTCGCGCGCACGATCTGGCCGTCGGTCTTGGGATCAACGGTGATGTCGATGAAGTCGATCTTGCCGTTCTCCTTGTAGATGCTCCCGTCGGCGAGCTTCAGCCGCACCGCTGGCGGATCGCCGGCAGTGGCGTTCCGCTTGGCATCGAGAAGCTCGCGCTGGGTCACGGGGAAGAGCACGCGGATCGGGGACTCGCTCACCACCGTCGCCAGCACGCCGGAGTCGGGGCTGACCAGGTTGCCGGGCGAGACGGCGGCGCGGCCGATGCGGCCCGCGATCGGCGACTTGATGGTGGTGTAGGAGAGCTGGATCTCGGCGTCGCGCAGCTGGGCGCGCGCGTCCTCGAGATTCGCCTTGGCCTGGAGCTGTTCGGAGAGGCGCTGGTCGTAGGTCTGCTTGGTGCCGGTGTTGGTGCGCAACAGCTCGGCGGCGCGCTGGAGCTGCATGTCGGCGTTGGTGAGCGCGGCCTGGGCGGAATCGCGCTGGGCGACCTTCTGGTCGACGGCGGCCTGGTAGGTCTCGGGCTCGATGGTGAAGACGACCTCGTCCTTTTCCACCATGTCGCCGTCGTTGAACTTGCGCGGGCCGAGGAAGCCCTTGACGCGGGCGCGCAGCTCGACCTTGTCGACCGCGGCGGCCCGGCCGATGAACTCCCAATGGTCGGCAATCGGCATCTGCTCGGCGGCCTGCACCAAGACAGCCGGCGGCGCGGCTTGCTGTGCGAAGCTGCCGGCGGCGAAAGCTGTGACCATACAGGCCGCGACGAGCGCTGCGATCGTTGAGCGCCGTTCGATCATTGTCTTCGTCCCCGCCCGTAGTAACCTACGAACACTGCCTTAATTCGACAAAGCGGTCACGGCCTTTCCGAGCCAACGGGCCGCGGCGAAGAAAGGAGCTGCAGTGACGGTGTTGCGGTGGGTTGTTCTCGTATTGTCGCTGGCGCTTGCAGTCCAGTCGCTCGACGCGGCTGGCCAGGGGCGTAACAGCTTTGCCAATCCCGCCGAGTACGACAACTTCCAGGCCGCGCTCAAGACGACGGATGCGGCCAAGCGCGCCACGGCGATGGAGGTCTTCGCCGCCTGGTATCCCAACAGCATCCTGCGCACCGAATCGCTGGAGCATGCGATGGCCGCCTGGATGGCGGCCAAGGAACCGGCCAAGGCCGACTTCATGGCCGGCAAGCTGCTGCAGATCGATCCCGACAATGTCCACGCGCTCGCCCATCGCGTCTATGCCGCCCGCGCGCGCGCCGTGCAGGGCGACAAGGCCGCGATCGAGCCCATGGTCGCCGGGGCTGAACGCGGCGTTGGCGCGCTGGCCAAATGGCAGAAGCCCGCGTCTCTCGACGACGCCACCTTCATGCGCACCAAGGAGCAGATGAGCGCGGTGTTCAACGGCGCGCTGGGCTACGCAGCCCTTCAGGCCAAGGACTACGACAAGGCGCGGCGCTACTACCGCGAATCGGTGGCGGCCGAGCCGGACAATCTGCAGGACGTCTACCAGCTCGCCGTGTCGCAGCTCGAGGGCACGCCGCTCGATGCGCTGGGCTTCTGGTTCGCCGCGCGCTCCATCGCCATCGCCCGCGCGGCCAAGAACGACACGGCCG
>JAKFVH010000069.1 GCA_021732285.1 Reyranella sp. | reverse complement strand
TGTCGTCGATGCGCTCGAGCAGGTGATGATCGAGCCCGACCTCGCCGAACTCGTTGATCAGCACGGCGGTGTCGCTGAGCGCCGGATCGGCGAGCAGGCGCTGCAGCAGCGTGGTCTTGCCCGAGCCTAAAAAGCCCGTGATCAGGTTGACCGGCGTGAAGACGAGGTCAGGCACTGGCCCCCTCCAGCCGGATGATGAGGTCGGGATCGAGCGGATCGCAGGGCCGGCCCAAAAGCTTCTCGGCGGCGGACCACAGATGGCCGAGATCCTCGACCAGCTCGGTCTTGCCGGTCGCCGTCGACAGGACGAACGAGCTCGCCTGCCAGTCGCTGAGCGTCAGCCCGTAGTAGGCCAGCACGCGGCTGGCGCAGGCGATGCGATGCGCCCGCTCGCGCCGGCGCTGCAGGGGATCGACGTTGCGGGTGAAGACGCCGGGGCGTGCAGCGGCGTCGGTCCAGTGACCGCTACCGCCGAGGACGCCGCATAAGGAGCACATCAACCGTCATCCCGAGCGGAGCGCCGCAGGCGCGTAGTCGAGGGACCTTTTCTGGAGCTGGCGTTGCATGAGGAGGTCCCTCCACTCCGCGCTTCGCGCTCCGGTCGGGATGACGCGAAGGGCGTCATCACTTCCTCCTCGGCGACCGCCGAGCAAAGTCATCGGCCATCTCATTCATGGTCACGAACCGCACGCCGGGATGGCCGATCATGTGGTGGTACAGCCGCTCCAGCATCATCAGCACGTGCGGCCGGCCCGAGACGTCGGGATGGATGGTCATGGGGAACACCGCGTAGTCGTACTCGCGGTAGACCCAGTCGAACTGATCGCGCCACATCTGCTCGATGTCGCGCGGATTGACGAAGCCGTGGCTGTTCGGCGACTTCTTGATGAACATCATGGGCGGCAGGTCGTCGAGGTACCAGCTTGCCGGGATCTCGATCAGGTCGGTCTCGTGGCCGCGCTTCAGCGGCACCATCCAGTCGCGCGGCTTCTTGGCGTAGTCGATCTTGGTCCAGCTGTCGCCCACCCGCACATAGTAGGGCTGGTGGTCGTTGTGCATCAGCGAATGGTCGTACTTGATGCCGCGCTCGAGCAGCAGCTCGTTGGTGACCGGCGAGAACTCCCACCACGGCGCCACGTAGCCGGTCGGCCGCTTGCCTGACAGTTTGGTTACAAGCTCGATGCACTTGTCGAGAATCTCGGTCTCCTGCTCGCGCGTCATGGCGATCGGGTTCTCGTGGCTGTAACCATGGATGCCAATCTCGTGGCCGGCATCGGCAACAGCCTTCATTTCCTTGGGGAAAGTCTCGATCGAGTGGCCGGGAATGAACCAGGTGGTCTTGATGCCCAGCCGCTCGAACATTTTTAGCAGTCGAGGACTGCCGACCTCACCCGCGAACAGGCCGCGCGAGATGTCGTCGGGCGAGTCCTCGCCGCCGTAGCTGCCCAGCCAGCCGGCAACGGCATCGACGTCGATGCCGAAGCCACACAGGATCTCCTTGGCCATCGTCTGATACTCCCTTCTGGTTCAGTAGGGACGGTGGAGCAAAAAGCGTTCCGCGAGCAGCCTGCAACAATGCAGGGCTGCCACACGTCAGGACTGCTGTCGCAATCCCTCGAGAAAGGCCCGAGCGCGAGCCTTGCCTTGGTGGCTTGCCCAGCCGAGCGGCGTGCTGTCCCACAGTTTGTCTGCGATATCCGTGCGGGCGCCCCGATCGACCAGGAGCGCCATCAAATCGAGATTTTCGTCGATCGCGGCCTGGTGCAGGGCGGTGCTGTGGGCATGAACCGGCAGGAAGCCATTGACGTCGGCGCCGGCATCGAGCGCGAGCCGCGCCGCTTCAGTCTGGCGATTGATGACCGCCATGCCGAACGTGTTCTGGATGTCCGCGGCCGACGCCTCGCGCAACAATTCCTTGAGCCGATCGGTCTCGCCAAGGGCGGCGGCGATCGCCGCCGTCATGGGATGGCCGCCCCGCAACAGCGCCCGGATGGGTGCCAGCTCCCAATGGGCCAGCGTCACGTCGATGGCCTGCGCCGTCGGCGTCGCACCCGCCTTCATCAGCCGTTCGAGCAACGGGATCTGCAGGCCCTGCTCGCGCGCCGGCGAGCTGGTCATCACCAACTCCAGCGCATAGTCGAGGTCGGCTTTGTCGACGCCGCGCGCAATCATCGTCTCGGCGACCTCGACGATGTTGTCCGGCATGCGCTTCATCAGGGTCGGGTTGTTGGCGATGAACCAGAACAGCTTGGGATCGCGGAAGTACTGCGATCGGCTGGCCTCGCGGTAGCACTCGGGCTCCAGGATGCGGTCGTGCAGGAGGCGCGGCTCGTCGTCGAGCAGGCGCGCCAGTGCCGCGACGTCGCCGCGCTGCAGTGCCGTCACGGCGGCACGGAACGAGCGATCGCGGATCACTGGCCGAGCGAGCAGTTCGATGATGGCAGCCTTGTCTGCCGCCTTGCCACGCCGCGCGGCGGCCAGTGGCGCCCGGCCCTTGGCGTCCGGTTGCCATTCCAGGGCACCGTTGCGGATCAGCAGCTCGACCAGCGCCAGCGGACCACGGTTGGCGGCGGCATGCAGCGCGGTCTCGCCGCCACCGTCATGCCGAGGGCTGGCGCCCGCCGAAAGCAATGCGTCGGCGATGGCGATCCGCGTTTCGGCCGGTGCGTCGGAGGCGCAGGCCTGCCACAGCGGCGGTCCGATCTTGGCGCTGCCCTCGTCGGTCGGCTGCCCTTCGGCAATGAGGCGTCGGACCGCCGCCAGGTCGCCTGCTCGCGCGGCCGCGGCGAGCGGCGGAAGTGGTGCTGCGTCGCCGCCGCGCGCCGCATCGACGCGCCGCATCAGCTCGGCCCAGCTCTTGGCGCCGTAGTCGGCGGCGAGAGTGCGCTGCGCCTCGGCAAGGCCCAACGACTTGTCGCGGGCCAGCCGCTTGGCCTGTTTGCGCAGATGTTCCTTGGAAGGACGAGCGGGAAGCTCGGACATGATTCTCCCTTTCCCAAAAGACCCGGTGTCCGCTCGCGGGCAGGAAAGGTCGAATGACCAGACAGAAATCAGAAGGTGGGCTTGGCCCTCTCCGCGGACGGGTGGCCGCCTTGCCGGCCGGTCCCGAAATTACGAGGCCGAAGGCGATGGTGCAAGAGCGCCGCCGCCCGGACGCTCCGCCGGTGCGCGATGCGGGTTGCGTCCGGCGGCATCCCACATCAGGCGCGGATCGAACGTCTCGGCGGCGAAGATGGTGATGAAGACCACGGCGCAGAAGGCGAGCGCGCCGACGCCGGGCTCGATGGTGACGGCGCGGCCGAACTGCACCAACGCGCCCAGAAGCGATTCCATGAAGATGTCGACCATCGACCAGCGGCCGATCCAGGCAACGATGTGATAGAGCACCGTGCGCTCGCGGATCAGCATGGAAGCGCCCGCCCCGGGACGCCCGAGCTGTGTCGCCGTCAGCATGCTGCCCAGCCCCAGAAGCTTGAACAGCGGCACCATGATGCTGGCGAAGAACACCAGGGCGGCCAACGGATACATCTGGGAATCCAGCAGTTCCTCGACGCCGCCCATGATGGTGCTGGGCATGCCGGCGCCAAGCTGGATCACGGTCAGCACCGGATAGACGTTGGCCGGGATGTAGAGAACGATGGCGGCGAGCACCAGGGCCCAGGTGCGCGACACGCTGTTGGGCTTGCGCTCATGCACCGTCGAGCCGCAGCGCGGGCAGTGGCCATCGGTCTCGGCCGGCACGCAGACCAGGCCGCACCCCTCGCAGCCCATGGCGCCCGGTTGCCAGGCAAGCGGCGCCTCGGCGGGCATGGGGGCGTGCGTCAGGCCGCGCCGCTCGATCTCCTCCCATACGACATGCGGGTCGAACGAAACTTCAGCCCACACCCAGACGACAGTGAGCAGGCCCAGCGCATAGACGGCAGGACCGAGCTCGATGGTCACGAGGTCGCCGAGCTTGGTGTAGGCCACGAAGACGCCGAGCAGCAGCACTTCCAGCATGCACCAGGTGTTGAGCCGGCGCGACAGCAGGAAGGCGTCGCGGATCCGGGGCGGTGGGCGCCGCAGCTTGAGCCCGATCAGAACGTAGAGCGTGGCCAGAAACTTGCCGAGCGGCGCATAGGCCGTCGTGAAAGCGACGGCGATGGCGATCGGCCACAGGCCGCGCGCGACCAGCTCGCGCGGTCCGGACTCCAGGATGGTCTCGCGCACGATGCCGACGGCCGAGACCTTCATCAGCATGCCTTCCCACACGACGACGAACAGCACCATGGCGGCGAAGGTGAGCGCGAGATGGCGGTTCAGCGGGTCGACGCGGGTGATGCGCAGCACGGTGCCGCAGCGCGTGCAGTTGCTGCGCAGCCCGGGCGCCATCGCCGGAACGATCTGGAACAGCCCGCAGCCCGGGCACTCGCGCAGCTGCGGCTTGGTCATCCGCGCGCGCGCCGCCTGCCTTGCGTCCTGAAAGGACCTGTGAGCCCGCGCGGCCGAGAAGAGGCTCACTGCAGGAGCGTGGCGATGCCGTCGGCCAGCTCGCCGAGCGCGTCGCTGATCGCCGCGACCAGGCCCGGCGTGTCCGGGGTGGCGAGCGGCTTGGAGATGGTGAAGGTGCGTGCCGCCGTCCGCCGCGGCCGGTTGAACTCGGCGGCGACCTGGGCGACCAGGATCAGCGAGCCCGCCTTGTCGGCGTCGAGCCGCTGGATGTTGACGCCGACGATGCAGTTGTGGTCGGCGCTGATGGCGCCGCTTTCGGCGTAGACCGTGGTGCTGGGCAGGCGCTGCGACAGCTCGACGACCAGCACGCGCCCGATCAGGCCGGCCAGCGGCTCGCCCCACCAGTCATTGGCGCGGATGTCGAGCTTATAACTTTCCGACGAGCGCACGATCTCGCGGCGGTCGAGGTAGCTCGCGAGCCCAATGTCCTTCAGCAGGACGACCTTCGGCCCGCGCGGCAGGGTCGGGCCGGTGCGCGACACGATGGTGTAGTAGACGGGTTCGGGTGAGGCGCCGCAGGCCGCGGCGACGAGCGGCAGAGCGAGGGCGAAGCGGCGGCGGCTGAGAGAGAAGTCGTTCATTCCCTGCCCGTGTTGGTGCGGCCCTTGATCAGGGCCTCGGGATGGCGTGACAAGAGATCGCTGAGCGCCCGGATCGAGCGGGCCGCGTCGGTGAGCTGCGGCAGCAGGCGGTCGAGGTCGCGGCGGAAGCGCGAATCATCGCCGTAGCCCGTGTTGAACGAGCCGAACAGACGATTGGCCGAGGTCAGCGATTCCTGCAGCTGCTGGGCGATCGCCGGCAGGCGCTTCAGCGCCGGCGTGCCTTCGGTGTCGAGCTTCTTGGCAATGTCCTGGACGTCGATCATCGCCTTTTCCAGCGCCGCCAGCGTGCGCTTGGTCTGCGCGCCGTTGATCGTGGTATCGAGGCCCGCCGCCGCGTTCTCGATGCTCCTGCCGATCTTGTCGTACTCGATGCGGTTGAGCTTGGTCAGAAGCTCGGCGGCCGATCGCGTGATGGCATCGAAGCCGCCGACTTCCGAGGACGGAATGACGTAAACGTCGCCTCTCTTCTCCAGTGTCGCAGGCGGCGCATTGTCAATGTGCTCGAGAGCGATCTCCTTCGAGCCGGTGATGATGCTGGTCGATTGCAGGGTGGCGCGCATGCCGCGCTTGATCATCTCCTCGGCGAGCTTTTCCGGGTTGGTCTGCTCGGCCGACGCGATGTTGGCGATGCGGCCAGCTTCGACGCGGTAGTGGACCGGCACGACGACGCGATCGAGCTTGGCATCGTAGACCAGGTCGACATCCGTCACTTCGCCGATCCTGAGGCCATGAAGCGTGACGTGAGCGCCCGGCTCCAGTCCCGCGACTGATCCCGGGAAGTAGGACAGAAGGCGGATCTGCCGGCCGAACCCCGCTGCCCGCGCATCGTCGAAGTTGCGATAGAGCGGGAATGTCTGGTTGTTGGCAGCGACAGGCTGCTTGGTGTCCGTGGGGGTTTCGAAGGCGATGCCGCCCAACAGGACGGCACGCAGCGATTCCATGCGGAACTGCACGCCGTCGGCTCCCATCTTTATCGACACGCCGGAGGCGTTCCAGAATGACGAATCGGCGTGCACGTACTGGTCGTAGGGTGCGCGCACGAAGGCATGGATGGCGACCCTGCTGGCGAGGTCGCCGATATCCCAACCCAGCACCGTGCCGACCTCGAGATCTCGGTAGAAGATCGGCGAACCGAGGCTGATCGAGCCCAGCCGCTTGCTGTCGAGCATGAAGGTCGTGCCCTTGGTCCAGGCCTGCAGCACTGGCGGATCGGTCCTGCCGATGAAGTCGCGTTTGTCCACGCCCGGCTCGGCCGACGGCCGCATGCCGATGTAGGAGCCCGAGAGCAGCGTCTCCAGGCCGGTGATGCTGCCCGCGAACAGCTCGGGCTTGACCACCCAGAAGATGGTCTTGTCGTTGAGCAACGGCTCGGCCTCACGCACCGTCTCGACGGTCACGATCACCTTGGTGAGGTCGGGCGACACACCGATCGACTTCACGGTGCCCATGACGACGTTCTTGTACTTGAGCTGCGACTGGCCCGCAGTGAGGCCGGCCGCGGTATCGAAGGAGACGGTGATGGTCGGGCCCTTCTTGGAGAAGGTGTCCCAGGCGAGCCAAAGGGCAATCAGGCCGGTGACGATCGGCACGATCCATATCAGTGGGATGCGGCGGCGGCGATGCACGCCCGCTGTCGGCAGCTCTACCGGGCCTCCCCTGTCGGTCATCGTACTCTCAACCTGCCTTGTCCCCGGTCCGCAAGGTAGCTCAAATCAACCCCGCTGCCACCAGCGCCTGTCTGCAACATCTTCCCGCCCCCGTCATACGGGGGAGGGTTAGGGAGGGGGGAAGCGACAGTCTCGATCTGAATGATTTCAGATCTGCAATTTCTCGGCACCGAATGTGAGGCCCTCCCCCTCCCCAACCCTCCCCCGTATGACGGGGGCGGGAGTCATGAGCGGTCGTCGATGTCGCGCGCCAGGACCTCGCGCTTGCCGACGTGGTTGGCCGGGCTGACGACGCCCTCGCGCTCCATTCGCTCGACGATACGGGCGGCGCGGTTGTAGCCGATCTGCAGGTAGCGCTGGATGAAGCTGGTGCTGCACTTGCGCTCGCGCGCCACCAGGGCGATCGCCTGGTCGTAGAGCTGGTCGCTTTCGCCTTCCTCGCCGCCCTCGCCCGGCAGGCCGAGCCCGCCTTCCTCGGCGTCAGGGTCGTTGGTGACCGATTCGATGTAGGACGGCACGCCCTGGGCCCTGAGGTGGCGCACCACCTCCTCGACCTCGGTATCGGACACGAACGGGCCGTGCACGCGGGCGATCTTGCCGCCGCCCGCCATGTACAGCATGTCGCCCTGGCCCAGCAGCTGCTCGCCGCCCTGCTCGCCCAGGATGGTGCGGCTGTCGATCTTGGAGGTGACCTGGAAGGAGATGCGGGTCGGGAAGTTGGCCTTGATGGTGCCGGTGATGACGTCGACCGACGGCCGTTGCGTCGCCATGATCACGTGGATGCCGGCGGCGCGTGCCATCTGCGCCAGGCGCTGGACGGCGGCCTCGATCTCCTTGCCGGCGACCAGCATCAGGTCGGCCATCTCGTCGATGATGACCACGATGAAGGGCAGCGGGTTGAGGTCGATCTCCTCTTCCTCGAACACCGGCCGGCGCGTCTCGGGATCGATGCCGGTCTGGACCTGGCGGGTCAGCGCCTGGCCCTTGCGCCTGGCGTCGCCGAGCTTCTCGTTGTAGCCCGCGATGTTGCGCACGCCCAAGGCGCTCATGGCGCGATAGCGATCCTCCATCTCGCGCACCACCCACTTCAGCGCCACGATCGCCTTGCGCGGCTCGGTGACGACGGGCGTCAGGAGATGCGGGATGTCCTGGTAGACGCTGAGCTCCAGCATCTTGGGATCGATCATGATGAAGCGGCAGCGATCCGGCGGCAGCCTGTAGAGCAGTGACAGGATCATGGTGTTGACTGCCACCGACTTGCCCGAGCCGGTGGTGCCGCCGATCAGGAGATGCGGCATGCGCGCGAGGTCGGCGATCACCGGATCGCCGCCGATGTCCTTGCCCAGCGCCAGGGGCAGGCCCAAGCGGTTGTCCTCGTAGTGCCGGGTCGATAAAAGCTCGCGCAGGAACACCGTCTCGCGCCGCGCATTGGGCAGCTCGATGCCGATGACGTTGCGGCCCGGCACGGTGGCGACGCGGGCCGACACCGCGCTCATCGAGCGGGCGATGTCGTCGGCCAGGCCGATGACGCGGCTCGACTTGGTGCCAGGCGCCGGTTCGAGCTCGTAGAGCGTGACCACCGGGCCCGGCCGCACCTTCACGATCTGGCCTTTGACGCCGAAATCGTCGAGCACGGTCTCGAGCAGGCGGGCGTTCTGCTCCAGCGCCTCTTCGTCGATCTTGGTCTCGGTGCTGACGCGCGAGGGCAGCGACAGGATGTCGAGCGGCGGCAGCTTGTATTCGCCGGTCACGAGATCGAGCTCGCGCTGGCCGGCCTTGGCCGCGCGCTTGCCCTGGGCTGCGGCCGACTTGCGCGGCACGATGGTGACGCCGTTTGCCGCGGTGGGCGGCTGCGGATCGGCAAGCGCGTCGGGCGTGAAGGGATTGTCGTCGTCGGCCTCTTCGGCCTCTGGCGCTGCCGCCGCTTGCGGCTCGGGCAGCGACGCCCCCGGCTCCACGCGCTCGGCGGTCGGTGCGGCCGGCCGCAGGCGGCCCAGGATCGGCTCGATGCGCAGTCCGGCCACGCGGTCGAACAGGGTGCGCTCCTGCACCGATTCGGCGGCCGTCGGCGCCGGCATGGGCTGGTGGCCCGGCGGCATCTCCGGGATCTCGTCAGCAGGCCGTTCGATCGGCGCATAGGGCGCGTCGACCATCAGCGATTCGCGCGCCGGCAAGGGCGCGCCTTCTTCGGGGATCTGCTCGAAGCGCGGCGGAAAATGCGCCGGATCGTACTGGCTGGCGTCGATCTCGCCCGGGATCTCGGCATAGCCGATGGGCGGCGCCGGCATGTCGGGCTCCTCGTCGAGCGACTGCGGCTTGCCGCGCCACAGGCTGATCCCCGCCCGCACCAGCCACACGCCGCCCAGGAAGGGCGCGCGCAGGATGCGGAAGATCAGCGGCAGGTCGGTGCGGTTCATGCCGAGCGCCGGCGCCATGGCGATGAAGGCGAGCGCGGCACAGGCCGGCTCGATCAGGGCAAGGCTGCCGCCACTCGAATGGGTCAGCACCAGCTCGCGGAAGCGGCCGACCAGGGCGAGGCCGACCAGCCCGCCCGGTCCGGCGTGTGTCGCCGCAGCGCCGACATCGCCCAGCCCGACGCAGGCCACGCTCATCATCAAGAGCGCCAGCAGCAGCAGCGACAGGCGCAGGCCGAAGAAGCCGAGATGGTGGGTGCGCACCATGCGCACGCCCCAGGTGATCAGCGCCACCGGCACGAGGACGATCGCGAGCCCAAAAGTCTGCAGCAGCAGGTCGGAGATGTAGGCGCCGGGCACGCCCATGGTGTTGTGCGGCGCGCGGCCCGTCGCGTGGTTGAGCGAGGGATCGCCCGGGCTGTAGGTGAACAGCGCCAGCAGCAGTACGACGCCGAGGCCGGCGACGGCGGCGCCGACCAGTTCCATCATGCGCCGCCGCAGGAAGTCGCGCCCGCCTTCCGGCAGGATCGCGGTCTTGCGGGGAGCGATGGAGGCGGCGCCGATGATGGCCATGGCGTCTCCTACAGCACCGACGCGAGGCGGCTCATGCCCTCGCGCGTTGTCTGTTCGTCATGCACCAGGGCCACTCGGATGTAGCGTTCGGCAGTGTTGATGCCGTCGGTCTCGCGGCAGACGTAGGCACCGGGCAGCACCTTGACGTGCGCCTCGCGCCACAGCTTGCGGGTTGCCTCCTCGCCGTCGCCGACATCGAGCCACAGGAAGAAGCCGCCGCCCGGCGTGTAGTAGCCGAAGCGGTTGTGCAGGATCTGCTCGGCGACGCGGAAGTTCTTCTGGTACCACTCGCGCGTCTGCAGCGGATGCGTCTCCTCGCGCCACAGCGCGGCCGACGCCTTCTGGACGGCGAACGGGATCTGCGGGCCGCCATAGGTGCGCCAGCGCAAGGTCATCGCCACCAGGCGCGGATCGCCCGCCATGAAGCCGGAGCGCAGGCCGGCGGCGTTGGAGCGCTTGGAGAGCGAGTGGAAGACGGCGAGGTTCTTGAACGGATCCTTGCCGTCGGTCGCGTCCATGGCCAGCGCCGCCTCGAGCGCGCCTGGTGGCGGCTCGCGGGTGTAGATCTCGGCGTAGCATTCATCGACGGCCAGCACGGCGTCGTGCTCGCGGCACTTGGCCAAAAGCTTCTGCAGGTAGTCGATGCCGGCGATGGCGCCCTGCGGATTGGCGGGCGAGCAGAGATAGACCACCGACATCCGCTTCCAGGTCGCCTCGTCGAGGCTGAGGAAG
>JAKFVH010000162.1 GCA_021732285.1 Reyranella sp. | reverse complement strand
CTGCATCGGTACCTTCATCGACGACGTCTACAACAAGCAGCGCCTGCACTCCGCCTTGGGCTATCGCCCGCCGGCCGAGTTCGAGGCGTTGCATCGAGCCTCTGTGCGGCCGGGCGGGCGCGACGCTGCGCGAACTGGCGGCTTCGCGCCGCCCCCGCCCGAACATCGCCTTGACCTCCAGCGTCAGAAGCTCGATCAATGATCAACCATCTGTCCGCAGTTCTACTGTCTCAGCCAAGGGGTGCACTCCACCGTGCCGGATGAATGCACTGCTGGCAAAAATTGGACTTTCCGGCATTCCCGGTATTTCCGACAGAGAGCGTGGTGTTGCATGAAAGCCCAAGCCCCAATGGGTTGGGGTCCGAAGCACCAGATTTTCGTCAGATGAACAGTGCATAGAGCGACAGACGACCCAGCATAGTCCAGCACTTGAGTGCTTGTCAATAACTATAGTTGTTTCACGTGAAACATAGCTCCCGGCGCTGGCGACGCTCGGGAAGCACACATCTTCGCCGTCCGGCGACGTCGGCAGGCCGCGCACGATGTCGCGCAAGCCCGGCTGGGCGCAGGACATCGATGCCTTTTACGGCCGCCAGCTGTCGATGCCGTACTTCTCGCGTACGCGCAGCACCGAGATGTTGAGCCGCCGCACCATGGCGCCACCGAACTGCAAGGTGAGCGGCACGCTCTGGATGTCGAACTGCACGCTCATGCGGATGCCGGGGCAGTCGTCGCGGCTGGTCGAGACGAGCATCGGCAGGCGCTTGTCGTTCTGGACGGCGTCGATCCAGGCATCGCCCGACAGGGTGACCTGGTAGCGGCCGGCAGCGATCCATTCGAGCGTGACGATGCCGCCATAGCCGTCGTCGCGGCCGCGCTCGGGCGGCACGGTATAGATCACCTGCGCGACCGGCAGCAGCAGCATCGAGAAGGCGCCGTCCTTGGGCAGCGCCGATTGGCTTTCGACGTCGGCGAAGAAGCCTTCGTTGAAGAGCTCGAGCTCGCGGTCGACACGCCAGTCGAAGCGGCCGCAGCCATCCTCGGCCGCAGCGACGGGCACGGCGGCCAGGAACGTCAGGACACAGGCTAAGAACCGAGCCCGCATCCCGACATGATGATCAAGCCCAGCTCGGCAGGCCAGTCTTGATCGTGAAATTGTGATGCGCCGAGACCCAGCGCACCGTCCCGGTCTTCGACCGCATGACGATCGAATGCGTCTCCGCCCCGTTGCCGAAGCGGCGCACGCCTTTCAGCATCGAGCCCGAGGTGACGCCGGTGGCGGCGAACATGACGTCGCCCTTGGCCATGTCGAGCATCGAGTATTTGCGGTTGAGGTCGGTGATGCCCCACTTGCGGGCCCGCGCCTTCTCGTCGTCGTTGCGGAACAGCAGCCGGCCCTGGATCTGCCCGCCAATGGCGCGCAGCGCCGCTGCGGCCAAAACGCCTTCCGGCGCGCCGCCCGAGCCCATGTAGATGTCGATGCCGGAATCGCCGGTCGAGGTCGCGATCACGCCCGACACGTCGCCATCGCCGATCAGCATGATGCGCGCGCCCGCCTCGCGCACCTTGGCGATCAATTCGGCATGGCGCGGCCGGTCGAGGATGCAGACCACGAGGTCGGCGACGTCGGCCTTCTTGGCCTTGGCCAGGTCGGCGAGGTTCTGGGCCGGCGTCTTGTCGAGATCGACGACGCCCTCGGGCAGGCCGCCGCCGACGGCGATCTTGTCCATGTAGACGTCGGGCGCATTGAGGAAGCCGCCATGCTCGGCCATGGCGATGACGGCGAGCGCATTGGGCAGGCCCTTGGCGGTGATGGTCGTGCCCTCGAGCGGATCGAGCGCGATGTCGATCTGGGGGGCCCCGGCCTGGGCCAGCCCGACCTTCTCGCCGATATAGAGCATGGGCGCCTCGTCGCGCTCGCCCTCGCCGATCACGACCGTGCCGTCGATGGCGAGCGAGTTCAGCGAGGTGCGCATGGCGTCGACCGCGGCCTGGTCGGCCTTCTTCTCGTCGCCGCGGCCCATCAGCTTGGAAGCCGCGAGGGCTGCGGCTTCGGTGACGCGCACCACTTCCAACGCAAGATTGCGGTCCAGTTTCACGTCGTTGGCCATCGTCTCCTCCGTCGGCGTCTTGGCGCCGTCCAACACTCTAGAATGACTCGATCCTGATGACGCAGGGCTCCTCGGCCACCGCGCCCAGCTTGGCGATGCGTGTCAGGGCACGCCGCATTGCCGCCTCTTCCGTCTCGTGAGTCGTCAACACCACCGGCACTTCGCCGGATTGCGAGCGGCCGCGCTGGAGCATCGATTCGAGCGAGATGCGCTCCTTGGCGAGCGCGCCCGAAACCGCCGAAATCACGCCCGGCCGGTCCTGCACCATCAGGCGAATGTAATAGGCGCCCTGATGCCTATCCATCGGCGAGATCTTCTTGTCGGCGAGCCGATCGGCCGGCACGACGAAGGCCGGCATCTCGCGCCCGCGCGCCACGTCGACCAAATCGGCGACGACGGCCGAGGCGGTCGGCCCCTGCCCCGCGCCACGGCCCTGGAACATGGTGGTGCCGACGAAGTCGCCCTCGACCACGACGGCGTTGAACACGCCCTCGATATGGGCAATCGGCGCGGCCAGCGGCACCATGCAGGGATGCACGCGCTGCTCGATGCCGTAACGCGTCTCGCGCGCCAGGCCCAAAAGTTTTATGCGGAAGCCCAGCTCCTCGGCGAACTGGATGTCCATGGCGCTGACGTGGCGGATGCCTTCGATATGCACGCCGGCGAAGTTGACCTTGGCGCCGAACGCGGCGCCGGTCAGCACGGCGAGCTTGTGCGCGGCGTCGATGCCGTCGACGTCGAAGCTGGGATCGGCCTCGGCGTAGCCCGCTGCCTGCGCCTCGGCGAGCACGGCGTCGAAGTCGCGGCCGGTCTCGCGCATCGTGGTCAGGATGTAATTGCAGGTGCCGTTGAGGATGCCGTAGAGGCGCCGCACGCGGTTGCCGACCAGGCCTTCGCGCAGGGCCTTGATGATCGGGATGCCGCCCGCGACCGCTGCCTCGAACGCCAGGATGCCGCCCTTCTTCTCGGCCAGGGTGGCGAGCTCGGTGCCGTGCATGGCGAGCAGCGCCTTGTTCGCGGTGATGACGTGCTTGCCCGAGCGCAGCGCCGTCTGCACGAGACGACGCGCCACGCCGCTGGAACCGCCTATAAGCTCGACGACGACGTCGACGTCAGGTGCGGTGGCGAGCGCCATGGGATCACTCTCCCAGCGCATACGCGATACGTCGATGTCCCGCTTGCGGGCTTTGCGCCGCGCGCTGACGGCGACCAGCTTGAGCGGCCGTCCGCCGCGCAGCGACAGGAGCCGGCCGTGCTCGGCCAATAGCTTGACGACGCCCGCGCCAACGGTGCCGAGGCCGGCGATGCCGATTCTGAGAGGAGCTTTCATGGGCCGCCTGATACGCCAGGTTTCGCTCAGGCGCGAGCCTTCAATGGCGTGATGTTGTCACCGACGCCGCGCAGGTAGAGGTCGATGGCACGACCGGGGTCAGCCATCACCTGGCGGATGTTGCGGATGGCCTGGCGGATCCGGTGCTTGTTCTCGACCAGGGCGATGCGGACATGGGCGTCGCCATGCTCGCCGAAGCCGATGCCAGGGGAAACCGCGACATTGGCCTGGGTCAGCAGCAACTTGGAGAAAGCGAGCGAGCCCAGTTCGGCGAATTCCTTGGGGATCGGCGCCCAGGCGAACATGCTGGCCGACGGCGCCGGCAGGTTCCAACCCGCGGCACTCAGCCCCTCGATCAGCACGTCGCGGCGCTCCTTATAGGTGTTGCGCGCCTCGACGATGCAGTCCTGCGGACCGTTGAGCGCCGCCGTCGCCGCCACCTGGATCGGCGTGAAGGCGCCGTAGTCGAGGTACGACTTTATGCGCGTCAGCGAATGGATCAGCGTCTTGTTGCCGGCGGCGAAGCCGATGCGCCAGCCCGCCATCGAGTAGGTCTTGCTCATCGAGGTGAACTCGACGGCGATGTCGCGCGCGCCCGGCACCTGCAGCACCGACGGCGGTGGCACGCCGTCGAAATAGATCTCGGCATAGGCAAGATCGCTCAGGATCCAGATGCCCTGGCGTTTGCAGAAATCGACGATCGCGCCATAGAAGTCGAGATCGACGACCTGCGCTGTCGGATTCGACGGATAGTTCAGCACCAGGGCGATCGGCTTGGGCACCGTGTGGCGCACGGCGCGCTCGAGCGCCGGCAGGAACTCGTCCAGCGACGTGCTGCCCGGCACCGGGATGTGGCGCACCGAGCCGCCGGCGATGATGAAGCCGTAGGGATGGATCGGATAGCTGGGGTTGGGCACCAGCACGATGTCGCCCGGCGAAGTGATGGCCTGCGCGAGATTGGCCAGTCCCTCCTTGGAGCCGAGCGTGACGATGATCTCGCTCTCGGGATCGAGCTCGACGCCGAAGCGGCGCGCGTAGTACGCCGCCTGCGCCTTGCGCAGGCCGGGAATGCCGCGCGAGGCGGAGTAGCCGTGGGCGCGCGGGTTGCCGGCGGCCTCGGCGAGCTTGGCGACGATGTGCGGTGCGGTCGGCAGGTCGGGATTGCCCATGCCGAGGTCGATGACGTCCTGTCCGGCGCCGCGCGCGCGCGCCTTCATGGCGTTCACTTCCGCGAACACGTAGGGCGGCAGGCGCTTCAGCCGGTGGAATTCCGAATCGTCCATCTGGTTTTTCCCAAGGGGCCTGAATTCTTTCGCTAGAAATCGACGAAGATCTCGGCGCGACGGTTGGCGGCGATGCCGCGGGCGGAGGTGGTTTCGAAGGCGGGCTCGGCGTCGGATGCGGCCTCGGCGACGATGCGGTTAGCCGGCACGCCCAGCCGCACGAGCTGGTTGGCGACGGCGAGCGCGCGCTGGCGCGAGACTTCGTAGTTGGCGCGCGCGACCTGGTCGGCCGACGAGCCGGAGGCGTCCTGCTGCGCATGGGCGACGATGCGAACCGTGGCGCGGTTGTTCCGCTGCATCTCCGCCACCCGCTGCAGGATGGCGAAGTCGTTGCTGGTGAGGCCGGCGGAGCCCGCGCCGAACTGGATCACGGCCACCTGCTGGTTGCCGCGTGAAAATGTAGTCGGCGGCGGCGCGACGGGTTGCTGCACAACAGGTGCCTGCGGCGCGGCCATCGCCGCCATCTGGGCGGCTGCCAGATCGGCCGAGGTTCCTGCCGGCGGAGCGGCGGCGGCCGCGGCGGGCGCCGGTGTCGCGACGGCTGCTCCCGGCGGAGTCCAACCGGGCGGTGGCACGAAGGCCTTGTTGGGATCGGCCGTACGCGCAGGCGCAGCTGGCGCTGGGATCGGTGCCGGCGGCGGTGTCGGCGTTGGGATCAGCGCAGGCGCCGGCGGCGGAGGTGCAGCAGCGGCCGTGCTGACCGCGGGTGCGGCCTGCCCCGGCGGCGTCCAGCCGGGCGGCGGCACAAAGGCCTTGCTGGGGTCGGCGGGCCGCGGCGGCGCAGCGGGCGGCGGCGGCGGTGCCATCGTGGTCACCGCCGGTGCCGGCGGTGGTGCGGGCGGCGCGGCAGGTGGCGCCGCGGCAGCAGCGACGATTGGTGCGCTCTGCCCTGGCGGCACCCAGTCCGATGGCGGCACGAACGCCTTGTTTGGATCGGCAACGCGCGCCGGCGCAGCCGGTGGCGGCGCCGCGGGAGCGGGCGGAGGCGGCGCGACGGCGACAGGCGGCGGCGGTGCGGGAGGAGCGACCGGCGCCGGTGCGGGTGGAGGCGGTGCGGCAGCGGCCGTGGTGACGACCGGCTCTGCCTGTCCAGGTGGAGTCCAACCCGCCGGCGGCACGAACGCCTTGCTCGGGTCGGCAGACCGCGTCGGCGCAGCAGTGACGGCCGGCGGCGACGGTGGTGCCGGAGCAGCGACAGGTGCGGGCGGCGGTGCGGGTGCAGGCGTCGGCGGTGGCGCAGCGGCGGCTGTCGCGACGACGGGCTCGGTCTGTCCCGGCGGCGTCCAGCCTGGCGGCGGTACGAAAGCCTTGTTCGGATCGGCAGATCGCGTCGGCGCGGCGGCAACGACCGGAGCCGAAGGTGGCGGCGGCGGCGCAGGAGCAGCGACCGGTGGAGGTGGCGGTGGCGGCGCAGCTGCCGGCGCCGGCTGAGGTGGGGCCGCAGCTGCGGCCGTGACGACAGGCTCAGCCTGCCCTGGCGGCGTCCAGCCCGGCGGGGGCACGAACGCCTTGCTCGGATCAGCAGACCGTGTCGGCGCGGCAACGACGGGCGGTGGCGGCGGCGGTGCAGGCTGCGGCGCTGGTGCTGCGGCGACCGGCGGCGGTTCTGGCGCTGGCGGCGGAGGCGGCGGCGGCGCGGGCGGTGCGCTTGTCATCGCGGCGCGCGTTACAGGAGGGACGGAATCGGCCGTGGCGACGGCGGGCGTTGCCGCGATGGGCGCGGCTGTCTGCGGCGACGCCGAGTCGGACTGTGGTCCCGCCGGCGGCGCCGGCGTCACCTTCGCCGCGCCGTCAGGATTACCGGGCTCGGCAGCGGCCGGCTTGCCGGGCATGCCGGTGGCGGGACCGTCCTTGCGCTCGGGTTTGGCGGCCTCCTTCTCCTTGGCTCTTGCTTCCTTCTCGGCGGCTTCGCGCTCGAGACGCGCCTCGCGCGCCTTGGCGTCGCGCTCGGCCGATTCCTTGTCCGCCTTCTCGCGTTGCGCCTTCTGTCCGCCGGTACCTTTGACGATGGAGCCGATCTGCGGCAGCTGTCCGCGCGTCTCGTCGGCAGCGGAAATGCCCTGCTCGTATTGCTGGCCATTGGCAGCCGGCAACGCGCTGGTCGCCTGGAGCTGACGGTCGGCGCCGGGACGCAGCTTGGCGCTGCTGGGCGGCGGCCCGCCGCCGCCGAACCAGCCGCAGCCGGTCAGCAGCGCAAAGCTGGACACGCCAAGCAAGCCCAGCCAGCTCCTGCCCGTCCTGTCCTGCCCTTTACGCATTCCGCCTATCCTTGCTCGAAACCCGACCGTGCATGCTGTCTAGCCGACGCCGAGAGTAAAATTGACCCGTCTGTTGTCGCAGCCTACCTAGAAAGGTGCTGGCAGCCTGGGACGATCGACACTAGGTATGGTACCGGGACGCTGAAAGTATCGCAAGAAACGCTGCAAAGCCAATGATCTAGAAGGGGAAACGCATGTCGGAGCAGCCGGCCGTTCCAGGACTGTCCGCCGAAGAGTCCGAACGCATGAAGGGCGCCTTCAAGGACATCGCCGAGCGCAGCCAGAAGCTGCTGCAGGACTTTGCCGAGAAGTACAAGGCCGACGGCCCCCAGCCCGCCGATCCGCTGCGCCTCACCCAGACCTTCATGGACTTCACCGCCAAGATGCTGGCCGACCCCAACCGGCTGCTGCAGGCGCAGATGGAGCTGTGGCAGCAGTACATGAACCTGTGGCAGGTCACGGCCCAGCGCATGATGGGCCAGAAGGTCGAGCCCGTGGTCGAGCCCGCCAAGGGCGACAAGCGTTTCAACGACCCGGCATGGAAGGACGAGGTCGTCTTCGACTATCTCAAGCAGTCCTATCTGCTGACAGCGCGCTGGCTGCAGCACACCGTGAAGGAGGTCGAAGGCGTCGACGACAAGACCTCGAAGAAGGTCGACTTCTATACGCGCCAGTTCATCGACGCGATGTCGCCCTCCAACTTCGCCATGACCAATCCGCAGGTCGTGAAGGCGACGGTCGAATCGAAGGGCGAGAACCTGCTGAAGGGCCTGCAGAACCTGCTGACCGATCTCGAGCGCGGCAAGGGCACGCTCGCCATCCGGCAGACCGACATGAAGGCCTTCAAGGTCGGCGGCAATGTCGCCACCTCGCCGGGCAAGGTCGTCTACCAGAACAAGGTGATGCAGCTCCTGCAGTACGCGCCGGCGACCGCGGAAGTTTACGAGAGGCCCCTGCTGATCGTGCCGCCGTGGATCAACAAGTTCTACATTCTCGATCTCAAACCCGAGAACTCGTTCATCAAATGGGCGACAGAGCAGGGTTACACGGTGTTCGTGATCTCGTGGGTCAATCCCGACGAGCACCTGACCAGCCTGGTGTTCGAGGACTACATGAAGCTCGGGCCGCTCGCGGCCCTCGACGCCATCAAGCAGGCGACCGGCGAGGACAAGGTCTCGGCGATCGGCTACTGCATCGGCGGCACGCTGATGGCGACGACGCTCGCCTACATGGCGGCGCGCGGCGATGACCGGATCGCGGCCTGCACCTTCTTCACCGCCCAGGTCGACTTCACCGAGCCGGGCGAGCTCGGCGTCTTCATCGACGAGGACCAGCTCGCGAGCGTCGAGGAGATGATGAGCAAGAAGGGCTATCTCGAAGGCAGCGAGATGGCCACCACCTTCAACATGCTGCGCGCCAACGACCTCATCTGGTCGTTCGTGGTGAACAACTACCTGATGGGCAAGGACCCCTTCCCCTTCGACCTGCTGTTCTGGAACGCCGACGCCACGCGCATGCCGGCGGCCATGCACAGCTACTACCTGCGCAACATGTATCAGAAGAACCTGCTGGTGAAGCCAGGCGGGCTCACCATCGACAACGTGCCGATCGACCTGCGCAAGATCGCAATCCCCGTTTACCTGCAGGCCGGCAAGGACGACCACATCGCGCCCGCCAAGTCGGTCTACAAGGCGACGCAGATTTTTAGCGGCCCGGTACGCTTCATGCTGGCGGGCTCCGGCCATATCGCGGGCGTCGTCAATCCGCCGCGCAACAAGAAGTACCAGCACTGGCTGAACGAGACGGCTAAAAACCCGGCGACGCTCGATGAATGGCGGGCGGGCGCGCAGGAGTTCCCGGGCTCGTGGTGGCACGACTGGGACAAGTGGCTGTCGGCCAAGTCGGGCCCGAAGGTGCCGGCGCGCGTGCCGGGCCAGGGCGGGCTGCCGGCGATCGAGGATGCGCCGGGCAGCTACGTGAAGGTGCGCACGATCGACTGATCATGGTCTTCTGGACCGCGAGCCTCCGGCTCGCTCATGAGCTTGAGCGAGCCGGAGGCTCGCGGTCCGGAAGAGCATGAGGTGGCCGTCCGCTTGTTCGAGGCATGGCACAAGATCACCTTTCCATCCTGACATCGGCAAGGCTATGCTCACCACTGCTGGCAACAAAGTGGTAGCGCGGTCGCGTTTGTAGCTTGCGTCCAACCTCGATGGGTCGGGTGCGCACAGATGACGCTCAAAACCGCCGATCTCGATCTGGCTCCGTCCGTGGCGGACGAGGCGCCGTCGGTTGTGCGCGTCCGGCGGAAAGGCTTCCTGGCGCGTGACACGCGCGCAGCCTGGTGGTTCATCACGCCGGCGTTCCTTCTGCTGGCGTTCCTGGTCGCCTATCCCTTCGTGCTCTCGGTGTGGTTCAGCCTCAGCGATGCCCGCGTCGGCACATCCGGCAGCTTCGTCGGGCTGGGCAACTTCGAGCGCCTGTTCTCCAGCTCGATCTTCCAGCAGACGCTGCAGAACTCCTTCGTGTTCACCGCCGCGGCGCTCACCGCCAAGATCGTGCTCGGCATGGCGCTGGCCCTGCTGCTGTTCCGCATCACGCGCTTCAAGCGCCTGATCCGCGGCGCCATCCTGCTGCCATTCATCGTGCCGACCGCGCTGTCGACGCTGGTCTGGTGGTGGATGTTCGAGCCGATGTACAGCGTGGTGAACTGGACGCTGAAGAGCCTGCACCTGGTCGAGCGCGACATTCCGTGGCTGCCCGACCCGTACCTCGCGATGGTCGTGGTGGTCCTGGTCAATGTCTGGCGCGGCCTGCCGTTCTTCGCCATCACCCTGCTGGCCGGCCTGGTGGCGATCCCGCGCGAGCTCTACGAGGCCGCGGAAGCCGACGGCGCCGGCGCGGTCCGGCGCTTCTGGCACATCACCCTGCCGCTGGTGACGCCGGTGCTGGGCGTGGTGATCCTGTTCTCGGCGATCTTCACCCTGTCGGACTTCAACATCGTCTACGTCCTGACCAAGGGCGGGCCGATGAACATGACGCACCTCTTCGCCACCTACTCCTTCACCTTGGGCCTGCAGGGCGGCGAGATCGGCCTGGGCGCTGCCGTGTCGCTGTTCCTGTTCCCGATCCTGCTGGCAGTGGTGTTCCTGCAGCTGCGCCTGATGCGCCGGGCGGCGATCTATGAGTGACGCCCCCATGAACGCGATCGTCCTCAGCCGCACCCGCACGGTCCGGGCCCGCCGCTGGCGCACCATCCGCCCGCTGCTCGCCGTCTACCTGCCGGTGCTGCCGTTCGTGGCGTTCGCGCTCTTCCCGCTCTATTTCATGCTGGTGACGTCGCTGAAGAGCAACGCCGAGCTCTACGACGTCAGCACCGTGCCGTTCTGGATCTCGCGCGGCGTGACCTTCGGCCACTACGGGCTGCTGTCGGAAGACACGCCGTTCTGGGACTGGTTCGCCAACAGCCTCTTCGTCAGCCTGTCGGCGACGGTGATCTCGGTCGTGCTCGGCGTGCTTGCCGCCTATCCGCTGGCGCGCATCCGCTTCCCGGG
>JAKFVH010000112.1 GCA_021732285.1 Reyranella sp. | reverse complement strand
ACGATCCCGTCTGGTACGGCATCCTGCTGGTGCTGCTGATCCAGACGGCGATGATCTCGCCGCCCTTCGGCATCAACCTGTTCGTCATCCACGGCATCCGCGGCCGCGGCACGCTGTCGGATGTCGAGAAGGGCTCGGCGCCGTTCGTGATCGCGCTTTTAGCCATGATCGCCATGATCTGCGTCTGGCCGGACATCGTGATGGTGGCCGTGCGCTGGTTCGGCTGAGCTGGGGGCGCGTCTTTTCATGCTCTTCTGGACCGCGCGCATCCTGCGCGCTCATGAACCATGAGCGAGCCGGAGGCTCGCGGTCCGGAAGATCATGACGCGCCACTTACGACGGAGCTTCGCTCCGTCTCTAGTGGCGCGCCCCCAGCGTTACAGCGTGATCACGATGTTGCCGCCGCCGTCGCGCTCGGCATGGGCGCCCGGCGGGACGACGCAGGTCGAATCGTATTCCTCGACGATCAGCGGGCCGTCGCGGCCGCCGGCGAGATCGGCGCGGCTCACCACCGGCGTGTCCAGCCAGCCATGGGCGTCGCCGAAGTATGCTGGCCGCGCGGCCTGCGTGGCAGGATCGCGCCGACTCGACGCGACGGTCTGCGGCACGCCTGAGCCTTCGCGCAATCCTGCCCCGACCAGCTGGATCGCCACGAGCTCGACCGGCTCGTCCGGTCCGGCGCGATGGCCGTAGGTGCGTTCGTGCTCCTCGGCAAAAGCCTGTTCGAGATGCTTGGCCATGCGCGCATCGATCGACCCGTCGGGCACCGGCACCGTGAGCTCGTAACTCTGGCCCTTGTAGTGCAGGGCGGCCGATCGACGGAGCCGGGCGCGCGGGCCGCTAAAACCCTCGGCCGCGAGCTGATCGCTGGCCTGCTTCGCCAGCGCATCCCAGGCCCTGTCGATCTCGCCGAGATCGGCCTGGCGCAGCAGGCGGCGGAAGGTGCGGGCGTAGTGATGCTCGACGTCGGCATAGAGCAGGCCGAACGACGAGAAGAGACCAGCCGACGGTGGCACGACCACGCGATTGATGCCGAGCGAGGCCGCCATGCCGGCGGCGAACAACGGCCCGTTGCCGCCGAAGGCGAACAGCGCGAAGTCACGCGGATCGCGGCCGCGCTCGGTCGACACCGCCTTGATGGCGCGGATCATGTTGGAGGCCACGATCAGATGCGCGCCATAGGCCGCGCGCTCGAGCGGCATGCCGAGCGGCGTGGCGATCTTTTCGGCGAAGACTTGGCGCGCCTTGTCGGCATTGAGCTTCAGCGCGCCGCCTACCAGATGAGCGGGGTTGATATAGCCCAGCAGCACGTTGGCGTCTGTGATGGTGGGTTCCGTGCCGCCCTGGTCGTAGCAGACCGGGCCGGGCGAGGCGCCGGCGCTCTCGGGGCCGGCCTGCAACGCGCCGCCGCCGTCGATCCAGACATGCGAGCCGCCGCCGGCGCCGACCTCGGCCAAGTCGATGGCCGGAACCTTCAGCGTGTAGCCGGCGCCGGTCAGCAGCCGCGAGCCGATCATGATGCCCGCACCCACGGGGTATTCCTGGGCGCGGGCGACCTCGCCGTGCTCGACCATGGAAGCCTTGGCGGTGGTGCCGCCCATGTCGAAGGTGATGATCCTGTCGAGATCCTTGGCGCGGGCCAGCGCCTGGGCGCCGACCACGCCGCCAGCCGGACCGGATTCGATGATGTTCATCGGCCGTTCGGCCGCGGCGCCATCGGTCGTCAGGCCGCCGTTCGACTGCATCAGCAGCAGGCGGGCCGGGATGCCGCCGGCATCCAGCCCCTTGCGCAGCGCGCGCAGGTAGGTGGCGACGATCGGCATGACATAGGCGTTGATCACCGTCGTCGACGTGCGCTCGTACTCCTTGATCTCCGGCAGCACCTCGAACGACAGGCTTCTAGGCAGGTGAGGGGCCTTGCGCTCGATCACCTCCTTCAGCATCGCCTCGTGGACGGGGTTGGCGAAGGAGTTCAGCAGACAGACGGCGATCGCTTCGACCTTCTCAGCCAGCAGGGCATCGACGGCGCGCTCGGCGTCGGCCGGGTCGAGGGCACGCTCGACATGGCCGCGGTGGTCGATGCGCTCGTCGACCACCTTGCGCAGATAGCGCTCGACCAGCGGCTCGGGCTTGGTCCAGCCGATGTCGTAGAGCTTGGGCATGCGCAGCGTGCGGATCTCCAGTACGTCGCGGAAGCCTTTGGTGGTGATGAGGCCGACGCGGGCGCCCTTGTGCTCCAGGATGGCGTTGGAGGCGACGGTGGTGCCATGGCGGATCTCGTCGATGGCCGCGCCGGAAAGGCCGGTTTCGGCAAAAACCTCGCTCAGCCCGTCGACGATCGCCTGGGCGTAGTTGCCGACGCTGGACGAGATCTTCTTGGTGTGGACGGTGCCGTCGGAGCCCAGCAGCACGATATCCGTGAAGGTGCCGCCGATATCGACACCGGCGCGATAGGTGACGGCCATGAAACTACTCCGCCGCGCGGCGCAGCAATTCAGGCTCGTGCCATTGCACCTTGGGTGTTTCCGTCCAACCTCGTGCCCGGCGGATTTCCTCGCGACGGCGCGTCGTTGCCGCGGCATCGACGGTCCAGGTCGCGGTGTCGACCACCACGCCGTAGTCGGCGAGAGCCTTCTGCGGCGACAGAAGCTCGTTCCTCACATCGCGCAGCACCGCGGCCGGATCGCGCTCCAGCGGATCACCCCAGCCGCCGGCGCCGGCCAGCACGTGGCGGAACACTTCGCCCTTCTTGATCGTCATGGTGAGCTTGGACGGCAGGAGGCGGTTCTCGCCGTCGGGGTTCATGAAATTCTCCGACGGGGCGCCGGGGTTGCCGCCATAAAGGCCGAACGGCCGATGGTCGCGCCGGTCGGAGCGAACCTGCAGCATCCCTTCGTCCTCGAGGAATCTGTAGTCACGCCGGAACGGCACGCCGCCGCGGAACTTGCCGGCGCCGGCGCGGTCGGCGACGAACTCGTAGGCCAGAAGCTGCATGGGCTGCTCGGCCTCGGTGACCTCGATCGAGTGCGAGGCCATGTTGGCGAACATGTGCGAGTTGCCGTCGAGCCCGTCAGCCCATGGCCGCGCGCCCCAGGCGCCGCAGGTGAAGTCGACATAGACGAACGGCTTGCGCTCGGCATCGTAGCCGCCGATCGAGATGCCGGTGTTGCCGCCGTCGCCCGCCGCCTTGACCTTGTCGGGCAGCATCATGGCGAGCGCGCCGAACATGCAGTCGACCATGCGAAAGCCGGTGAGCCCGCGCGCGGCGCAGGCCGCCGGCAGCACGCCGTTGCCCACCGTGCCCGCCGGGCAGATCACTTCGATGGCGCGGAACACGCCTTCGTTGTTGGGGATGCCCGGCGGCAGGACCGAGCGCACGCCGGTGTAGGAGGCGGCCTTGGTGAAGGAGAGCGTATTGTTGATCGCGCCCTTGACCTGCGGGTTGGTGCCCGTCCAGTCGACCACCATGTGGCCGCCCGTCTTGCGGATGGTGACGAAGAGCCGGATCGGCTTGCCGTAGTCGACGCCGTCGTCGTCGATCCAGTCCTCGAAGCTCCACTCGCCGTCGGGCAGCTTCTCGAGCGCCGCCCGCGTCAGCCGCTCGGCGTAGTCGATGACCTCCTTGAGGTAGAACCTGGTCTTCTCCGGCCCGTAGCGCGCCACGATCTCGGCGAACTGCGTCTCGCCGATATGGCAGGCCGCGAGCTGGGCCCGCAGGTCGCCGAACAGCTGGACCGGCAAACGGACGTTCTTCTCGATGAACGTCATGATGGTCTGGTTGAGTTTGCCCGCCTCGTAGAGCTTCATCGGCGCGATGCGCAGGCCTTCGGCGTAGATCTCCGTCGAATCCGAGGCGTTCGAACCGGCGACGCGGCCGCCGACATCGATATGATGGCAGACGGTGCAGGCGAAGGCCAGTCGCTCGCCGTCGTGATAGAGCGGCTTGAAGACGAAGATGTCGGGCAGGTGCATGCCGCCGTCGAACGGGTCGTTCATGATGAAGACGTCGCCCGGCGCCATGTCGTCCTTGAAGTGGCGCATGATGGCGTCCATCGCCGTCGGCACCGAGCCGAGATGGCCCGGCAAGGTCAGGCCCTGCGCCGCGAGCTTGCCGTTGGCGTCGGCGAAACCCGTCGAATAATCCATGTTGTCCTTGAGCACGCCCGAGTAGGTGGTGCGGAACACCGTCAGCGCCATCTCATCGGCGATGGAGAAGATCGCGTTCTTGAACAGCTCCAGCTCGATCGGATCGGAACTCTCGGCCACGTCTGGTCCTCCCTCCGACAATTCAAGGCAATACCCATGCCGGATGCGCGTTGCCCGAGCCTGCCGCTTCGTTCATGAAGCGGCAATACATTCCGTTGTCTTTTGGGCCTGGGCCGAGGCTGCTACTGTGGTTCCATCGTGAGACGCCTTGCCTGCCTGCTCCGGCCTATCCTGCTGTTGGCCGCCCTGACCGTTGTGCCCCTGTCGCCGGCATCGGCTCAGAACGAATCCCCAGCGCAAAGGAGTGCAGCTGCGACCGCATTACGCGAACACGCGGTCGATTTGCATAGAGCCGGCAAGCTTGCCGAGGCCGAGGCGGCCTACGCGACTGCCCTGAATGCGGCCGAGCAACTGCAGGACCCGCGCGACACGTCGGCCATCGTCAAGGTGCTGGGCTGGCAGGCCAACCTCTATCGTCAGCAGGGGCGCTTTGCCGAGTCGTGGCGCGCGGCGGAGCGGGCATTGCCGCTGCATGAGGCAGCATTCGGTCCGGATGACCCTCATACGGCCTATCTGCACGGTCTGCTCGGCGCCGTTGCCATGAGGCTGGGACGATACGCGGACGCTGAGCAGCATTTGCGCGCTGTGCTGGAAGCCTACAGCCGCAATGGCGGCAGCCCGGAGCGCAACGAGTCGGCTGCCAATGCCGCGCACGAGCTGGGAAACGTGCTTCTTGCTCAGAAGCGACCGGCGGACGCGGTGACAGTTCTGCAGGTCGGCGTCGCACTGAGATCGGCGACCGCACCGAGGAATGCGGCCGCACTGGCGCGGGTGAACAATACGCTCGCCGTGTCCTTCGAAAGAACGGGCCAACTAGCCGAGGCGGAGGCCACCTACAAGGCTGCCGTGGCCCTCGTCGAGGACCAGCAGGGACCTGCCGTCGCGACGCTCGTCGACATGCTGTTCGCCGAGGCCGTCTTTTATCGCAATCAGCAGCGGCTGGAGGATACCTGGAACGCCGGCCGGCGTGCGCTCGCCGCCTACGAGAAGGGCTCGGCGGACAAGTCTCAGCCGGCCCGCATCCACAGCCTGCTCGGCGGAACCGCCCTGCTGCGCAACGACAAGGCAACCGCGGAGGCTGAATATCGTCTGGCTCTAGCCGCCTACGACAGCGCACCGTCGCCGACGAACCTGACCTTCGTAGCCGACTCCGCTTCCGAGCTGGGCTTCATCCTGATGGGCAAAGCGAACAACGTCGAGGCCGCGGCCTTGCTCG
Source organism: Reyranella sp. (assembly GCA_021732285.1). Lineage (GTDB taxonomy): Bacteria > Pseudomonadota > Alphaproteobacteria > Reyranellales > Reyranellaceae > Reyranella. The sequence continues at coordinate 5,101 of JAKFVH010000112.1, read as the reverse complement.
AGAAATCGATCGTGCTCAGGCAGCAGGTGGTGCCTGTCAACGAGCTTGCGCTCGCCACCGCGCTCCATAGGCTTGGGCTCGCCTACAAGGCTCAACGCAAGTACCGGGAGGCGGAGCAGCCGATTCGCCGGGCGCTGGAGGCGTTCGGCCGCACGGCGGGGGCTGAACACGACTACGTCGTATATTCCTACCTGGTGCTTGGCGATCTGCTCTTCGCCGCCGGACGGTATGCCGAAGCCGAAGAGCCTTTTCTGGCAGCCCTCGCCATCCGAACCAAGCAAGACAATCCGCAGGGCATCTCCGAGGCAGAGATCAGGCTGTCGCAGACCTATCGTTATCTCAACCGGTTCGAGCAGTCGGCGCGCTTCGCGCGACAGGCCTTGGCCAGTCGGGAAGCGAGGCTGAAGCCGGACGACGAGTACGTCGCCGATGCGCTGTTCAACCTGGCGGCTGCCTATCGCTGGATGGGCCGATGTGTCGAGGCGGAACCGTTGATGCGCCGTTCGCTTGCCATTCGCGAGCCCTTGCTCGGCCCTGACAATCCGCATGTGTTGGCTGACCTGAACAGCCTCGCGATGTGCCTGGATGCGACGGGGCGATCGGTCGAGGCCGAGCCGCTGCTGCGACGCGCCTTGGCCAGCCGCGAGAAGATCCTGGGACCGGACGATCCCGACGTCGCGGATACGCTGGTGAACCTGACCAACCTCTTGCGCGGGCAGGGACGCCATGCCGAGGCGGCGGCGATCGCAGAGCGGCCCGTCGAGATCTATCGCAAGGCTCTGGGCAGCATGCATCCAACCATCGTGCCGCCCTTGCGCACGCTGGCCCTGATTCATCAGGATCGTGCCGAGTTCGCTAAGGCGGAGGAGCTTCTCGTCGAGGCGCACAAAGTTCTCCAGGCCGCCTACGGTGCCGAGCATTACGCCGTCGCCTCGAACTACGTCGCCCTCACGCGCCTGTCGCTGCTGCGGCGGCAATTCGAGGAGGCCGAAGGTTACTCGTCCAAGGCTCTGGCGATCTACGAAAAGTGGTTCGGTCCTGACGATGTACGCATCGTGAACACGCTTCGCGAAGTTGCTGGTCTTCGGGTACTCGTTGAGGAAGTCGATTCGGCAGAGACGTTGCTCAAGCGCGCCCTTGGCATCTGTGAGCGTGTACAGCCCGAGTCGATCTGCGTTGCGGTGCTGTCGACGGACCTCGCCACGATATATCGGATGCGAGGCCGGCTCGGCGACGCGGAAAAGTACTATGAACGGCCGCTTGCCATCTATCGCAAGCTGCTGGGGCCGCGGCATCCTTACGTCGGTTTCGCCCTGGATATGCGCGCCACTCTCGATATTGCACTGGGACAGCCTCAGGAGGCCGAACGACGCTACGACGAGGCTTTGGACATTCTTGCCACGGCTTATGGCAAGGACAGTCCGGTGCTGTACGTCATCCTGAACAACAAGGCGATTCTCCTGAAGCAGCTAGGGCGTCTCGACGAGGCGGAGAAGCTGCTCGATCGGGCGATCCGCCTTCTCGAGGTCGGAGCGGGAAAGGAAACCTGGAGTCTTGCCGTCGCGCTGTTCAATCTTGGCAGTCTCTACGACGCGACGGGTCGCAAGGAAGAGGCCGAGCGGCTTGCGAAGCGAGCCATCGACATCGCCGACAGGATCTTTGGCCGGGACCGTGCGCCGCCGTTCGTCCCGGCGGCGACATTGCCGCCGCCAGCGCAGGAAATCTGAACTACTCCGGTGCCTTGATACCGGCGCGCTGGATGACCTCGCCCCAGCGCACGGCTTCAGACTTGATCAGCGCATCGAGCTCCTCCGGCGAGCTCGGCGTCACCGACAGGCTGAGCTCGGCGAAACGCTGCTGCAAGTCGGGCGCGGCAAGGGCCTTCCGCACTTCGGCATTCAGCCGCTGGATGATCTCGCGCGGCGTCGCGGCGGGGGCGGTGAGGCCGAACCACGTTTCGACATTGGAGTCCTTGATCCCCGCTTCGGCGAGCGTCGGCACGTCGGGCAGGCTCGCCGCGCGCTTGGGCGAGGTGACGGCGAGCGCCCGCAGCGCGCCTGCCTTCACCTGGCCGGTCACGACCGAGACGTTGGCGAACAACAGCGGCAGCTGGCCCGCGACCACGTCGGCGATCGCCGGCGCCTCGCCGCGATAGGCGACGTGGGTCATGCGGATGCCGGCATTGAACAAGAAGAGTTCGGCCGACGTGTGTGGCGTCGTGCCGACGCCGCCCGAGCCGTAGTTGATGGCGCCGGGCTTGGCCTTGGCCATCTCGATCAGCTCGCCGACCGACTTGGCGGCGAAGGACGGATTGACCACCAGCACCAATGGCGATGCCCCGAGCAGGGCGACGCCCGCGACATCGCGCGGCGCGTCGAACGCCACCGACTTGTAGAGCTGCGGCGCCACCGCGTAGGTCGTCTGCGTCGCCACCATCAGGGTCGTGCCGTCGGGCGGCGCCTTGGCCAGGATGTCGGCGGCTATCAGGCCGCTGGCGCCGGTCTTGTTGTCGACCAGCACCTGGCCCGAGGCACCTTCGCTCATCTTCTGCGCCAGCAGGCGGGCGGTCACGTCGTTGCCGCCGCCGGCGGCGAAGCCCACGAGGATGCGGATGGGGCGGGTCGTCTGCGCCGACACGGGCGGACCAAGGCCGATGCCGGCCGCAATGATCGTCGCCTGGGCGAGCAGACGCCGGCGCGATGTGCCGACCATGAGGTTTCCTCCCGATTGTTCGTTGTGAACAGTCTAGCCCCTATTGGGTCGGGCGATCCCGGCCTTGACGCCGTGTGAATCCGTCCTATATAGCCATATTAGAATATAGCCGAAGGGCAATATATGACACCTGCCGCCCCCCCACCGCTCGATCTCGTCTTCGCCGCGCTGGCCGATCCGACCCGCCGCGCGATCCTTGCCCGGCTCGCCGCCGGCGAGGCCACGGTCAACGAGCTCGTGACGCCGACGGCTCTCAGCCAGCCCACCGTCTCCAAGCATCTCAAGGTGCTCGAGCGGGCAGGGCTCGTCTCCCGCGGGCGCGAGGCGCAGTTCCGCCCCGTGCGCCTCAACGCGGCGCCGCTCGCCGAGGCCGATCGATGGCTGGGCGACTATCGCCGCTTTTTCACGGAGAGCCTCGACCGGCTCGACACCTATGTGAAGGAACTCAAGCGCAAGGAGGGACGTCATGCCACCAAACGCAAATTGGGCGAGCGCCGATCGCGAGCTCGTCATCACCCGCCTCTATGACGCTCCCGCGCGTCTTCTGTTCCAGGCGTGGAGCAAGCCCGAGCACCTCCTGAAATGGTTCGGCCCGGTCGGCTGGCCGCTCAGCCTGTGCGAGGTCGACTTCCGCACGGGCGGCCGCTGGCGCATGGCCATGACGGGGCCGAGCGGCCAGCAGAGCACGCCGTTCGGCGGCACGTATCTCGAGATCGTGCCCGACCGGAAGATCGTCTTCGACAATGCCTTCGAGGACAATCCGCCCAAGAAGATGATCATGACCATTATCTTCGAGGAGAAGGACGGCCGGACGACGCTCACCTGGCACACGCTGTTCATGTCGCCGGCGATGAAGGACGAGTATGTCGGCATGGGAATCGAACCGGGCGCCAATTCCGGTCTCGACCAGCTCGCCGATGTCGTGGCCGCGCTGAAGGCTGCGGCATAGGGGCACTCCTCTTGATAGTCTAATATCTTTGTTATAAAGATAAATGATCATCGAGAGGGACACTGCCTATGCTGATCATCGTGGCGGTCGCCGCCGCGCTGGCTTGTGCCAGCGTCGGCGGCGGCCTTTATGAATTCTCCGTCGTCGACCCGTTCTGGCCCAGGCGCCCCGACCTGGTTCAGCCCTCGCGCGGCGGCATCTCGCGCAAGCGCTTCTGGATCGCCATCCACGTCGCCTTCGAGGTCGTGCTGATCGCGGCCCTGGTCTCTGCCTGGTCGCAGCCGGCCGTGCGCACCTGCCTCCTGGTGGCGCTGGCGAGCCACGGCGTCATGCACCTGTGGTCGGCCTTCGACTTCATCCCCAAGGCGCTCGCCTTCGAAAAGGCGCCACCCGGCACCATCAGCGAGGCCGCGGCGCGGGCCTGGACGGCGCGCAGCCGGCTGCGCCTGCCGCTGGATCTTTTGACCTGCGGGGCCCTGCTGTGGGCTCTGGTCCTGGCGGCGCGGACGGCCTGAGGGAGGATTTCTAATCGATTGATGGATAAAGTTTCATCATCGTCGGGCGATCAGCGGGGCCGAGAACGCGTTATGCTGGGCGCCAATCAGATTGGAGGGACGTCATGAGCCTTCTCAGCGACGCCGAGAACAACATTGCGCCTTATGTGCCGACGCTTCAGCGCACGGCAGGGCAGGCGCCGCCCATCGCGGCGAACGACGGCCTGTCCTACATGTCGTTCGACCGCGACGGCGATGCGGGGACCACCAAGGCGCTCGAGGACGCGCTTGCCGAGATCGCCGGAGGTGAGGGCCAGCGCGTCATCGACATGATCGACAAGGCGTCCTCCGGTCCGATCAAGACCAAGTGGGGCCTCGCCTTCCACGACTACGACGAGTGCGTGAGGTACATCCGCGAGTCGAACAGCCTCAAGGCGCCGGAAGGCGGCGTGGTGCTGCCGCTGGCCTATACCGTCTCCGAACGGCCGAGCTATTCCATCGTTCCGTCCAACGCCATCTGGCGCGACCCGGCGCACGCCGAGATGGCGGCGCGCCTGCGCAAGAACGAAGAGGACAACCGCCGGCGCAACCTTTATTTCCCGCACGTGCTGCGCGACGCGCGGCGCATCGGCGAGTACCACCCGGGCCTCTCGCCCAACAGCCCCGAATGCATGGACCGGCTCGGCGTCTCGCTGGCGCACCTCGAATCGAAGTGCTCGAACTTCTACGATTCGGCCGAGGTCGAGCGCGTGTTCTACCCCGAGATCGAGAAGTTGCTGCTCGACTTCTTCCCCGGCGCCACCGATGCCCTGGTCTACAACCACGACGTCTTCGACAAGGACTACACGGGCGACCGCACCGAAGACCAGGACAACAAGAACCCGGGCGTGAATGCCCGCTACGTCAACCTCGTGCACAACGACCTGAACGACAATTCGGGCCGCGT
>JAKFVH010000244.1 GCA_021732285.1 Reyranella sp. | reverse complement strand
AGCCACCGCTGGTCGTGGTCGTCGGGGCTGGCGCCGGCGGCGGGCCCTGCGTCTCGCCGGCGGTCCCCCAGCCGATCCAGCGGGAGCCCACCTCGTTATAATAGCGCTCTTCGTCGTAATACTCGACCGGCAAAGCCATGCTGCGCGCGGTAAGCCGCCCGATGCCGGCCAGCACGCCGTAGTACGCGACCTGCGTGTCGCGCCGTGCCTGCACCAGGTTGACCTGGGAATTCAGCAGCTCCTGCTCGGCGTTCAACACGTCCAGCGTGGTGCGCGAACCGACCAGCGCTTCCTGGCGCACGCCGTTCAGGGCCACCTCGTTGGCGCGCACCTGCGATTCGAACGAGGTGACGCGCGAGCGTGCCGAATCGAGCTGGCGCCAGGCGCGGATCACGTTCTCGGCCTGCGTGCGGCGCGCGCTGTCGAGCTCGTTGCGGCGCTGGGCGACCAGCTCCTTGGCCTGGCGGATGCGCGACCATTCGCTGCCGTTCTGGTAGATCGGCACCGTCGCCTGCAGGCGCACGCCGTAGGTGTAGTAGCGGTCGGTCGGAACCTGCAGATCGAACTGCTGCTGGATGACGCCGACCAGGTTGACCTGGGGCAGCAGGTCGCCAACGGCGGTGTTGACGCTGTAGTTCGCAGCCGAGATCCGGTACTGCGCCGACACGGCGCGCGGACCCATGTCCATGGCGAGCGAGATCGCCTCCTCCTCGCTCACCGGCAGGCCGCCGATCAGCGGCATCTCGCCGAGCCGCCCCGGCCGCTGGCCGATGGTGCGCTGGAACGCGGCCTCGGCGATGCGCACCTGCGTCTCGGCCTGCACCAGGTCGGCGCGCGCACCTTCGAGGCGCGCCTCGGCCTGGGAGACGTCGGTGATGGTGAGTTCGCCGACGCGGAAGCGCTCGCGCGTGGCGTCCAACTGCTGGATCAGCACGCGCACGTTGTTGCGGCGCGCATCGGCAATGGAGATGTTCTGGATCAAGTCGGCGTAGGACGTGACCGCCGCCAGCAGCACGTTCTGCTCGGTATCGGCGAGTGCGGCGCGCTGGGCCTGGATATTGGCCTGCGCCGTCTTGGTCTCCGAGACGGTCTTGCCGCCGCGGAAGATCGGCTGGGTCATCGTCAAGGTCGTGAACTTGCCGTTCAGGAAGAAGAACGTCGGCGTCGTCCTGATCGAGAAGGAATCCTGCTCGATCTTGTTGTACTCGAGCGACAAGCTGACTCTCGGCCGCCAGTTGGCGACGGCCTGGGCCAGCGATTCATCGGTCTGCCGCAGCAGTGCGCGGCTGGCCAGCAGGTCGGGATTGCTGTTGTACGTGGTCGACAGCGCCTCGATCAGGCTCTGCGACCAGGCATTCGAAGCGGCCCCCAACCCGGCCGCGAAGACGCACATCGCTGCTGCGCGCGCGAGCCTCAAGCTGGGCCGGATACGCATTCAAGAACCCTCATTTGTGGCCGGTAGCCTAACACTGGTCAGTTTCGCTTTCCTAGTCCTACTACTGACCAACCGCGGCGATCAGAACGTGAAGCGCGGCGGCGGTGCGAACCCCGGCAACGGAGGCGTTCCGGCATCGAAAAGCGGGCGTCCCGAGGCCACGCCGCCCTCCTTGACGAAGAGCTGGGCGCTGCCCAGCGCGCCCGGCGGGCCGGCGACGATCGTCCCCATCCGCCCGCCATCCACAAGCTGGTCGAGGATTGCCGGCGGCACCTGCCGCACGGCGCCTTCGATCAGGATGACGTCATAGGGGCCCGAGGCGGGGGCGCCCGCCTCCAGCGGCCCGACCTTCAGCTCGATGCCGGCGATGCCCAGCTCCTTGGCCGTGCGCTCGGCGGCGGCGGCCAGCGCCGCGTCGCTCTCGACGGCGACGACGGACTTCACGAGCCGTGCCAATAGTGCCGCGCCATAGCCGCGGCCGGACGCCACCACCAGGGCGCGGTCGGTCTCGCGCGGCTGCAGGGTCTGGATAAGTCGCGCCAGCACCATGGGTTCCATCAGGAAGCGGCCGCCGCCCAGCGGCACGTCCTCGTCGGAATAGGCCACCGAACGCGCCCCGTCGGGCAGGAATTTTTCCCGTGGCAGCGCGCCAATGACAGCCAGGAGCTGGCTGTTGGTCACACGGTTGGGCCGGAGCTGGCCGTCGACCATGTTGCGGCGCGCGAGCGCGAAGTCCGTCATCCCCTGCCCTCTAGATATGGCGCGTTTATATAGGCGGTGGCGCACAATAGCGTCAAAGGTCTAACCAGCGCATGCCGTCCGGCTGGAACAGCCGGACGGCATGCGCCCACTGAAACCAGCATCTCCCATTGGGCGCGTTTCCAACGTGATGGAGCCGCAACGCGGCTCCATCACGTTGGAAACCGCCTAGGTCGCGGCCGCTTGCCCTCCTTGCACGGCATGGGTATAGCAGCCGCCGCTCCACGTGCGGCCTGGTGGCAGAGTGGTGATGCAGCGGACTGCAAATCCGCGTATGCCGGTTCGATTCCGGCCCAGGCCTCCACTCCTTGCGCGACGTCGCGGGCCTTGCATGGTAGGGGACGCTCTGTCAAAACACCGCGCCTTCGCGCCCGGCCTACCGAGCCGGCGTGAGGCTCTGATCCGGGGTAGCTCAGCGGTAGAGCAATCGGCTGTTAACCGATCGGTCGCCGGTTCGAATCCGGCCCCCGGAGCCAATTCTGGGCCGCTCTCGTTACTGGGGGCGGCCCTTTTTGCATCCGGAGCCGATATGCCGCCGCGCGCCCTGCCCAGCGAGACCGCCGAACTGGTCGACCGTGTCGTTGCCTACCAGGGCCGCTTCCGCGTCAGCCGCTACCAGTTCCGCCACGGCCTCTACCAGGGCGGCCAGAGCGCCGTCCTCAAGCGCGAGGTGTTCGAGCGCGGCACCGCGGCCGCCGTTCTGCCCTACGATCCGCGACGCGACGAGGTCGTGCTGATCCGCCAGTTCCGCGCCGGCTCCTACGTCGCCGGCCGCCATCCCTTCACCTGGGAGATCGTCGCCGGGATCATCGAGGACGGCGAATCGCCGGAGGACCTGGCCCGCCGCGAAGCGGTCGAGGAGGCCTCGCTGGAAGTCCGCGAGACGATCCCCATCCACGACGTGATCCTCAGTCCCGGCGCCTGCTCGGAATGCTGCGTGGTCTTCCTCGGCCATGTCGACACGACCAGCGCAGGGGGAATTTTCGGCCTGGAGTCCGAAGGCGAGAATATTTTGGTGAAAGTCCTGCCCTTCGCAGAAGTCCGCACCATGCTGGAGCATGGCGAGATCGACAACGCCATCGGCGTGATCGCCCTGCAGTGGCTGGCGCTGCATCGCGAGGAGGTGCGTGCCCGCTGGCGTTAACGCAACCGCCGCGATACGGTCCGGCCAGGGAAGCGCAGGGTCAGAAGAGCGAGCACGCCATGGACGTTCGGTCGGGTTTCATCGATAGCATCGGCAACACGCCGTTGATCAAGTTGATCGCCGCGTCCGAAGCGACGGGCTGCAACATCTACGGCAAGGCCGAGTTCCTCAACCCCGGCGGATCGGTCAAGGATCGTGCGGCGCTGGCCATCATCGAGGACGCCGAGAAGCGCGGGAAGCTCAAGCCCGGCGGCGTCATCGTCGAGGGCACCGCCGGCAACACCGGCATCGGCATCGCCCTGGTCGCCAACGCGCGCGGCTACCGCTCGGTGATCGTGATGCCCGAGACGCAGAGCCAGGAGAAGAAGGACATGCTGCGCCTGTGCGGCGCCGACCTGCGCCTGGTGCCGGCCCTGCCCTACGCCAATCCCGGCAACTACGTGCGTTACTCCGGCACGCTCGCCGAAGAGCTCGCCGCCACGGAGCCGAACGGTGCGATCTGGGCCAATCAGTTCGACAACACGGCCAACCGCGACGGCCACTATCGCACGACCGGCCCCGAGATCTGGGACCAGACCGAGGGCAAGGTCGACGGCTTCACCTGCTCGGTCGGCACTGGCGGGACCCTGGGCGGCGTGGCGCGCGCGCTCAAGGAGCGCAACCCCAACGTCAAGATCGCGCTCGCCGACCCGATGGGCTCGGCGCTCTACAGCTGGTTCGTCAAGGGCGAGCTCAAGGCCGAGGGCAACTCGATCACCGAAGGCATTGCCAACGGCCGCGTCACCGCCAACCTCGAAGGCACGCCGATCGACATGGCCTATCAGATCACCGACGAGGAGGCCTTCCCGCTCCTGTACGACCTGATCCAGCACGAGGGCCTGGTGCTGGGCGGCTCGACCGCCATCAACATCGTGGGCGCCATGCGGCTCGCGCGCGACCTCGGCCCGGGCAAGACCGTGGTCACCATCCTGGCCGACGGCGGCCAGCGCTATCAGTCCAAGCTCTTCAATCCCGCCTTCCTGCGCGAGAAGAACCTGCCGCTCCCGCCCTGGATGAAGTAGGCGGCGATGTTGGCTGGCGCGCCCGAGGCCGCGGCGCTCGATCTCGCCGATCCGCTTCGCGGCAAGCGCGAGCTGTTCCAACTGCCGGCCGGCGTCATTTATCTCGACGGAAACTCCCTCGGGCCGCCGCCGAAGGCTGCTTTCGCCGAGCTGGAACAAGCGGCGCGACAGGAATGGGGCGAAGGCCTGATCCGCAGCTGGAACGCAGCCGGCTGGTGGTCGCTCACCGACACGCTGGGCGACCGCGTCGGCCGATTGATCGGCGCGGCGGCCGGCGAGACGGTGGTGACGGACACGACCTCCATCAACGTCTTCAAGGCGCTGCACGCGGCCCTCGCGCTGCGGCCCGAGCGCCGCGTCATCCTGGCCGAGCGCGACAGCTTTCCCACCGACCTCTACATGGCCGAAGGCGTTGCCGGATCACGCTCGGGCACCGAGCTGCGCCTGGCAGCCGACAGCGGCGATCTCGCCAAGATGATCGACGAGCGGACAGCCGTCGTGCTGATCAACCACGTCGACTATCGCACCGGTGCGCTGCGCGACATGGCGGACCTGACCCGCCGCGCCCATCAGGCGGGCGCCCTCGTCGTCTGGGACCTCTGCCACAGCGCCGGCGTCGTGCCGATCGAGCTCGACACCCTAGATGCCGATTTCGCCATCGGCTGCACCTACAAGTACCTGAACGGCGGCCCTGGCGCGCCGGCCTTCATCTTCGCCAACCGACGTCACCATGACGGCCTCGTGCAACCGCTGTCGGGCTGGTGGGCGCACGCCGCGCCCTTCGCCATGGAGAGCGGCTATCGCCCGGCCGCCGGCATCCGCCGCCTGCTGTGCGGCACCCAGCCCATCCTGTCGCTGCGCGCGCTGAAGGCCGCTCTCGATGCGCTGGACGGCATCGAGGTCGCGGCCATCCGTGCCAAGAGCCTGGCCCTGACAGGCTTCTTCATGGAACTCGTCGAGCCGCTCTGTCGTGATTTCGGCGCCCGCATCATCACGCCGCGCGACGACGGCCGCGGCAGCCAGGTGGCGATCGCCCACGAGCAGGCCTATTCCGTGGTCCAGGCACTGATCGAGCGCGGCATCATCGGCGACTTCCGTGCGCCCGACATCATGCGCTTCGGCTTTGCGCCGCTCTACCTCAGCTTCCGCGAGGTCGCCGCCGCGGTCGATGCGTTGCGCGACGTGCTGGCAAGCGGCACATGGCGCGATCCGAAGTTCTCAACCAAGGCGTTGGTCACGTGAGCAGAGTCGTCGTCTGTGGCAGCCTGAACATGGACGTCGTCGTACAGAGCGCGCGGCGGCCCGCGACCGGCGAGACTCTTTTGGGCGCCACGGTATCGTTCCTGCCTGGCGGCAAGGGGCTCAATCAGGCCGTCGCCGCTGCCCGCCTCGGCGTTCCAACGGCGATGATCGGCTCGGTCGGCAACGATGCCTTCGCCAACAGCCTGCGCGGCTTTCTGGCCGACTGCGACATCGACAGCTCAGGCGTGCGCGAGATCGACGGGCCCGCGACCGGTGTGGCGATCATCCAGGTCGCCGGCAAGGACAACGCCATCACCGTGGCGTCGGGCGCCAACCTTCACTTCAAGGCGCAAATGGTCAGGCAGGAGCCGCGCGCCGACGAGGTCTGGGTCGCGCAATTCGAGACGCCGATCGCCGAAACCCTGGCGATCCTGACGCGCGCCCGCGCCGCCGGTGCGCGCACGGTGCTGAACCTGGCGCCCTTCCTGCCCTTCCCCGACAACCTGCTGAAGCGGGTCGACGTCGCCGTCCTGAACGAGATCGAGCTGTCGCAGGCCACGCGTACGCCGCTGCGCGCCACCAGTGCGTTGTGCCACGTCGTCGCCGCCTGCGAGAAGCTGCGGGCCAAAGGCGCGCGCACCGTCGTGGCGACGCTGGGCAGGCGCGGCGCCGTGGTCGTCACGGCCAAAGGCGCCACCGGCGTCCCCTCTTTCAAGGCCAAGGTCGTGGACACGACCGGCGCCGGCGACTGTTTCGTCGGCGCGCTTGCCGCACGCATGGCCAAGGGCGCCACGCCGGTCGAGGCGGCCCGCTATGCCAGCGCGGCGGCGTCCTGCTCGGTCGAGCGGCTGGGCGCGGCGCCATCGATGCCGACCGCGCGAGAGGTTGCGGCGCGCCTGGCGAAGGGCTGACCGGACAACAGCCGGCGCGCGCTCCAGAACGCGGCATCGGCAAAGCGATGCTCCCAGCCATAAATCTCCGCCCGCAGCCGGCGGTACTCGATTGCCTCGTCGGCGATCTGCGTCCAATAGGCGGCCCGGTCGCCGCCCAGCAGCACGTCAGCGGCGGCCGAGGCGCTGCGCAAGGCGAAGTCGACACCGCCCGAGGACAGCGGATCGACGGCGAACGCTGCATCGCCGACGGCGATCCAGTCGTGGCCGACCGGAGGCTCGAGCTCGTGGCTGGCACTGGTCGTCACGCGGATCTTCCCGCAGGGCACGCCGCAGGCGAGATCGCCGACATGTTCGGTCCGCGCCAAGGCGTCGGTCCAGCCGTCGACTGTCGCCAGGCGCGACCGGACGACTTCGTGCGCGTCGGTGAACAAGGCGATGATGCGGCGCTGCTCCGGCAACGGCGATGCATACCACCAGCCGTCTGGTGCGGCCTCGATGAAGGTGTCGCCCCGCGGCTCTGAGTCGATCGCGAATACGCGCGCGGCGCAGACCAGCTTGTCGAGCTGTACGCGATTGGCCCCGAGTGCCCTTGCGATCCGCGCTGTCCGCCCTGTCGCGTCGACGACCGTTGCGGCCAAGACCGGTTCGTCGGCCTCGACGTGCAGGCGGGCGTCGACCCGGCTGACCTTGACGACCCGCGCGCCGCGCAGCACGCGTGCCCCGGCCTGCTCGGCGGCATCCACCAGCATGGCGTCGAAGCGCGCGCGGTCGACGTGCCATCCGTGGCCATGCGGGCTGAAGATGAACGACCGGTCGGCGGGCTCGGCCGCGCCCCACGCGCTGGCCGTCTGGTATGACGGCATCGCCTGGAGGGCGCCGAAGCGCTCCCACAGGTCCAGCTTGCGCAGCAGCGGGTTGACCGACGGCGGCAGGGTTTCGCCCAGCCGCAGAGAGTCGTAGCACGACTGCTCGTAGAGCACGACGTCACGGCCGGCACGGGCCAGCAGGAGGGCGGTGACCGCCCCTGCCGGCCCGCCGCCGACGATCGCGACGTCGGCCCTGCCCGCCGCAGTCATTGATGGCTCCTGAGCGTCTGCTGCAGCCGATCGACCAGCTGACGAATCTGGTTCTGGACCGGAACCGCAATGCCGATAGAGGGGTGAATACGGACCCTGGTGATTGCCATTGGAAATCTCCTTCCGAAATGGCTGGCCTCTGGCGATGGAACCGCAATTTTGGTTGCCCGACGCTTCAACAGTGCTGGCGCAACTGAGGCGGGCCGCATGGGGCGTGTCTGTGCCGACAGCCAACAATTGCATGCGTCGTCTGGCCCGACTGTGCGTTCCGCCACACTGGGACCCTGCAAACGCGCATACCATCTGAGGTCGTGCAGTGCGTCGCAGGCGAAGTCGGCGAGCGTCGCTCCGCGACCGACCGCCGAGATCAAGCCTTGAGCCGTGCCGGCCAAGGCCCTAAATCCCTGCCATGGTCGAAGAACTCTTCCGACAGGACGCCTATCTCAAGGACGCCGACGCCACGGTCACCGCCGTGGAGGAGCGCGGCGTGCGGCTGGACCGCACGATCTTCTATCCCACCGGCGGCGGTCAGCCGGGCGACAGCGGCGTGCTGCGCTGGGACGGCGGCGAGGCCATGATCGTCGATGCGGTGAAGGCCGACGGCGGCGACGTGCTGCACGTGCTGGCACCCGACGCGCCACGGCCGGCGGTCGGCGCCAAGGTGCAGGCGGTCCTCGACTGGGATCGCCGCTATCGCCACATGCGCATGCACACCGCGCTGCACGTCATGTCGGCGGTGATCAAGGGCAACGTCACCGGCGGCCAGGTCAATGCCGACAAGAGCCGGCTCGACTTCAACCTGGAAGGCGACGTGCCGACCAAGGAATGGGTGACCGAGGAAATCAACAAGATCCTCGCCGTCGACCGGCCGGTGACGCCGCAATGGGTGACCGACGAGGAGCTCAATGCGCGGCCCGAGCTCGTGAAGACCATGAGCGTGCGCCCGCCGATGGGCGTGGGCCGCGTGCGGCTGCTCGCGATCGAAGGCGTCGACCTGCAGGCCTGCGGCGGCACGCACGTCGCGCGCACCGGCGAGATCGGCCGCGTCGAATGCACCAAGATCGAGAACAAGGGGAAGATGAACCGGCGGTTCATCATTGCTCTTCCGTAACGGGAGCGCGGGCCTCTGGCCCGCATCATGAGCGGGCCAGAGGCCCGCGCTCCACTGAAAGAGGAAACACGAATGGAATACGCAAGGCCTGATGCCCTGGTCTCGACCGACTGGCTCGCTGCCCGCCTCGACGCACCGGACATCCGCGTCGTCGACGGCTCGTTCTACCTGCCGGCGGCCAAGCGCGATCCCAAGGCCGAGTACGCCAACCAGCACATCCCCGGTGCGGTGTTCTTCGACATCGACGAGATCGCCGACACGTCGAGCTCCCTGCCCCACATGTTGCCCTCGCCGGAGAAATTCTCCTCGCGGGTGCGCAAGCTCGGGCTGGGCGACGGCAGCAAGATCGTGGTCTACGACACCACGCCGATGACCGGCGCCTGCCGCGTGTGGTGGATGTTCCGCACCATGGGCCACAAGGATGTCGCCGTGCTGGATGGCGGCCTGCCCAAGTGGATGGCCGAGGGCCGGCCCGTCACCGACGATCCGACGCCGCCGCGCGACCGGCACTTCACCGCGCGGCTCAACAACACGCTGGTGCGCTCGGTCGACGACGTGTTCGGCCTGATCGACAGCAAGCGCGAGCAGATCGTCGATGCGCGCGCCGCCAACCGCTTCCGCGGCGACGTGCCGGAGCCGCGCGCCGGCCTGCGCGTCGGCCACATGCCGGGCGCCTACAACCTGCCCTACAACGAGCTGCTCGATCCCAAGACCGGCACCATGCTGCCGGCCGACAAGCTCGCCGCCCGCATCGCCGCCTCGGGCATCGACCCGTCGAAGAAGGTGACGGCGAGCTGCGGCTCGGGCGTCACCGCATGCGTCGTGGCCCTTGGCCTCTACCTGACGGGCGCGCCGGAGACGGCGGTCTATGACGGTTCCTGGACCGAATGGGGCGGCCGTGCCGACACGCCAATCGTCACTGGTTCCTGACCTCTTCGCCCATCAGCCGCCGCCGCGCGCCGACGGACGGCTGCCGATCACCATCACGCACCTGGAGATGGCGCGCGGCGACTGGACAGAGCGCGGCCGCGCGCCCGAGATCGCCGTGCAGATCGAGCGCGCCACCGCGCCGACCGCGGCGTTCTATCGCGAGCTCTACGATCGCGTCGGCCGTCCCTGGCTGTGGTACGAGCGCCGCCTGTTGAGCGATGCCGCTCTGCAGATGTTGCTCGACCAGCCGGATCACGAGTTGCATGTCGCCCGCCACGACGGCGACCTGGTCGGCTACTTCGAATTGGGCGGCGACGAACTCGTCTTCTTCGGCCTGACGCTCCCCTACATCGGCCAGCGCATCGGCCCGTGGCTGCTCGACCGCGCCATCGAGCGCATCTTCGCGCGCGGCGTCGTGCGGATCGACCTCAACACCAACACGCTCGACCATCCCAAGGCGCTCGACACCTATCGCAAGGCAGGGTTTCGCCCGGTGCGCAGCGAAAGCAAGGAATTACGCGATCCGCGCGTGCTGTGGCCGGAGGTCTATCGCTGGCCGCCGAAGTAAGGGCTGTGCCATAGTGAGGTTCATGACCGCAAAGAAAACTTATACCAGACCCGACACAGTTCTGGCCGTCGCCGGCCGCGATCCCGCGAACAACTTCGGCATCGTCAATCCGCCCGTCTATCACGCCTCGACGATCCTCTCCCCGACCATGGAGAAGTTCGAGAACCGCGTGCCGTTCGAGGGCTTCGGCTACGGCCGCAACGGCACGCCGACGCAGAAGGCGCTCGAGGATGCCGTCGCCGCCATCGAGGGCGCGCACCGCTCGATCGCCGTGCAGTCGGGCCTCGCCGCCGTCACCGGCGCGATCGTGGGCTTCCTGAAGACCGGCGATCACATGCTGCTGACCGACAACGCCTACGGCCCGGCGCGGCGCTTCGCCAACACCACGCTGAAGAACTTCGGCGTCGAGACCACGTTTTTCGATCCCATGATCGGCGCCGGCATCGAGAAGCTGATCCAGCCCAACACCAAGGTCGTCTATCTCGAGGCGCCGGGCTCGCAGACCTTCGAGGTGCAGGACGTCGACGCCATTGCAGCCGTCGCCAAGAAGCACGGCGCCACGGTGATGATCGACAACACCTGGGCGACGCCGCTCTACTTCAAGCCGTTCGACCATGGCTGCGATCTGTCGATCCATGCCGGCACCAAGTACATCGTCGGCC
>JAKFVH010000067.1 GCA_021732285.1 Reyranella sp. | reverse complement strand
GGCATGAATACCAAGCCAAACCTCCGGGACCCGTGACCTTCCACAACGGATTAGCTACCTTCCGTACCTTCTTCGAGGGATGGGCCTTCAAAAATGTGTAGATGGCCTAGCCGTCATACGGGGGAGGGCCGGGGAGGGGTAGACCTTCGTCGAACGTCTCTAAACGATCATCAGTCCATCGTTGCCAAGGGCCGGCGGCGCTCATAAAGTGCCGCTGACCCCTGTCAGTTGCGATTTGCAACTGAAGTCCGAGCAACAGGTTTTCATGAATATCCACGAGTATCAGGCCAAGGCCCTGCTGGCCAAATTCGCCGTCCCGCTGCTCAAGGGCGGTGTGGCCTATACCAAGGACGAGGCCATGGACGTGGCCCGCAAGCTCGGTGGCCAAGTCACCGTCGTGAAGGCGCAAATCCACGCCGGCGGCAGGGGCAAGGGCCGCTTCAAGGACGATCCCAACGGCAAGGGCGGCGTGCGCATCGCCAAGTCGGTCGAGGAAGTCGGCCAGTACGCTGCGGCCATGCTGGGCCATGAGCTGGTCACCAAGCAGACCGGGCCGGCCGGCAAGACCGTCAAGCGCCTCTACATCGAGGAAGGCTGCGACATCAAACGCGAGCTCTACCTCTCCATGCTGGTCGACCGCTCGATCGGCCGCGTCGCCATCGTCGCGTCGACGGAAGGCGGCATGGATATCGAGACGGTGGCGCACGACCATCCGGAGAAGATCGTCGAGCAGGCGATCGATCCCGCGGCCGGCTTCCAGGCCTATGAGGGTCGCAAGATCGCCTTTGCGCTAGGCCTGAGCGGCAAGCAGGTCGGCGCCTTCGTCAAGATGATGGGCGGCCTCTACAAGGCCTTCACCGAGCTCGACTGCTCGCTGATCGAGATCAATCCGCTGGTCGTCACCGGCGCCGGCGACGTGCTCGCCCTCGACGCCAAGATGAACTTCGACGACAACGCGCTCGAGCGTCACAAGGACCTCGAAGACCTGCGCGACGTCGACGAGGAGGATCCCTCCGAGACCGAAGCCGCCAAGTACGCCCTGAACTACGTCAAGCTCGACGGCCAGATCGGCTGCATGGTGAATGGTGCGGGCCTTGCAATGGCCACCATGGACATCATCAAGCTCTATGGCGCCGAGCCTGCGAACTTCCTGGACGTCGGTGGCGGCGCCACCAAGGAACGCGTGACCGCAGCCTTCAAGATCATCCTCAAGGATCCCAACGTCGAGGGCATCCTGGTCAACATCTTCGGCGGCATCATGCGCTGCGACGTGATTGCCGAAGGCGTGGTCGCTGCGGCGCGCGAGGTCAACCTGCACGTGCCCCTGGTGGTGCGGCTGGAAGGCACCAACGTCGAGCTGGGCAAGAAGATCCTGAAGGAATCGGGGCTGAAGATCACGTCGGCGGAGAACCTCGCCGATGCCGCGGAAAAGATCGTCACGGCCGTCAAGGAGGCAAGCTGATGGCCGTTCTGGTCGACAAGAACACCAAGGTGATCTGCCAGGGCTTTACCGGCTCGCAGGGCACCTTCCATTCCGAGCAGGCGATCGCCTACGGCACCAAGATGGTGGGCGGTGTGACGCCTGGTAAGGGCGGCACCACCCATCTCGACCTGCCGGTGTTCGACACCGTGGCCGAGGCCGTCGCCAAGACCGGCGCCACGGCGAGCGTGATCTACGTGCCGGCGCCCTACGCCGCCGATTCGATCCTCGAGGCGGTCGACGCGGAGATCCCGCTGGTCGTCTGCATCACCGAGGGCATCCCGGTGCTCGACATGGTCGAGGTCAAGCGCGTGCTGGCCGGCTCCAAGTCGCGCCTGATCGGGCCGAACTGCCCGGGCGTCATCACGCCGGAAGAGTGCAAGATCGGCATCATGCCGGGCCATATCCACAAGCGCGGCTCGATCGGCATCATCTCGCGCTCGGGCACGCTCACCTACGAGGCGGTGGCGCAGACCACCGCGGTCGGCTTGGGCCAGACGACCTGCATCGGCATCGGCGGCGATCCCGTGAACGGCACCAACTTCGTCGAATGCCTGGAAATGCTGCTGGCCGATCCCGAGACCAAGGGCATCGTCATGATCGGCGAGATCGGCGGCGACGCCGAGGTGAAGGGCGCCGAGTTCATCAAGGCCAGCAAGACCAGGAAGCCGGTGGTCGGCTTCATCGCTGGCCGCACCGCCCCGCCGGGTCGCCGCATGGGCCATGCCGGCGCCGTGATCTCGGGCGGTCAGGACACCGCCGAGTTCAAGGTCCACGCCATGCGTTCAGCAGGGATCAGGGTCGCCGATTCTCCCGCCGCTTTGGGCGAGGAGATGCTGAAGGCCATGAAGGGCTAGCACCACATCATGTTCCTCTCCCCCGCCAGGGGGAGAGGTTAGGTGAGGGGGCTCCGAAGATCGTGCGCAAGCCCCTCACCCGTCCTCTCCCCCTAGCGGGGGAGAGGAGGAAGAGGAGAGAAGGCCAATGAGAGCAGAGCAGACGTCATTCCTGTTCGGCGCCAATGCCCCGTTCATCGAAGAGCTCTATGCGCGCTACCTCGGCGACGCGAACGCCGTCGACGCCGAATGGCGCACCTTCTTCGAGGCGCTGGCGGAGCAGAAGGGCGATGTGCTGGCCGAGGTGCGCGGTGCCTCCTGGGCCCCCAACGGCGCGCGGGTGATCGGCGCGGTCGATCCCGAGACCTTGCCGTCGCCGGCCAACCGCAATGTCAAGGGCAACGGCCAAGTAAGCGGCAAGGCCAATGGCGCCGCTCCGGCGGCTCTCGCCGGCAAGACCGAGGAGGAAATCCGCGCCGCCGCGCATGATACGTCGCGCGCTTTCCTGCTGATCCGCTCCTACCGCATCCGCGGCCATCTCGAGGCCGACCTCGATCCGCTTGGCCTGATCAAGCGCGAACTGCATCGCGAGCTCGATCCCGCGACCTACGGTTTCGGCGAGAACGACTGGGACCGTCCGATCCTGATCTTCGGCTCGCTGGGCCTCGGCGAATCCGCGACCCTGCGCCAGATCTGGGACCGCCTGCGCAAGACCTACTGCGGCAAGATCGGCGTCGAGTACATGCACATCTCCGATCCCGACCAGAAGGCGTGGATCCAGGAGCGCATCGAGCACATCGAGAACCATACCGAGTTCACCGTCGAGGGCCGCCGCGCCATCCTCGAGCGCGTCGTCGAGGCCGAGGGCCTGGAGCGCTATCTCGGCGTCAAGTTCGTCGGCACGAAGCGCTTCGGCCTGGACGGCGGCGAATCGCTGATCCCCGGCATCGAGCAGATCCTGAAGCGCGGCGGCCAGCTCGGCATCCGCGACGTCGTGATCGGCATGCCCCATCGCGGCCGCCTCAACACCCTCGTGCACGTCCTGCACAAGAGCTACACGGCGCTGTTCTCCGAGTTCCAGGGCCGCTCTTCGCAGCCCGAGGAAATGCGCGGCTCGGGCGACGTGAAGTACCATCTCGGCGCTTCGGCCGACCGCGAGTTCGACGGCACCACCATCCACGTCTCGCTGTCGCCCAACCCCTCGCATCTCGAGGCGGTCAATCCCGTGGTGCTGGGCAAGGCCCGCGCCAAGCAGGACCAGAGGAACGACACCGATCGCAGCCAGGTCATGGCGATCCTGATGCACGGCGACGCGGCCTTCGCGGGCCAGGGCCTGGTGGCCGAGAGCCTCGATCTCTCCGACCTCGGCGGCTATCGCATCGGCGGTACCATCCACTACGTGGTGAACAACCAGATCGGCTTCACCACCTTGCCGACCTACTCGCGCTCGGGACCCTATTGCACCGAGGTCGCCAAGATCGTGCAGGCGCCGATCCTGCACGTGAACGGCGACGATCCCGAGGCCGTGGTCCACGTCTCGCGCATCGCCACCGAATACCGCCAGCACTTCAAGCGCGACATCGTTATCGACATGTTCTGCTACCGCCGGCACGGCCACAACGAGTCGGACGAGCCGATGTTCACCCAGCCGCTGATGTACAAGGAGATCGGCGCACACAAGACGGTGAAAGAGGTCTATGCCGCGCGGCTCGAGGCCGAGGGCGTGGTCACCCCGGCCGACGTGGCCGGGCTCGACGCAGCATTGCGCGAGAAGCTCGACAAGGCGCTCGAGGCCGCGACCCAGTACAAGCCCAACAAGGCCGACTGGCTGGAAGGTCGCTGGGCCGGCTTCACGGTCGCGCCGGGCGAGGAAGACCGCAAGGGTGTGACCGCTGTCGACATGGAGCGGCTGACGGCGGTGGGACATGCGCTCAGCGAAGCGCCGAAAGGCTTCGACCTCAACCGCAAGATTGCCCGCCAGCTCCAGGAGAAGCGCAAGACCATCGACACTGGCGAGAACATCGACTGGGCGACCGGCGAGGCGCTGGCCTTCGGCACGCTGCTGGCCGAAAGCACGCCGGTGCGGCTGAGCGGCCAGGATTCGGGCCGCGGCACCTTCTCGCAGCGCCATTCGGTGCTGGTCGACCAGACCAACGAGAGCAAGTACATCCCGCTGAACCACGTGGCCGATGAGCAGGCGCGCTTCGAGGTGATCGACAGCCCGCTGAACGAGGCGGGCGTGCTGGGCTTCGAGTACGGCTATTCGTCGGCCGAGCCCAATGCGCTTGTGATGTGGGAAGCGCAGTTCGGCGACTTCGCCAACGGCGCGCAGGTCATCATCGATCAGTTCATCTGCTCGGGCGAGAGCAAGTGGCTGCGCATGAACGGCCTCGTCATGCTGCTGCCGCATGGCTACGAGGGTCAGGGACCGGAGCACAGCTCGGCCCGCCTGGAGCGCTATCTGCAGCTCTCGGCCGAGGACAACTGGCAGGTCGTCGTGCCGACGACGCCCGCCAACTACTTCCACGCGCTGCGCCGCCAGATGCGCCGCTCCTTCCGCAAGCCGCTGGTGGTAATGACGCCGAAGTCGCTCTTGCGCCACAAGGACTGCGTCTCGCGCCTGGAGGATTTTGGGCCGGACACGTCGTTCCGCCGCATCCTGGCGGAGACCGACCAGCTCGCCGACGACGCCAAGGTCAGGCGTGTCATCCTGTGCTCGGGCAAGGTCTACTTCGACCTCGTCGCCGAGCGCCGCAAGCGCAAGATCGAGGACATCGCCATCCTGCGCATAGAACAGCTCTATCCGTTCCCGTTCAGCCGGCTCGGCGTGCGGCTGGCGCAGTATCCCAATGCCGAGGTGGTGTGGTGCCAGGAGGAGCCCGAGAACATGGGCGCCTGGCATTTCGCCGATCGCCGCATCGAACGCGCGCTCGCCGGCCTCAACGTGAAGTCGACGCGGCCGGTCTATATCGGCCGGCCGGAATCGGCCTCGCCGGCGACCGGCTCGGCGCGCACGCATGTCAAGGAACAGGCCGATCTGGTCGACCGCGCGCTGACGATTGCCTGAGAGTGGGCAGCTGAGCGCGCGCTGAGGAGGGTTTTTAAATGGCCGTCGAGATCAAGGTCCCCGCACTGGGCGAATCGGTCACCGAGGCGACCGTCGCCAAGTGGCTGGTCAAGGCGGGCGACGCCGTCACCATCGACCAGCCTCTGTGCGAACTGGAGACCGACAAGGTCACCGTCGAGGTGAACGCCACGGTGGCCGGCACCATGGTCGATCTTGCCGTCGAGGAAGGCGCCACCGTCCAGGTGGGCGGCGTGCTGTGCCACATCGAGGCCGGCGCCGCGGGTGCGGCCGCGGCCAAGCCTGCCGCTGCACCGGCACCGGCCGCGCCGAAGCCCGCACCAGCGCCGAGCCCGGCGCCCGTTGCACCCGCGGCTCCCGTTGTCGCTCCGGCTGCGGCCAACGCCAATATCGCCGCCTCCGGCCCGGCCACACGCAAGCTGGTCGAAGAGACCGGTGTCGCGCCGTCGGCCATCCAGCCGACCGGCAAGGACGGCCGCGCCACCAAGGCCGACGTGATGGCCGCCCTCTCGTCGATCCCGGCGCCGGCGGCGCCCGCCGCTGCCAAGCCGGCGGTACCGGCCGGCCCGCGCTCGCGCGCCGACCGCGAGGAGCGGGTGCGCATGACGCGGCTGCGCCGCACCATCGCCAACCGCCTCAAGGAGGCGCAGAACACGGCGGCCATGCTGACCACCTTCAACGAGGTGGACATGACCAACGTGATGGCGCTGCGCGACCGGCTGAAGGAGGACTTCGAGAAGAAGCACGGCGCGCGGCTGGGCTTCATGTCGTTCTTCGTCAAGGCGTGCATCGCGGGGCTGAAGGAGCTGCCGGCGGTCAATGCCGAGATCGAGGGCGACAACCTCGTCTACAAGAACTACTACGACATCGGCGTCGCCGTCGGCACGCCGCAGGGCCTGGTCGTGCCGGTGCTACGTGATGCCGACACCTTGTCCTTCGGCGAGGTCGAAAAGGGCATCGGCGAGCTCGGCCGCAAGGCGCGCGACGGCAAGCTCTCGATCGCCGACCTGACCGGCGGCACGTTCACGATTTCCAACGGCGGTGTCTACGGCTCGCTGATGTCGACGCCGATCCTCAATCCGCCGCAGTCGGCGATCCTCGGCATGCACAAGATCCAGCAGCGCCCCATGGTGGTGGGCGGCGAGGTCAAGGTGCGGCCGATGATGTACCTCGCCGTGTCATACGACCATCGCATCATCGACGGCCGCGAGGCCGTGCTGTTCCTGGTGCGGGTCAAGGAATGCATCGAGGATCCGGAACGGCTGCTGCTGGGCGTTTAGTCTTCCGGACCGCGCGCGTCCCCGCGCGCTCATGAGGCGCGCGGGGACGCGCGCGGTCCGGAAGAGCATGAGGAACAGACGTAGATGGCAAACGAAACCTTCGATCTCGTCGTGATCGGCGCCGGCCCGGGCGGCTACGTGGCGGCGATCCGCGCCGCCCAGCTCGGCATGAAGGTGGCCATGGTCGAGAAGCGCGCGACCTTCGGTGGCACCTGCCTCAATGTCGGCTGCATCCCCTCCAAGGCACTGCTGCAGTCCTCGCACCTGTTCGAGGAAGCGGGCCACGATCTTGCCGAACACGGCATCGTGCTGTCGCCGCCCAAGCTCGATTTCGCCCAGCTGATGAAGCGCAAGGGCGAGGTGGTCGATGCCACCACCAAGGGCGTCGCCTTCCTGTTCCGCAAGAACAAGATCACCTCGTTCCAGGGCACCGGCCGTATCGACAAGGCCGGCGCGGTGTCGGTGCTGGGCGACGACGGCGCGGTGAAGGACACGCTCGCCACCAAGAACATCCTGATCGCTTCGGGCTCGGAAGTGACGCCACTGCCCGGCGTCACGGTCGACGAGAAGAAGATCGTGTCATCGACCGGCGCGCTCGAGCTCGCCGAGGTGCCGAAGCACCTGGTCGTGGTCGGCGCCGGCATCATCGGCCTGGAGCTCGGCTCGGTGTGGCGGCGGCTCGGCGCGGACGTGACGGTGATCGAGTTCCTCGACCGCATCACGCCCGGCGTCGACGACGAGGTCACCAAGCATTTCCAGCGCGCGCTTGCCAAGCAAGGCCTGACGTTCAAGCTCGGCTCGAAGGTGACCAAGGCCGATGCGTCCGGGCAGGGCGTGACCTTGACGGTCGAGCCGTCCAAGGGCGGTGCGACGGAGACCGTGCAGGCCGACATCGTGCTGGTCTGCATCGGCCGCCGGCCGTTCATCGAGGGCCTCGGCCTCGACAAGGCGGGCGTGAAGCTGAGCGACCACGGCCGCATCGCGGTCGACGCGCACTTCCAGACCTCGGTGCCCGGCATATACGCCATCGGCGACGTGATCGACGGCCCCATGCTGGCCCACAAGGCGAGCGAGGACGGTGTCGCCTGCGTGGAAACCATCGCCGGCCAGAAGGGCCACGTGAACTGGGATCTCGTGCCCTCGATCATCTACACCCAGCCTGAGGTGGCTTGGGTCGGCAAGACCGAGGAACAACTCAAGGCGGCCGGCGTTGCCTACAAGATCGGCAAGTATCCGTTCACCGCCGATCCACGCAGCCGCGCCAACGGCGCGACGGAGGGCTTCGTGAAGGTTTTAGCCGACAAGGCGACCGACAAGGTCTTGGGCGTCCACATCATCGGCGCCGAAGCCGGCACCATGATCGCCGAAGCGGGTCTCGCCATGGAGTTCTCGGCCTCGGCCGAGGATATCGGTCGCGTCTGCCACGCCCATCCCACGGTCAACGAGGCGATGAAGGAAGCCGCGCTTGCGGCGTGGGAGAAGCCGATTCATCTCTAGCACCGCCGCGTCATCTCCTCCCCCGTCATACGGGGGAGGGCAGGGAGGTGGCAGGCCACAGGTTGGGTGTCGGCTAGTTTCAGATCATGGTGATCTCTTCCCTCGAGAGATCGTCTTTGAGGCTTTCCCCCTCCTGTATCCTCCCCGTAACGGGGGAGGAGATGAGGAAGAGTTGATGCGCAAGCCCTTGATGGCCATCGCGATCATTGCCTGCCTGATCATGTCGGTGGTGGGCGGCCTCTTGCCGATCCTGCAGGGCTGGCTCTTCTTCGTGATCGCTCTCTACCTGCTCGCCACCGAGTTCGAGACCGGCCGCCTGTGGGTCAAGGCCGCGCGCCGCCGCTGGCCCTGGCTCAATCGCTGGATCGAGCGGGCCCGCGACCACCGCTGGGCGCCGAGCCACCTCAAGGAATTCGAGGACCTCACCGATCCGAAGCGGTGAGACGGGAGCGCGGGCCTCCGGCCCGCTCATGCTCTTCGTCTTCCGGACCGCGCGCATCTTGCGCGCTCATGATCATGAGCGAGCTGGAAGCTCGCGGTCCGGAAGAGCATGAGCGGGCCGGAGGCCCGCGCTCCCATCACGGCAGCTCCGCCACCGCGCGGGCTAAAAGGTCGCGGAACCAGGCGCGGCCGCGGCGGCCGTTGGTGGCGAGGCTCCAGTAGGCGTCGATGTGGAGCTGCTTGCCCGGATAGGCGATCTCGACGATGCGCAGCCGCTCGGCGCGGGCGAGCGCGCGCGCCACCTTGCGCGGCACCAGGGCGACGCAGTCGGACTGGGCGACGATCGCGCCCAGCACCAGGAAATTGGGAACAGTGCAGACCGGCGCCACCTCGAGCGGCGAGGTCGGCTGGATCTGGATCTGCACGTCCTGCGGCACGTGCAGGCCGCGGCGGAAGGCGACGTAGCGCATCGCCTGGAACTGCGCGGGCGTCAGCCGCGCCGGCACGGCGCGATTGGCGGCGGAAGCCACGCACACCATCTCGTCGCGCCACAGTGGCAGCGAACCCACGCGCTTGCCCAGGGTCTGGCCGAAGGCGCGCGGCCCGATCATGAAGTCGACCATCGCCAGATCCTCGGCGTTGCGCGTGGACAGCCAGGTGAACTCCAGCACGACATGCGGCGCCTCACGGGCGCAGATGCTTGTCAGGACCGGCGCCAGGAGCTGGGCCACATAGTCGGCGGTGTTGATCACCAGATGCACCGGCTCGATCGCGGGGTCGAACGGGCCCGCGGGCTTCAGCAGCAGGTCGAGCTCGCCCAGCGTGCGGGCGAGCGGCCCGGCCAGTGTCTCGGCTCGGTCGGTGAGGTGCGCAGTGCGGCCGGAGGACACCAGGATCTGATCGTCCAGGGCGCCGCGCAGCTGCCGCAAGGCCCGGCTCACCGCGGGCTGCGTCATGTTGAAGGACTGCGCCGTGCGCGTGACGCTCTTGGTGCGCAGCAATTCATGCAGCACCGGCAGAAGGTCGAGATTGACCTTGCGCAGCCGGGCCGCGAGCTCGCGCTCGCCGGTCGCCTGCTGGGTCGCTTCCGCCATCGCTGCCATTGGGCGCTCCATAACGGCTGGTTATGCGTCTTATGCTCGCTTTGATCGTTTCGTTATGTCAATGGCCTGACTAGGGTTTCGCTGGCGCCGAAAGGGAGGCGGGACATGTCGTCGATGCGAACAGGGGCCGACTACCGGGAGAGCCTGCGCGACGGACGGCGCGTCTTCGTCCTGGGCGAGGGCTCGGTCGAGGACGTGACGACGCATCCGACGACGCAGGCGATGGTCGAGGAATACGTCGCCTGGTACGACCGGCACTTCGATCCGAAGTGGCAGGACACCCTGTTCACGCCATCGGACAAGGATGGTTGCCGCGTGCCGGTGGGCTACATGGTGCCGCGCACCGCCCAGGATCTCGCGCGCATGGGCCGCTGCTTCTCCGCCACCACCTTCCTCAGCGCCGGCAACATCACCCATACGCCGGCCTACGGCCATCTGATCGCCATGGGCGTGCAGACCGTGGTCAACCAGCACAACGCCTCGCCCGAGCAGCGCGCCAACGCCGAGGCCTATCGCGCGCTGATCGCGCGCACCGGCCGCTTCCTCACCTTCGCCGCCGGTGCGGCGACCATCGGTTATCGCCTGCGCGAGGATCCCGCCGAACGGATGGCGCTCAGGATCGTCGAGGAGACCGACAAGGGCCTGGTGATCCGCGGCAAGATCGGCATGCATACCAGCCCGGCCTTCGCCCACGACGTCTATATCGGCGCCCACAATGGCGTCGACTACAAGGGCCATCGCGCCACCTTCGTCGTCGCGGTCAACGCGCCCGGCGTCACCGTGGTCTGCCGCAAGCCCGCGGCGCGCGATCCCAACCCGTTCTCCGCCCCACTCAGCGCCCGCTTCGACGAGCTCGACGGCCAGATGTGGCTCGACGACGTGCTGATCCCCTGGGACCGCGTCTTCCTCACCGAGTCCCTCGCCGATCCGGTGGCGCGCTGGCTGTTCTGGCACCAGCTCTATTGCTGGCTCAGCAAGGCCGAGTTCACACTGGGCCTGGCACTCGCCTGCACGCATGCGATGGGGCTTGCCTCGCACGAGGCCACCATCGACTACCTGGTCGACCTGATCACCGACGTGCAGATCGTGCGCAGCTGCCAGACGGCCGCCGAGCTCGATCCGGAATTCACGCCCGAAGGCTACTGCGCGCCGAACGTCTGCCATCTGGCGGCCGGCAGCATCGCCATGCTGAAGGCGCGGCCGCGCATGGGCGAGATCCTGCGCACCCTGCCGGGCTCCTCGCTGGTCGTGGCGCCGACCGACCACGATCTCGCCGACC
>JAKFVH010000239.1 GCA_021732285.1 Reyranella sp. | reverse complement strand
AGCCACACGCCGCCGCCGATCGTCGAGCCGCGTCCCACGGTGATGCGGCCCAGCACGGTGGCGCCGGCATAGATCACGACGTCGTCCTCGACGATGGGATGGCGCAACCGCCCCTTGATCAGCGTGCCCGTCTCGTCGGCGGGGAAGCTGCGCGCGCCGAGCGTCACGGCCTGGTACAGGCGCACCCGCTCGCCGATCACGCCGGTCTCGCCGACGACGACGCCGGTGCCGTGGTCGATGAAGAAGCTGCCGCCGATCTGCGCCCCCGGATGGATATCGATGCCGGTGAGCGAATGGGCGATCTCGCTGATGTAGCGCGCGAGGAAGCGGGCGCCGAGCCGGTGCAGCGCATGCGCCAGCCGATGGTGGATGATCGCCGTCATCCCGGGATAGACCAGCAGGATCTCGGAGTAGCCGGTCGCGGCGGGATCGCCGGCATAGGCGGCGCGCAGGTCGCCCACCAGCAGCCCGCGGATCTCCGGCAAGGTGGCGGCGAACTCGGCGGTGATGCCGCGCGCCCGGCGCGACAGGTCCTCGCCCGACAGCACCTCTTCCGAGCCGAAGGGCAGTGTGCCGCGCAGATGCTCGACAAGCTCCGGCAGCGCCCGCTTCAGCACCCTGGCGACGAAGTCGTCGATCATTTCGGGCGTCACCGAGCCGCCGCCGTTGCCGAGCTTGCCGTAGTGGGCCGGGAAGAGCGCCATGGTGAGCTGGCCGAGCGTCTCGACGATGGCCTCGCGCGATGGCGGCGGCCGCACCGGCCCGCGATAGCGGACGTTGTGCAGCACGTCGCGCGACTGCCGCAGCCCGGCGACGATTGAACCGACATCGAAATCCGCCGTCTCGGCGATCACTGAGTCTGGCATCGCTTCCTCACGTCCGTGGCGAGTTGCGTCGCATGATGTGGGGGCCGATTCAATCGCCACAAGGATCGGCCGCAGCGTCTTGGCAAGATCTGCTCCGGTTGGAACGCACAGGGAAAAATCCATTCCCTGCGCGCCCATCGAAGCGCTCGATTTATTTGGGCCGACTGAGGCGCTGGCGCTAACGAGATTCCTTGCCGCTCGGATGAGCTTGGTTTTCGCGACCGCCCTTTTTCAGCGCTCCGACCGCGCGAACAGCGTCAGGCTGTATTCGACCAGACGGTAGCCAAGCCGCTGCGCCTCTTCCTCGAGCAGCGGCTGGAGGTCTGCATCATCGATCTCGACGATCGCCCCCGTCGCCACGTCGATCAGGTGTGGATGCGAGGGCCGGCCGGCCCGCTCATAGTGCGCCTTGCCGTCGGGGAACACCTGGCGCTTCACCATGCCCGCTTCGACCAAGGTGTTGAGCGTGCGGTAGACGGTGGCGATGCCGATGCGATGACCGTTGGTGGCGCGGCGGTGGATCTCGCGCACACAGGGATGATCGTCCGACGCCTCCAGCACCTCCAGAACGATGCGCCGATGCTCGGTGAGCCGCAGGCCGCGCTGCACGCAGAGGGCTTCGAGCGCCGTCATGCTCACCGCTTGAGATAGAACTGCACCGGCACCAGCAGTTCGAGGCTCTCGCCCGGCTGATCCGACGGCAATGGCGGCAGTGGCTGGGCGCGCTGCAGCAGGTCGAGCCCTTCCTGGTCGAGCGAAACCACGCCGGTGGCCCGCTCGATGCGCGCCGCCAGCACGCGGCCATCACGACTCATGGTGAAGCGCACGTAGACGACGCCCTCGTGGCGCGCGCGCTGCGCATCGCCGGGATAGCGCTTGTGGCGCTCCAGATGTCGCAGCAGCAGCCCCTTCCACGTCGGCAGCGAGGCCGACGGCGGCTCAGGTGTGGCGCCCGGCGCCGGTGCGGCGGCACGCTCGGTCTGATCGGGCGCGGCCTGCGGCGCAGCCGCGACGGATTTCGGCTTGGGTTGCGGCGGCTTTGGCTTTTCGACCGGCTTCGGTTTCTCCGGCGGCTTCAGGTCGAGCGGTGGCGGCGGCTCGGGCGCCGGCAGCACCACTTCGGCTTTCGGGATCTCGACCGGCGGCGGCGGCTCGGCCAGCTCGACCTCGATCTTCGGCGGCTTGAGGTCGACCGGCGGCGGCTCGGAGGGATCGGGCACCGCTTCGCTGAGATCCGGGGCCGGCGGCGCCTCGGTCGGCGTCGCCTGCGGCGCTGCCGGCAGCGGCGCCATGTCCAGCATCACCGCGGCAGGCGGCGGCGCATAGGGCGCCTCGGCGTGGGTCCAACCGAGCGCCAGCCCGACCGCGCCGGCATGCAGCCCCAGCACGAAGAGGAAGCTGCCGGACCAGCGGACCCAGTCCCTCATTGCTCCAACCCGACCAGCGCGACCTTAAGGTAGCCAGCGGAGCGCAGCAGGTTCATGCCCTGCATCAGCTCGCCATAGGGCACGCTCTTGTCGGCGCGCAGGAAGACGCGCTCGTCCTTCTTGCCGCCCGTCGCCTCGTCGAGCGCCTTGGCGAGATCTCCGCGCGTCACCGGCTTGTCCTTCAGCACGAACGACAGGTCGCTCTTGAGCGTGAGATAGAGCGGCGTCTCCGGCTTGGTCTGGCGCTCGGCGGTCGACGACGGCAGCTCGACCGGCACGTCGACGGTGGCAAGCGGGGCCGCCACCATGAAGATGATCAGCAGCACCAGCATCACGTCGATGAACGGCGTGACGTTGATCTCATGGGTCTCGGCGAGCTCGTCCTCGCCGTGGTCGAGCTTCACTGACATTGACGGCTCCTGTCATCCCGAGGGCGAAGCCCGAGGGAACTTTCCTGGGGCCTCAAAGGCCCTTCGCTTCGCTCGGGGTGACAGCAATGCGTCATGGCCTCCTCCCGAGATCGCGCGACACCAGGCGCAGCACGGCGGCCGAGGTGTCGCCGACCAGCGCGCGATAGGCGGCGATGCGGCGCGAGAAGTGGTTGTAGATCACGACGGCAGGAATGGCCGCGGCAAGGCCGAGCGCGGTGGCGAGCAGCGCCTCGGCGATGCCCGGCGCCACGACCGCGAGGTTGGTGGTCTGCGAGCGCGAGATGCCGATGAAGGAGTTCATGATGCCCCACACCGTGCCGAACAGGCCGACGAACGGCGCCGTGGCGCCGATGGTTGCGAGCACGCCCGTCCCCTTCAGCATGCTGCGGCCGGCCGCCGCCTCGAGCCGCTCGAGCCGCGAGGCCACGCGTTCCTTAAGGCCCTCGCGGTCGCCCACGGCATCGGCCGACAGCCGCCGTTCGGCCTGGGCCGCCGCCACCAGCGGGCTGGCCGGCGCATCGTCGAGCGACACCGCGCCGCCGACGGCCAGCAGGACGGCGCGCTGGCGGCGGAACGCGGCGCCAAGCTCGAGGCTCTTGGCGACGAACACCGTCCAGGTCACGACCGAGGCGACGGCGAGGCCAATCATCACCGACTGCACCAGCCAGTCGGCAGCCATGAACATGCCCCACACCGACAGGTCCTTGGGCAGGATCGACGGGCTCACGGCCGCGGCAGCGGGCGAAGGCGTCGCCGGCGAAGGCTGAGCCACTGCCTCCGGCGCGGGCGCCGGCGACGCTGCCGTCGCAGCTGGCGTTTCCACGGCCGAGCCATTGGCCTGGGCGAAGGCCAGCACCGGTGAAAACAGAAGCAGGAAGATCACGAGAAAAAGACGCATGAAGGAGCCGACCTCAGCCGAGATGTTGAACGAGACGCGCCATCGGACGCAGCCAGTGCACCCGCCACGACAGGGTGGCGACGACCGAGAGCGCGCCGATGGTGATAACGGTGGCCCACAGCAGCGAACCGAAGCTGGCACCATCGCGCACCAGCGACAGCGCCAGCGCAACGAACAGCAGCGCCCAGCCGATACCGCGCAACACCAAGCAGGCGCGACGTGGGCAATGCCGGCCGCCGCCGAGATGGTGCCAATGGCGGTCCTGGCTGATCGCCAGCGCGGCAAAGCCGAGATAGGCAGCGGCAAAGATCGCAAGCAGCAGCATCGCCTCAGGCATGACGCACCTGTGCGACGCGTGACAGCCGGCTGAGGCGCAGCGCTGCGACGGTGGCGATGGCAGCACCAGTCAGCAGGAGGATGTCCATGCCGGCGATCGGCCAGAGATGGCGATGCGACAGGGCGCGCAGCAGATGATCGCCGGTGGTGATCCAGTTGAGCAACACCGCAGCGGACGCCAGCGCGGCCAGGGTCCAGCACTGCTCCATCCAGGCGCGCTGCGGCCGTACCCAGGCGTGGACGAAGCTCGCCAGCCAGACGAGATAGAAGGTCCAGACTTCCAGCGCGGGGCGATCCTGGCCCAGCGCACTGGCGCCGAGCGGCAGCAGCCGGTTGACGACGAAGAAGGCTGCCGTGGCGATCAACATGCCGGTGACCGAGCCGATGGCGAGCCCCTCGACGATGCGCACGCCTTTCAAGCCGAGTTGCGCATGCTTCTTGCGGCGAGATTCCAGCCAGAACAGATAGCCGGTCGCGATCAGCACGCAGCCCGCCAATCCCAGGCCGAAATAGATCCAGCGCAGGCTCCAGTGATGGAACTGGATGAAGTGCAGGCCCGACAGGAAGCGTTGCGTGCTCATCACCGGCGGCGTGCCGGTGCGGTGACTGATCAAGGCACCGGTCGGCCCGTCGAAATAGGCCGCGTCGTAGGTGCTGCTGACGATGCCTTCGTCGAGGCGGCCGATCTGCATCACGGACTTTGCATCACCGGGATTGCGGACGAAGACGTAGCGCAGTGCCGAGCCGTCCCACAGGCGCCGCGCCTCGGCGGCCATGGCGTCGAACGAGGCCAAGCCGCCGGGCTCGCCCGTCCGCTTCGGGATGACGTTGCCGTAGGCGTCGGCGAAGAACGCCGGCCGGTTGCCGTCGTAGGTGACCTGCCAGGAGCTCGGGAAATAGGTCGCCCAGAAGATGACCAGCCCCGACAGGCTGATCAGGAAATGGAACGGCAGGCCGAGCACGCCTGTCACATTGTGCAGGTCGAGGATCAGGCGGCGCGGCTTCCTGTCGGGACGGAAGGTGAAGAAGTCGGCGAAGATCCGGCGATGGATGATCACGCCGGAGACGCACAGCGCCATCATCGCCATGCCGGCCAATCCGACCAGCCAGTAACCGATGTCCTGGAAGCGGATGTGCAGCATGTAATGAAATGGAAAGATGAAGCGCGTGCCGGCCAGCGTCCCCGGGTCGGGCAGAATCGTGCCGGTGCGAGGATCGACGACGCGATAGACGGGGCCCGACTGGTCCCGCCACAACACCCGTATCGCGGCATCGCGCTCGGTCGGCAGCCCGACGCTGAAGGTCGGCGACTTCGCGGCTGCCGCGGCTTCGTACATCGGCCGCAGCACCTCGAGCGAGAACGTCTTCTCGGCTGCCGGAAGCCGGATCATCGGCGCCATCCAGCGGTCGATCTCGCGATCGAACACCGAGAGCGTGCCCATCCAGAAGATCGCGAACAGCAGGCCGCCCAGCACGACGCCGGCCCAGGTGTGCAGCCAGTTCATCGAGGCGCGGAAGCCCTGCTCCACGTCAGCCTCCGCTCGCCAGGCGCACGAGGCCGAAGGCCCCACCCCAGGAAACGATCCCGACGATGACGAGGATAAGACAAAGGCGGGCCAGGCTCGGCTCGGCAAAGCCCCAGATCAGCAGGCCGAGATAGACCAGGAAGGCCAGCATCGAGGCCAGGACGACGGCTTCGCTGCGCGGAATCGCCGTCGTCGCCGGCAAGACACGCGCGGCCAGGGCAGCCAGGCCGGCCGAGACGGCGTAGCCGCCGCCGATGGCCGCGACCAGACGCACGATGATCGGGACCGCCTTCGTGGCTCCCGCGCGCTGCAAGGTGCGTTGCAACTCGATCTGCTCCTTGGTGTTCGCCAATCGCCCGTTTCGGCGCCAGAAGCGCCGAATAGGGGCCGAGCCAGCCGCCGCCCCTACTCCTATGACGAACGAGACGCCCGAACCCTCACCCCTATGACGAACGAGAGGGCTGTTTTTTCATTATTTTCCGACCCGATCTGCGAGCGATTTTCGCCCTCTGCCCGGCCGCGTTTTCCTCTAGAAATCGGTCGTCAGCGCCAAGCGGAAGGTGCGCGGTGTGCCCAGCGACAACGTGATCGCGGCGAAACCGTTTGCCCAATAGTCGTTGTCCAACAGATTCTCCACGAAGAAGCGGAGAGCGACGGGCTTGCCGGTCGGGCTGCTTGCATTGTCGAACACATAGCGGAGACCGGCGTCGACGCGTGTCCATTCCGCCAGGTTGCGACGAGGGAAGGTCGTGTCGATGAACTGCGAGCCCGTATAGGTGACGCGGCCGTTCACCGTCAGGCCGCGTGCGAAGGGCAGGTCCCACTCCGCCCCGAGGTTGAACTGTGCGCCTGGCGAGAAAGGCGCGATCCAGCCATTGGTCGTGCCGCCCTGGGTCTGGGTGAGCACCGCGTTGAGGAACATGGCGCCGCCCAGCACACGGAAGCCCGGCGTCGGCTCACCGAAGAAGTTGAGCTCGAGGCCCTGGTTGACCTGCTGGCCCGCCAGGACCTGCGTGTTGCTGGCAACGTTGGTGATGACGCTGGGCTGGCTGATCTGGAACAGGCTCGCGGTGGTGGTGAGCTTGCCCCAGTCGACCTTCACGCCAGCTTCGTACTGGGTCGACACGAAGGGCGGAAAGATCGTGCCGGCATTGGCGAAAGTCGGACCGACCACGGAGCCCGGCTGCAGGCCCTGGATGAAGTTGCCGTAGACCGAGACGTTCTCCCACGGCTTGAAGACAAGCGCGACCGACGGACTCCAGACGCTTTGATCGTAGGTCGACGTCTGGACGCCGGTCAGCGGATTGAAGTTCGCCGACTGGACCTGCTGCAGGCGAACGCCCGCCGTGAGCTGGATGCGCTTGTCCGCCGCCGTCAGCGTGTCGGCGATGGCGAAGCTGTTGAGGTTCATCGTGCCGGTCTTGTTGGCAGCGCCGGTGGGGATCGCCGGCGGCGCGATGATGTTGGGATTGTAGATATTGGTTGTGTAGGGCGTGCCGTTGACCGTGGCGATTCCGGTCATCTGCTGGAACATCGTGCCGACCAGCGCGAACTCGTGGCCGATCGGGCCGGTGTCGACCAGCCCGCGGATGCCGGTCTCGCCGCTCAGGAACTGGTAGTACTGGCTGATGTTGCTTGGCGTCGCGGTGGCGGTGCCGCTGAAGTTGCTGGCGGTGACGATCGGGCCACCCGACAGGATGCCCAACCGGAAGTCGTGGGCGCCGAAGGCGGCATAGGCGGTGATGCGCTCGGTCAGATCGACTTCGCCGCGGATCACGCCGAACAGGTCCTTGCGGCTGATGTTGCCCCACGGCTGCCCCCAGTTCTTGCGCGCGTCGGGCGCGTAGGGCAGCGGCACGCCATCGGCCACCCCCAGATACGGAACCATGCCGCCGATGTACTGGTACTGATAGCCGAGATCGGCCGAGAGCCGCACGTGATCGCCTCGGAGGTCGAGGCCGAGATTGGCGAGCGAGCGTTGGTCGGAGTTGCCGTCGATCGCCGTCTGACCGGCGCGGAACACGCCGTTGAAACGCACGCCGAATTGCTTGTCATTGCCGAAGCGGCGCGCGACGTCGGCATGGCCGCCGAACTGGGCCGTCGAGTTGTAGCCGACCGTGAGCTGGGTCAGCGGCTCCTCGGGCGCTCGCTTCGGGACAACGTTGACCACGCCGCCGATGGTCGATTGCGGCGCCATGCCGGTGAGCAGCGCATTGGGGCCCTTCAGGACCTCGATGCGCTCGGCGAGCTCCGGCATGATCGTGGAATACGGCAGGATGCCGAAGAGGCCGTTGTAGGCGGTGCTGGCGGCGGCGACCGAAAAGCCGCGAATGCGCAACTCGTCGTTGCCGATGCTGCCGTCGGGAAAATAGCCGCGCACCGACGGATCGTCGGCCAGCACATCCCTCACCGTCCTTGCCTGCTGGTCCTGGACTTTCTTGGCGGTGTAGCTCGTCTGGTTGAACGGCGTGTCCATCACCGGGCGGTTGCCGAGCAGGCCGACCTGGCCGCCGGTCGCGACCTGGCCTCCGGCATAAGGAGGCGGGATGTTGTCGATCAGCGCCTGCTGCGGCACCGGATAGCCCTGCACCTGCACGGGATCGAGCTGGATGGCGCCCGGCGCAACACCGGCGCCGGGCTTCTGCAGGGTGACGGTGCTGCCGCCGCTGATCGAGAAGACGAGGCCGCTGCCGGCGAGCAGTCGGGCGAGCGCCTGCTCCGGCGTCATGAGGCCGCTGACGCCGGGCGTCATGAGCCCACGCACGAGATCGCCGTGCACCGAGATCTGCAGGCCGCTCTGGCGGCCGAACAGAGTGAGGCCGTCGGTCAGCGACTGCGGCGGGATGTCGAACGTGCGCGCGCGCTGTGCCGGCGCCACCTGTCCTTCCTGCTGCTGCGCCCATGCCGCCGGCATGATGCCCGTCAACGCAAGGCCTGCCGCCAGCACCGTCACCGTGATCGTCCGCATCTCGTGTCGTCCCCTTCACTCACGACACGACGGCGGCAGACTCCATTTTCAAATTTTCTCGCGCACGACGATCAATCGCCTGAGATCACGATGAGCCACGGCGATATACGATGCAGCGTCGCGCCCTGCGCGCGCGCCACCGCACGCAACGCCTCGACAGGATCGGAGAGATTGTACACGCCGGTCAGCGGTTGACCCGCGAGCGTGGCCCCGCGCAGCACGACGAGACCGTCGACGTACGGCCGCAGCGCGTCGACGACCTCGCCGACCGGCCGGTTCTTCACGACAAGCTGGCCCTGCATCCACGACGCTACCTGATCGGCCGGCATGCGGCCGCGCTCGACCCGGCCTCTCGCCGTGACGCGCACCCAGTCGCCGGCTTCGAGCCGCTCGGCGACCGCCGCGCCGCTGACATCGACGATGCCGTCGCGCACCGCGACGTCGACGCCGTGGGCATTGAGAACGACATCGAATGCCGTGCCGATGTCGCGCGCTTCGACGTCGCGTGCCTGGACGGCAAAGGGCCGCCGCTCGGCCGCGACCTCGAAATAGGCCCTGCCCTTCAGCAGTCGGACGCCACGCGCCCCCTCGCCGTAGGCGACGTCGATGGCGCTCTCCGGCCCGAGCAGGACGACCGTTCCGTCGGCGAGTTGCACGCGGCGCTGCTCGGCCGTCGCCGTCACATGGTCAGCCTCAATGCGCAGCATGAGGTTGCCACCAAAGACGAAGGCAAGGCATGCCGCGGCGGCGAGCACGGCCAGGCCGACCACCCGACGGCGGCGATGGCCGGCGGTCGCGGCCTGGGACGCCGCTGCACGTTCAGCCTTGCGCCGACGAACGAACTCGCCCCACTCGTGACGATGAGCCGGTTCGGCGTGGCCCAGCACCTCGGCGGTGCGCGCGACCTCCGCCCAATCGCGCCGATGGTCGGGACTAGCCGCCAGCCAGGCCTCGAAGCGGGCGCGCAGTTGCTCGTTCGCCGGCTGCTCTCCGAGCGCGATCAGCCAGTCGCCGGCTGTCGCTGGAGTGTCGCGGTTCGCCGGAATCGGTGCCTTGCCCATGCCTCTGGATCTTCCCTCACCTCCTTACACGACGGCGACCGGGACGATTTTCAGAAGTTTTGCGCCGATCTCACTCGGGCTTGCGGCGCATCAACCGCGCCCGGCAATGCTCCAGTCCATCGTGCACCAGGGCGTGGGCGAGGCCGACGGAAATGTC
Organism: Reyranella sp.; assembly: GCA_021732285.1. Lineage (GTDB taxonomy): Bacteria > Pseudomonadota > Alphaproteobacteria > Reyranellales > Reyranellaceae > Reyranella. Next base: position 1,374 of record JAKFVH010000239.1, on the reverse strand, counting down.
GAGGAAATCGGCGATGTCGCTGAGGGTGGCGCCACCGAAGCGATGCATCTCCAGTGCAATGCGCGTGCGCTCGGGCAGCTCGAGCAGGGCCGCCTGCACTGCGCGCAATTCGCCTCGATCGACCGCCTCGGCTTCCGGCGAGGGCCGGTCCTCGGCCACGCCCTCGGCCAGACGATCGGCGCCGCGCAGCAGGTAGCGCTCCTCGCGCGTCTGGCTGCGTCGGCCGTCGAGCGCGAGGTTGCGAACGATCCGGTAGAGGTAGCTCAGCGGCTCGTCGAGCAGCCGCTGGCGCGACACCTCGTCGAAGCGCAGCCAGGCTTCCTGCACCACGTCCTCGGCCTGCGCCCGCGAGCCGACGATGCGCGTGGCATAGTCGATGAGCGAGCGGCGGTGCTCGATGAAGAGAGTGGTGGTGTCCGGGCGCACGGCGCCTTGCATGCTATGGCAATTGCGACTTATTCGCAATTGAGAATCCCCGGCAAACCACCTGACTGTCCGGAGGCCGATGGGCTACAAGCACCAGCCCATGACCGCCAACGACAACAACCATCGCGGCCTCCTGCCTGCCGGCCTCGCCGACCTGCTGCCGCCCGACGCGGCGCGCGAGGCGCGCGCCATCGACGTCGCCATCGAGCGCTTCGCCGCCTTCGGTTACGAGCGCGTTAAGCCGCCGCTGGTCGAGTTCGAGGAATCGCTGCTGGGCGGGCCGGGTGCGGCGCTGGCGCCGCAGACCTTCCGGCTGATGGATCCGGTGTCGCAGCGCATGATGGGCGTGCGGCCCGACATGACCGTGCAGGTGGCGCGCATCGCCGTCACCCGCCTGAAGCACGAGCCGCGTCCGCTGCGGCTGTCCTACGGCGGCAACGTGATCCGCGTGCGCGGCGGCGCCCTCAAGCCCGAGCGCCAGTTCGCCCAGGTCGGCACCGAGCTGATCGGGGTCGATTCGGCCGAGGCCGACGCCGAGGCCGTCCTGCTGGCGGTCGATGCGCTGCGCGCCATTGGCGTGGCCGAGCTCTCGGTCGACCTCAACCTGCCGACCCTGGTGGCGGCGGTCGGCGCCGGCCTGAAGCTGCCGGCCGACACGCTGCGCCGCGTACGCCGCGCGCTCGACCGCAAGGACGAGGGCGGCATCGCCAAGGCGCTGGGCGAGGCCAAGAAGGCCGTCGATTTGTTCGCGGGCCTGCTGGGCGCCGCCGGACCCGCCGGGCGTGGCATCGCCAAGCTGACCGCGCTCAAGCTGCCGGCGGCGGCCGCCGCAGAAGCGGCGCGGCTTGCTGAGGTGGTGAAGCTCATCCATGCCGCCGACGAGGACCTGCCGCTCACCCTCGACCCCGTCGAGTATCGCGGCCTCGAATACCAGACCGGCGTGTCGTT
>JAKFVH010000093.1 GCA_021732285.1 Reyranella sp. | reverse complement strand
TGAGCTGGCCGATCGCGTCCATCTTCACCGCCTGGCGCAGGGTGGCGGCGGTATTGTCGTATTCCGTCATGTCGCGGCCGATGAAGTAGTGGCGACGGTCCGAATTCGACCAGGTCGAGACCCAGGCGAGCGGGACGACCCGGCCGTCCTTGTGACGGAAGCGGGCACGGAAGCGCCTCACCGCCTCGCCCCGACGGGCAAGCCGCATCTCCTCGCGGTTGGACTCGAGGTCCTCCGCGACCAAAAACTCCTGGCCGCCGTGGCCGACCATCTCGTCGGGCCGATAGCCCAGCACTCGCTGGCTGCTCGGGCTGACCTGGATGAAGCGACCGTAGCTGTCGCTCACCAGCATCAGGTCTTCCGACGTCTCGAAGATGCGCTGGCTCTGACGCTCCAGGCGCTTGCGATCGGTGATGTCCATCAGCAGCGCAAGTCGCGCCGACTGGCCATTGAACTCGATGTCGTGAAGATAGACTTCGACGTCGACGATCTTGCCGTCCTTGTGGCGATGCTGCCATTCGCCGGCATTGAGCTGCGAGGCCGAGCGGCCCTGCAGGTAGGTGCGCAGACGGTCGCCCTCCTCCGGCGGACGCAGATCGAACAGGTTGAGGGCGAGGAACTCCTCGCGCGAATAGCCGTAGGCGGCCACGGCGGCGTCGTTGACTTCGAGGATGTCGTGGGAGCCGATGGAATAGACCCACATCGGCATAGGCGAATGCCTGAAGAGATAGCGGAACCCCGCTTCGCTCTCCTGCAGTCGGGATTCGCGGTCGCGCGCCTCGGTCACGTCCGAGTAGGTCATGACACCGCCGCCGCCAGGCAGGGGATTGTAGCTTACCGACATCGTCCGGCCGTCGGGCCGCTTGCGCTCGATCACGGCACGCTCGCCGGCGCGGAGGAGTTTTAGGCGGAGGGCGACCGCCGCCTCGGCATCGTCCGGGCCGTATTCGCCACGCTTCGCCAGGCCGCGCAGCACCTCCTCGTAGGACAGGCCGCGAACGTCGCGGTCGATCTCGAGCCACTCGGCGAGACGACGGTTGTAGGAGACGATCCTGTACTGGGCGTCGAACAGCACGACGCCCTGCTCGATGTTGTCCAGGATCGATTCGAGATTGGCCGCCGTCGTCGAAGCCTCGCGTTCATGGCGACGCAACTCCGTCAGGTCGTGCCCGACACCGATATAGCCCTCGAAGGTTCCGTCGGCGGCGAACTTGGGCGTGCCACTGATCATCACCGGCCGCGAGGCGCCCGAAGCGTCGATGACCGTGGTCTCGAAATTACGGAACGGCCGTCGGTTTTCGAGGTCGTCGAGATGGTCGCGCCAAGCCGGATTGTCGTAGTCGCTGCGCGGCACCTCGTTGCGGCGCTTGCCGACCAGCGAAGTCACCGGAAGCCCCATCACGGCCTCGAGGCGGTCCGACACAAAGGTGAACCGCAGGTCGGGGCCCATCTCCCACCACCAGTCGGACGCAATGCCGGCCAGGAGCGAAAATCTGTCTGCCGCCATGAATCACCCCAACGGCCGCCCCCTTTCAAGGTCCAGCTGCGCCGTCATTCCTCCCCAACTCCCAGGGGCAATTCCGTAGGCACACGGTCAGTTTTCGTCACGCGCAATAAGGTCCAAAGTGGATGGATGCCACGACCTGTTGCCGTGGGCTGACAAGCATCCCACCTAGATTGCAAATGGCTCTGGCCACCTCCCGCACGACCTTCGGCGACCTCGCCCGCGACGAGCTCGCCATCGAGGTCACCTGCGCCAACTGCGGGCACAGTCGGACGATCGACGGCAATGCACCCCGACTGCGCAACCGGCGCATCGCCGGCGCCCGCTTCCGCTGCGAGCAGTGCGGGTCGGTGGGCCTGCCCAGCATCGGCAAGCAGCGCCGCTGGACCGGTCGCCTGGCAGAGGTTGCGCGCAAACTGCGATAACGTGGTATGAGGGTGGCGCCATGCGCGCCACAACGCTTCTACTTTCCGGCCTGCTCGGCCTGATCGCCTGGGCTTGCCCTTCATACAGCCAGACCACCAAGGACTGGATCACCGGCGCCCCGCGTGAGGCGATGCCGATCAAGGCCTGGCCCGGCGGCAAGAAGGTGGCCGTCTGCTTCGTCCTCTATGTCGAGTACTGGGGCAAAGGCCAGGGGCCGAACTTCCGGCCCGACATGACGGCGCGTAATCCCGACGTGGTCGACGAGGCGTTCCGCCAATACGCCATCGAATGGGGCGTGCCGCGCGTCGGCCGCCTGTTCAAGGAACAGGATGTGCCGCTCAGCGTCGCGCTCAACGCCCAGTTGCCCGAGCAGCATCCCGAGGTCTGGAAGCAGTTCCGGGCCTTGGTGCCCAAGGCGTCGATCGTGGCCCACGGCGTCAACAACTCGACCGAGATGCTGCCGCTCGACAAGGGCATGGACGCGCAGAAGGCGTACATCAAGCGCGTGCTCGACAGGATCGAGAAGAGCACCGGCGTGCGCTCGCAGGGCTGGTCGAGCCCCAGCGTGTTCCCCAATGTCGACACCTTCGCGGCCACCGCCGCCGAGGGCATCAAGTACACGCTCGACGGCATGGACGCCGACGTGCTGACCCGGCTCATGACCTCGGGCGGGCCGCTGGTCATGATCCCCTACCCCACACAGATCGTCGACATGGGCCAGTACCTGTCACGCCAGAAGGAGGCGGCCGATCTCGAGCGCCTCTGGATCGACTACATCAGCGAGCTGGCACGCGAGGCCGACCGCGATCCCGAGCGGCCCGCCACCGTGGTCGCGATCGGCGTGCATCCTTTCGTCATGGGCACGCCGGCCGGCGCCGCCGCCTTTCGCCGCGTGCTCGAGGCGTTGAAGGAGCAGCCGCTGGTCTGGCTGACCGACACCGACTCCGTCTTCGCCGCATCAGGCAAGACCCCCTAGCTGCGGGCCACGACCAGCTCGACGACGCGATCGGCCGCCTGTTCGGCCGTCAACTCTGCCGTGCGCAACGCCAGGTCCGGGGCGTCCGGCGCCTCGTAAGGCTGGTCCCGCCCGGTGAGGTTCAGCACCTTGCCTTGGTCGGCCTTCTCGTACAGGCCCTTGGGATCGCGGCGCCGGCAGAGATCGATCGGCGCGTCGACGAAGATCTCCAGGAAACGTCCCTCCGGCAGCAGCGCGGCGGCGCGCAGGCGGTCGGCGCGGAAGGGCGACACCAGAGCGACGATGGCGATCAGGCCGGCGTCGGTCATCAGCTTGGCGACCTCGCCCACCCGGCGGACATTCTCCGAGCGGCCGGCGGCGTCGAAGCCGAGATCGGCGTTCAGCCCCTGCCGCAGGTTGTCGCCGTCGAGCAGCATGGTCTGGCGGCCGAGTGCCGCCAGCTTGCTCTCGACGATGTTGGCGATGGTCGACTTGCCCGAGCCAGGCAGGCCAGTCAGCCACACGACCAGCGGCATCTGCGCCTTGGCTTCGGCGCGCAGGGTCGGCGTCACGGTCTCGGCATGCCGGTGCACGTGGCGCGCGGCATCGAGGCCCTCGACCACCATGCCGGCTGCCGCCGTGCGTAAAGTCGACCGGTCGATCAGGATGAAGGCGCCGGTCTGGCGGTTGTCGGCATAAGCATCGAACGCCACGGACTGCGCCGCCTCGATTTCCACGCGGCCGATGGCGTTCAGCACCAGGGACCCCGCCGGTGCGCGCGTCAGGGATTCGACGTCGAGCGTGTCGGCGATGCGGCCGAGCGTGGCGGGCACCGTGGCTGTGCCGATCTTGAGCAGGAAGCGCTTGCCCGGCGTCGCCGCCGCTTCGTCCATCCACACCAGGTCGGCGGCGAAGCGGCGCGTCATCGCCGGGCGGTGCTTGGGATCGGCCAGCACGTCACCGCGGATCACGTCGACCTCGTCGGCGAGCGTCAAGGTCACCGAACGGCCAGCGGCGGCCGACGGCAGGTCGCCATCGAAGCTCACGATGCGCGCCACGGTGCTGGTACGGCCGGAGCCCGACACGACGATCGGATCGCCGACGGCGACACGTCCCGATGCCACCGTGCCCGAGAAGCCGCGGAACTCGCCATTAGGGCGATTGACCCACTGCACCGGGAAGCGCAGCGGCGCCTCGGCGGCATCGAGGTCGGTCTCGACCGTCTCGAGATGGGCCAGCAGTGCCGGGCCGGCATACCAGGGCGTCCGCTCGCTGCGGACGGCGACGTTGTCGCCCAGCCGGGCCGACAGCGGGATCGCCACGACGGAATGGAAGGCAAGCGGTGCGGCGAACGCCGCAAAAGCCGCCTCGATCTCGCGAAAGCGCGCCTCGGAGAACTCGACGAGGTCGATCTTGTTCACCGCCAGCACGACATGGCGGATGCCGAGCAAGGAAACGATGGCGGCATGCCGGCGCGTCTGCTCGACCAGGCCCTTGCGGGCGTCGACCAGCAGGATGGCGAGCTCGGCGTTGGAGGCGCCGGTCGCCATGTTGCGCGTGTATTGCTGATGGCCCGGTGTGTCGGCGACGACGAAGGCCCGCCTGGCCGTGGCGAAGAAGCGGTAGGCGACGTCGATGGTGATGCCCTGCTCGCGCTCGGCCTCCAACCCGTCGAGCAGCAGGGCGAAGTCGAATTCGTCCTCGGTCGTGCCGAAGCGACGCGAATCGTTGCGCAGCGAGGCGATCTGGTCGTCGTGCAGGCCGGCCGAGTCGCTGATCAGCCGCCCGATCAGGGTCGATTTCCCGTCGTCGACCGAGCCGCAGGTGAGGAAACGCAATTCGCTGCGGATCGCCAGCGGTAGGGCATCGTTGGCGGGCGGAGCAAGCGTGTCGGGCATCAGAAATACCCCTCCCTCTTCTTGCGTTCCATGGAGGCCTGCAAGGCGCCGTCGACCAGACGGCCTTGGCGTTCCGACGAGCGCGCGTCCAAAAGCTCGGCGATCACGCCGTCGACGTCCGTCGCCGCCGAGGCGATGGCGCCGGTCAGCGGCCAGCAGCCCAGCGTGCGGAAGCGCACCTGGCGCTTCACCGTCGTCTCGCCGTCGAGGAAACGCATGCGCTCGTCGTCGACGGCTATAAGGTTGCCGTCGCGCTCGACCACCCAGCGCTCGGCCGCGAGATAGAGTGGCACGATCGGGATCGCTTCGGCCTGGATGTAGGTCCAGACATCGAGCTCCGTCCAGTTCGACAAGGGGAAGACGCGCATCGTGTCGCCGCCGGCGAGCCGGGTGTTGAACAGGCGCCACAGCTCGGGCCGCTGGTTGCGCGGATCCCAGACGTGGCCTGCCGAGCGATGCGAGAAGATGCGCTCCTTGGCACGCGCCTTCTCCTCGTCGCGGCGGCCGCCACCAAAGGCCGCGTCGAAGCCGTGGATGTCGAGCGCTTCCTTCAGCGCTTCGGTCAGCACCAGCCGCGAGTACTCGCCGGTCTCGGTCTCGAAGGGATTGACCCCGTCGCGCGCCGCCTCCTCGTTGGCATGCACCAGCAGGTCGAGGCCATATTGGGAGGCCATGCGATCGCGATGCTCGATCAGGGCGCGGAAGTCCCAGCCCGAGGCGATGTGCAGGAAGGGAAACGGCGGCGGCGCCGGATAAAAGGCCTTGCGCGCCAGATGCAGCATGACGCTGGAATCCTTGCCCACCGAGTAGAGCATCACCGGCCGACGGAACTCGGCCACGACCTCGCGCAGGATATGGATCGCCTCGTCCTCCAGCCGCTGCAGATGCGGCGACAGGCTCGGCGAGGAGATCGGCGGTTTCTTGTTGGCCGCGCGGGCGGCGGCGACTGGCGGGTTCATGGGTTGCTCTGCTTTTCTGTCGTGGTGGGCCGGTGGATGCCGCATTCGGTCTTGTCGAATCCGCGCCAGCGGCCGGCGCGCGGATCCTCTCCTCGGGCCACGATCGACGTGCACGGGGCGCAGCCGATCGAGAGATAGCCTTGCGCCACCAGCGGATGCGGCGGCAGGCGATGCTGGGCGACGTAGGTCGAGATGTCGTTGGCGCTCCAGCTCGCCAAGGGGTTCACCTTGACGTGGCTGTCATCCACCTCGAACACGGGCAGGTCGAGCCGCGTCGACCCCTGGAAGCGCTTGCGGCCGCTGATCCAGGCGTCGTAGCCCGCAAGCGCGCGCTGCAAGGGCGCCACCTTGCGGAAGGCGCAACAGCCGTCGGGATCCCAGGTCGCGCGGCTCAGGTCGGCATCGAGCCGCGCCACCTCCTGCGCCGTCGGCCCGACGCTGCGCACGCCGCAGAGGCCGAGATGGGCGACCAGCCGGTCGCGATAGGCGATGGTCTCGGGAAAATGGCGGCCGGTGTCGACGAACAGAACGGGCGTGGTGGGGTCGATGGTGGCGACGAGGTGCAGCAACACCGCCGATTCCGCCCCGAACGAGGAGACGACGGCGATCCGGCCGGGAAAGACCTCGCGCAAGGCCGTCGACAGGATGCGCTCGGGTGGCGCGTAGCCGAGGCGCCGCTGCAGGTCGAGAACGAGCCCCCGCCTTTCCTCCCCAGCTTTGCTGGGGAGGTGGCCCGAAGGGCCGGAGGGGTCAGGAGCGACTGTCCGGGCGCTCATGACCCCTCCGTCCGCTTCGCGGACACCTCCCCACGCGACGCGTGGGGAGGAAGACGCGTAAACAGGCGGACCGTTGCCAAGACGATCGGCAGCACGTCGCCTCGCCGGACCGAGCGGCCCTCGGGCAGTTCGATCTCGACCGTCGGCAGATCGGCGGCCAGCGACAGCTCGGCGCGGCGTGACGTGCCCGAGCGGCGCACGCCGATCACCCGTGCCGGGATCGCGTCGACACCCGGCCGGGCAATGACAAGATCGCGCGGCCGCACGAACAGCTCTGCCGGTCCGCCGACGTTCTCCTCGGGCGTGGCCACCTGGTGCGGGCCAATGCGGATCCAGGAACCCGCGGCATCGACCGGCAGGCGCACGGCCTCGCCGACGAAGCCCGCGACGAACGCCGTGGCCGGACGGTCCAGAACATCGTCCGGCGTGCCGACCTGCTCGATGGTGCCGCGGTTGAAGATGGCGACGCGGTCGGCGAGCTCGAGCGCCTCCTCCTGGTCGTGGGTCACGAACAGGGTGGTATGGCCGGTGCGGTCGTGGACCTCGCGCAGCCAGCGCCTGAGGTCGCGGCGCACCTTGGCGTCGAGCGCGCCGAACGGCTCGTCGAGCAGCAGCACGCGCGGCTCGACCGCAAGCGCTCGGGCGAGCGCCACGCGCTGGCGCTGGCCGCCCGAGAGCTGGGCCGGATGGCGCTTGTCGAGGCCGCTGAGCTGCACGAGTTCCAGAAGATCGGCGACGCGGCGGCGGATCTCCTTGTCGGCCGGCCGCGTGCGACGCGGGCGCACGCGCAGGCCGTAGGCGATGTTCTCCGCCACGGTGAGATGGCGGAACAGCGCGTAGCTCTGGAACACGAAGCCGACGCGCCGATCGCGCACGGCGAGCTTCGTTGCATCCTCATCGCCGAACAGGATGCGGCCGGCGGTTGGGGCTTCGAGACCCGCGATCAGGCGCAGGAATGTCGTCTTGCCCGAGCCCGACGGGCCGAGCAGGGCCAAAAGCTCGCCCGGCTGGACCTCGAGGTCGACATGCTCGATCGCGACCGTGCCGTCGAAGGACTTCGCCAGCCCCTCGGCGCGGATGGCGAGGGCCGCCGGCCTGTCAGTGCCGGTGGATGCGGGCGAGTCCGTCGCCGTATCGCCATTCGAGGACGGACTTGGCGCCCAGGGTGACGAGGGCGAGTCCCGCCAGAAGCGAGGCGACGGCGAAAGCAGCGACGAAGTTGTACTCATTGTAAAGGATCTCCACGTGGAGCGGCATGGTGTTGGTCAATCCGCGGATGTGGCCGGAGACGACCGAGACCGCGCCGAATTCGCCCATCGCGCGTGCGTTGCAGAGCAGCACGCCGTAGAGCAGCGCCCAACGCACGTTGGGCAGGGTGACAGTGAGGAAGGTGCGCCAGCCCGAGGCGCCCAGCGTCAGCGCCGCTTCCTCCTCCGCCGTGCCCTGCTCCTGCATCAGCGGGATCAGCTCGCGGGCGATGAAGGGGAAGGTGACGAAGATCGTCGCCAGCACGATGCCGGGCACGGCGAAGATGATCTTGAACTGCCAGTCGTCCATCAGCGGGCCCAAGAGGCCCTTGGCGCCGAACAGCAGGACGTAGACCAGGCCGGCGACGACCGGCGACACCGAGAATGGCAGGTCGATCAGGCTGACCAGGATGCTCTTTCCCCGGAACTCGAACTTGGCGACCGCCCAGGCTGCGGCAACGCCGAACACGAGGTTGAGCGGCACGGCGATGGCGGCGACCAGCAACGTGAGGCCGATCGCGGACTGCGTGTCGGGCTCGTCGAAGGCGGCCAGGAAGGGTTCCATGCCGCGCCGGAGGGCTTCGGAGAAAACGGCAAGCAGCGGGATGACCAGGAACAGGGCGAGGAAGCCGACCCCGAGCGCGATCAGCGTCCAGCGCACCGCCCTGCCCTCGCTCAAGGCGCTACGCATGGCCGAACCGCCGGCGGCTGAAGGCCTGCAGGCCGTTGATGGCGAGCAGCGCCAGGAACGAGATCGCCAGCATCACCGTGGCGATGGCGGCGGCGCCGGCATAGTCGAACTCCTCGAGCTTAGTGACGATGAGCAGCGGCGCGATCTCCGACACGAACGGCATGTTGCCGGCGATGAAGATCACCGAGCCGTATTCGCCGACGGCGCGGGCAAAGGCGAGCGCCACGCCGGTCAGCAGCGCCGGCGTGAGGCTGGGCAGCACGACGCGGAACACGGTCTGTCGGCGCGTGGCGCCCAAGGTTGCCGATGCCTCCTCGACCTCGCGGTCGAAGTCCTGCAGCACCGGCTGCACCGTGCGCACGACGAACGGCAGGCCGATGAAGATCAGGGCAACCAGGATGCCGAGCGGTGTGAAGGCGATCTTGATGCCGAATGGCACGAACAGGCCGCCGATCCAGCCGTTCTCGGCATAGAGCGCGGCGAGCGCGATGCCGGCCACCGCCGTGGGCAGCGCAAACGGCAGATCGACCGCGGCATCGAGCAGGCGCTTGCCCGGGAACTCGTAGCGCACCAGCACCCAGGCCACGATCACGCCGAACACGGCGTTGACCAGGGCGGCTGCGGCCGAGATGAAGAAGCTCACCTCGAGGGCAGCGAGCACGCGCGGCGTGGTGGCGACGCGCCAAATGCCGTCGAGCCCCAACGTGCCGGCGCGCGCCACCAAGACGGCGAGCGGGATCAGCACGATCAGCGACAGGTAGCTCACGGCGAAGCCCAGCGTGAGCCCGAAGCCGGGCAAGGCGCTCGGCTTGCGGACCCGCGGCAGCCAGCCGCTGAGGGCTGCGTCGCTCATCGCACGACCGCTTTGCCCGACGGCTTGTAGATCCGGTCGAACTGGCCGCCGTCGGCGAAGTGCTCGGCCTGCGCCTTGGCCCAGCCGCCGAAGACCTGGTCGATGGTGACGAGCTTGATCTTGGGAAAGCGCGCCAGATCGGCGGGATCGGCCGCGTCGGGTTTGACCGGGCGGTAGAAATTGCGGGCGATGATCTTCTGCGCCGCCGGGGAATAGAGGAAATCGAGATAGGCCTGCGCCACCTTGCGCGTGCCGCGCTTGTCGACGACCGCGTCGACCAGGGCGACCGGCGGCTCGGCCAGGATCGAGAATAGCGGCACCACGATCTCGAACTTGTCGGCGCCGAACTCCTGCAGGATCAGGAAAGCCTCGTTCTCCCACGAGATGGCGACGTCGCCCACGGCGCGCTGGGCAAAGGTGGTGGTCGAGCCACGCGCGCCCGAATCGAGCACCGGCACGTTACGATAGATCGCCTCGACGAACTTGCGTGCGGCAGCCTGGTCGCCCTCGACGCGGTCGAGCTCGTAAGCCCAGGCCGCGAGATAGTTCCAGCGCGCGCCGCCCGAGGTCTTCGGGTTCGGCGTCACGACCGAGACACCCTGGCGGGCAAGATCGGGCCAGTCCTTGATGCCCTTGGGATTGCCCCTGCGCACCACGAACACGATGGTCGAAGTGTAGGGCGAGGAATTGTTGGGTAGCCGCGACTGCCAGTTATCCGGCAGACGCTTGGACTCACGGGCGATGGCGTCGATGTCGCCGGCCAGAGCCAAGGTCACGACATCGGCCTCCAGCCCGTCGATCACCGAGCGCGCCTGCTTGCCCGAGCCGCCGTGGCTTGCCCGCACCGTCACCTTCTGGCCGGTGCTGGCCTGCCACTGCTTGGCGAAGGCGTCGTTGATCGCCTTGTAGAGCTCGCGCGTCGGATCGTAGGAGACGTTGGTGAGGACCACGTCCTGCGGGGCCTGCGCGCGCGCCGACGCGAAGGCGGACAGGATGGGCAGCGCCGAGGCGGCGGCGAGAAGACGACGACGTTTGGTCAGGATGCGTTCGGACATGGCTCCGCTCCGCCGGGCCTGCACTCCTTGCGGAGGGCCCGGTGCTTACACTCGAAATCGACGACTAGAAGGGTCGGCTCAGGGGAGCCGACAGGTCATGCGGCAAGTGCCGCGTCGACAGAGCATGCTCGGAACAGAGGCTTGGGACATCGCTGTCTCCGTGACTTTCGATGCTTCTCAAATGCCCGCGTTCACGCACTTGAACAATGGTTGCGATTGCCAAAGTTGCAAGGGCCGGAAGAAGGATGGGCCGCAACCCCCAGAGCGAGGGAAAGTCTTTTCTCCGGGCCGCTGGCTACCGACCCGTGCATGCGTTGCCGACAGTGCCCTTCCTCCTCGAGTTTCCGCATTTTGCGCTACCCCTCTCCACCTGGAGTGCACTGGAGTGCACCCCAAAATTGAGACATTAAACTGCGGACAGTTTCTCGGAGGGGAACTGATGAAGCGACGCAGGGACGTGTCCGTTGAGTTGAAGCGATTGGCGGTAAGGCGTGTGGCGGCCGGCGAGGATGTGTCGGCTGTTGCGAGGGAGCTAAAGGTCGACCGCCGCCGGGTGTACGAATGGCAGGAGCAGGTTCGGCAGGGTGGGCTTGAAGCGCTGCGTGGCACTGGGCGGCCGCGCAAGAGCGCGTTGGATGTCCCGCCGCTGAGGAGTGCGCTGCTCAATGAGGGGGCAGCGGCGC
>JAKFVH010000193.1 GCA_021732285.1 Reyranella sp. | reverse complement strand
AGCTCATCCGTCGCGACGGCAAGGACGCCGTCGCGGCAAACGACAAGCTGCCGGGACGCCTGCTGCGTCACGGCAAGGCTGCCTGAGGCCTTCCCCCTCCCTGCCTCCCCCGTCAGACGGGGGAGGTGCCCGAAGGGCGGAGGGGGAAAGCAACAGTATCGATTTCTAACGGGAGGAAACCATGATCCACGTCGTCGCCATCATCACCGCCAAGCCCGGCAAGCGCGATGAGATCCTCAAGAACTTCAAGGCCAACGTGCCCGCGGTGCACGCCGAGAAGGGCTGCATCGAGTACGGCGCCACGGTCGACACCGACGGCGGCCCGTTCGCCAAGTTCGGCCCCGACACTTTCGTCGTCATCGAGAAGTGGGAGAGCATGGACCATCTCAAGGCCCATGGCGCCTCGGCGCACATGAAGGCCTACGGCGAAAAGAACAAGGACCTCGTGGCCAATCGCGCCGTCCACGTCCTGCAGAACGCCTGATCGGCGCTAGTACCTCTGCACAGAGATTATGACTCTTTGTCTGTGTCTGGATAGGCTCGCAGCAGTTTGATGCGGGCACGCTGGGTGGTGAACATCCATTTGATGCGGGCGCGGTCTGCGTTGCGCTGGCGCTGCCAGGCCTCGATCTCGGTTTCGAGTGTTTGGCGGTCGGCGATGCGGCGCTCGAGACACTGGGCGCGCAGGACGCCGATCTCGATCTCGCCCATGTTGAGCCAGGAGGCGTGCTTTGAGGTGTAGTGGTCGGCGAAGTCGCGGGCGGTGCGCCGGTCGGTGACCTTGACGGTGCGCCAGGGCTGGTGGGCGTCGAGGAAGACGAACAGGTTGGCGGTGCCGTTGCGGCGATACTCGCAGTCGTAGCGCTCGAGCTGGCCCGGCGCGGCCGGTGTCCCTTCGCCAGGGCTTCAGGTCGTTCTCCGCCAGCCGTCGGCGCACCGTCTCGCGCGATAGCTCGCCATGCTCGGTCAGCTTGACCATCGCGCCGGCCAGCAGCTCCAGGGTCCAGCGCGCCCGCCCGACCGGCGGCTTGGCGCAGGCGGTGGCCACCAGCAGCGCCGCCTCCTTGCCGCTCAGCTTGCGCTCAACACCGGGCCTCGGCTCCTCGCTCAGCGCTGCCTCCAGGTTACCCAGCACGAAACGGCGCCTGGTGCGATATACCGTCGAGCCGCTCACCCCGATCGTGCGGGCGATCTCCTCGTCGCCCAGCCTCGCATCGGCCGCCAGCAGGATCTGCGCCCGTTTCAACTTGCGCGCCGCATGCTTGCCGCCGCTCAGCAGCGCCTCAAGCTCGCCACGTTCTTCTTGGCTCAGCTCGACCCGGTACCGTACATTCATTCTGATCTCCTCGAGGGGCAGACCAGACGAATCCAGCGATGAGTCAGAATTCAGGCACCGCGCACGGCTCCAGCCGGCATCGCTTCACCCAGAAGCAAGGCCACTATCTGGCCTTCATCCATGTCTATTCGCGCATGTTTGGGCGGAGCCCAGCCGAAGCCGACATGCAACGCCACTTCCGCGTCACGCCGCCTTCCATCCACCAGATGGTGCTTACCCTCGAGCGCGCCGGCTTGATCCGCCGACAGCCCGGCGTCGCGCGCAGTATCGAAGTCCTCGTTCCACCACACGACTTGCCAATCCTCGACTGGCTCAATGCCAACCCGTCATAATCTCTGCGCAGAGGTACTAGTCGAGCTTTACGCCTACCCGCGTGATGAGGGCCTGCCACTTCGCCGTCTCGTCTTTCAGCAAGGCAGCGAACTCGGCCGGGCTGTTGAACACGACTTCCGATCCGTCGCCGTCCAGTGCGCTGCGGAACGCGGGGTCCTTCAAGCCCTCGACCAGGACGGCATAGAGGCGCGCGACGATCGCGGGCGGCGTGCCGGCCGGCGCCACCAGTGCGAGCCAGGCATCGAGCGCGAAGCCGTTGGGCATCGCTTCCAGCAAGGTCGGCACTTCCGGCATCACCTTGGTGCGCTTGGCGCTGGTCACCGCCAGGGCGCGCAAGGTGCCCTGCTGGGCCGGCCGGAAGGCCGTCGGCATGGTCGGGAAGCCGACATCGATCTGCTTGCCGAGCAGGGCCAGCACGATGTCTGGGGCGCCCTTGTAGGGCACGTGGAGATAATCGATCCCCGCTGCCAACCGGAAGGCTTCGGCCGACAGATGCGCCAGGCTGCCGGCACCGCCCGAGCCGTAGTTCAGCTTGCCCGGCGATGACTTGGCGAGCGCCACGAACTCCATGACCGACTTCACCGGCGATGATGGCGGCACGACCATCAACGAGGGGATGCGCGTGATCATGGTCACCGGCACGAAATCCTTGATCGGGTCGAAGTTCACCTTGGCATAGAGCAAGGGGCTGAGGACGTGGCTGCTGGTCATCAGCATCAGGCTATAACCGTCGGGCGCGGCGCGGGCCGCGACCTCGGCGCCGATGTTGCCGGCCACGCCCGGCTTGTTGTCGACGACGAACTGCTGGCCGAGGCTCGCCGTCAGGCGCTGCGCCACCTGTCGCGCCGCGACGTCGGGTGCGCTGCCGGCGATGAACGGCACGATGATGCGCACCGGCTTGTCGGGATACTGCGCGGCCGCCGGCGCCACGTGCGCGAACACGCAGGCCGCAGAGAGCAATGCCAACCAGCGCATTTCATTCCCCGGCGATCAGGCCGGGCGGTACCGGCGTGTACGACTTCTTGGTCACGAGATTGGCCATCACCTTCTCCGGCCCGCCCCTCGCTTCGATCAGGCGTTTCTGGGCGTCATTGGCCCGACGGTCCGCGTCCTCGGGATCGACGATGCCCCGAAGCGTCTTCTCGAGCGACTTGAGCGCTTCTCCGTATCGCGGATCGGCGGCGAGGCTGGTGCCTTCCTCAGGATCCGCTTCCAGGTCGAACAGCTCCGGCTCGTAGCCGACGTAGTGGATGTATTTATAGCGTCCCTTGCGGATCATGTACGTGGCCGAAGGCGCACCCGCCGCGTGATACTCACTGAACGCGACCCGCTCCTCGTCGTCGGGCGCCGCGGTGAGGTCGATCATTGACTTGCTATGGCTGCCAGGTGCTTCATGGGTCAGTCCCGCCGAATGCAGGATCGTTGCATGCGCGTCGGCCAGGGTGACTGGCGTGCCGCAGAGCTTTCCTGCCGCGATGTCCGGCCCGGCGATGATCATGGGCACGCCGCCCGCTTCCTCGTAGTGGTTGGACTTGCCCCACAATCCTCGTGCACCGACGTTGTCGCCGTGGTCGGAGGTGTAGAGGACACGCGTATCGGCGGTCTGTCCCGAGGACTCGAGGGCATTCAGTACCCGGCCGACCTGAGCGTCCATGAAGCTGCAAAGGCCGAGATAGGCCGCAACGGCGACGCGCTGGCGATGGCTGCCGGTGGCGCCATTGGGATCCGGCGCGAAATAGTGGTGGAACCACGGGTGCAGTTGGAAATCCGAATCGGCGCCGAACTTGGGATCGGGAATGCTGTTGACCGGATACAGGCGGAAATACTCTTCCGGCGCGATCAGGGGATAGTGAGGCGTCACGAAACTCACGAACAGCACCCACGGCTTGTCCCGGCGGCCTGTCTCGCCCAGCCAATCGCAGGCGATGTCGGCGATGCGCCGATCGTAGCGGGTGTATTCGCTTTCTCCCGGGCCGGCGTCACCGGTGATGCTGGCCTTGCGGCGCGGCGGCACCGTGAAGTCCGGAAACTGCCGGCGGATCGAGAGCTCGACCATGCCGACGCCGTCCTTGATGTGCATGGGCACGTGCTGGCGATCGAGACCGACGGGATCCTCCTCCTTTCGATAGTGAAGCTTGCCGATCGATTCGACGGGGATGCCGGCCGTCTGCAGCCGGTGCCCCCAGCCTTCGACGCGGCCATCGTAGGCAATGGAATTGTCCCAGTATTCGATCTCGTGGACGAAGCGGCCAGTCGCGAAGCTGGCGCGCGCCGGTACGCAGATTGGAGAAGTCGTGTAGGCCTTGGTGAAGCGCGTTCCCCGCGCCGCCAGCGCGTCGAGATTCGGCGTTCGGCACAGGGGATGGCCGGCGCAGCCGAGCATCTTGGGATTGTGCTCGTCCGACATGATCACGAGCGTGTTCTTGGGCAGCATGCGTCCATCCCTATCCGCGTTCTTGTTCGCGGAGTCTGCCATGGACCTGCCTACGGAGCGCACCCTCCAAGATGGAATGGGCCATAGTCTGGCGGCATGGGCTTCAGGACTTCCTCTGGCGCATGGCGGTGCGTGCGAACTGGGCGATGCGCTTGACGATGGGTGACTGCCAGGTCGATTCCGTCGTCAGCATCCAGCATTCGTAGCGCGTCTCGGCTTGAAGCTTGAGCTCGACCAGCGTGCCGTCCCGCAGCTCCTGCTCGAACACGAAAGTAGGACCGAAGGCCACGAAGTCCGAGCCCACCGCGCGGCTCTTGAGCAGCGCATAGTCGTCCGACACAAAAGCTTTCAGGTTGTGCGCATCCCGCTGATCGAGGCTGCCCAGCGAGCGCGTGAAATTGGGAACCGAGCCGACGCTCGCAATCGGATATTTCAGCAACGCCGCCGGAGCGAGCGGCGCGTATCGCAAGGCCGGATGCCGAGGCCGGACGACCGCGATGCGCCGGTCATCGCACACTTTTACGCGGATGAAGTCCGAGAACGCGTCGGCCGCCTCGTAGTAGCAGAAGACCACATCCAGGCTGCCGGTCCTGAGCGAGCGCAGCAGGTCGGATACGTCGCCGTAGCGGGTCTCGAGCTGCAGGTCCGGATACTTCGACGCCACCTGGCGGACCACCTCGGGCAGCAGCTTGACCCGCGTCGCCGGGCCGACGCCGATGCGGATCCGTCCCGCCTCGCCCTGCGCGATCTCCTCCAGCTTCTGGCTGAGCGCCGCCGCGCCGGCCAGCACCTTCGCCGCATGCTCGGCCGCCACCCGGCCGTAGCGGGTCGGCTTGGCGGCGCCGCCGCTGCGGTCGAACAGCCTGACTTTGAGCGTGCTTTCCAGCCGCGCGATGCTCTTGCTCAAGGTCGGCTGCGATATCCGCAGGCGCTTGGCCGCGCCGCTGAAGCTTCCTTCACTGCATACGGCGACGACGTGCTCGAGCTGCCGGAGTTCCATGCGGAACCATAACAAGGCGGCAAGCGCCAACAATCCCTAAGGATCGCGCAGGATGCCTTTCAGATGGATCTCGAGCATGCCCTTCACCAGCAGGTCGCGATCGGACCACGGGAACTCGGGCTTCAGAATGAACGCCGAGACCAGGCCGTGCAGGCCCATCCAGCAGAGCTCGCCGCAAGTGTCAGGCGGGTAGTTGAGCTTGGTGCCGGACGCCTCGAGCTCGCTGAGGATCGCGACCAGGCGTTGGAACACCAGTGCGCCACCGACGCCGGGCTTCGTCGGGTCGTCGGTCGCCGCCCGATGCCCGACCTTGCGGATGGCCTCCGGGATATTGGCGTTCAGGAACACCAGCCGGTACTCGTCGGGATGGCTGAGGCCGAACCGGACATAGGCCTCGCCAAATCGCCGCACCCGCTCCAGCGGGTCAGCCACCGTCCTTTCGATCTCGCCGATCGCCTCGATCAGATGCCCGAAAGTCTGATCGCACAGCGCCAGCATCAGCGCTTCCTTGTCCTTGAAATAGAGGTACAGCGCAGGCGCTGAAATGCCGACGCGATCGGCGATTCGCCGGATCGTGGTCGAGTCGTAGCCCTGCTCCAGGAACAGCTCTTTAGAGGCCTGGAGGATCTCCTCACGGCGAGTATGGCCTTGGCCGCGGCGTTTGCGGCCGGCCGGCAACACTGTCGAGAACCCTGTCAAAAACGGTCTCCTTCCACTTGACTCTTATCTGAACGCCGATAACTTATCAATGTTCAGTTAACGCCGTTCAGGTGGCCTTCTGAACATTGTAAACCTTGGAAGGACGGTTATCCATGCGTGTTCCGTACGCCCAGTTCCTCGGTAAGGTTCCCTTCAAGGCCGTCGCCATTGTGCTTGGCGCCGGCGCAGCGGCCGCCGCTGGCTTCGCGGCCTTGTCTTGGACGGCAAATGCCTCCCGCCCCGTCGCCGCCAGCGAGCCTGTTGTGCGCTCGGCGCGCGTCATGGAGATCGCCTATCAGCGGCGCAGCCAGTCCTTGGTCCTGGCCGGCACCGTCGTGCCGCGTATCGAGACCAATCTCGGCTTCCGGGTCGCCGGCAAGATCGTCACCCGTTCCATCGATGTCGGCACCGTCGTCAAACCCGGCGACCTGATCGCCCAGCTCGATCCTACCGACTATCGCCTGGC
This sequence comes from Reyranella sp., assembly GCA_021732285.1. Classification (GTDB taxonomy): domain Bacteria; phylum Pseudomonadota; class Alphaproteobacteria; order Reyranellales; family Reyranellaceae; genus Reyranella. The sequence goes on along the minus strand of JAKFVH010000193.1, from coordinate 4,848 downwards.
CGTCGACAATGCGCGCGCCGCTCTCGCCTCGGCCGAAGCCGACTACGCGCGCGCCAAGGCCGACCATGAGCGCTATCTCAATCTGCGCGGCACTGCCGTGTTCACGCCTCAGACGATGGAGCAGCGCCAGTCGCTCGCCGCCACCGCCCAGGCGCGTGTCGAGCAGGCCAGGAGCCAGCTCTCCTCAGCGGAGAACAACCTCGCCTACACCGAGCTGCGCGCCGACACCGACGGCGTCGTCACCGCCGTGCAGGCCGAGGTCGGCCAGGTGATGGCTCAGGGACAGGGCGTGGTGCGCGTGGCGCGTACTGATGAGCTAGAGATCGTGGTCGGCGTGCCCGAGCACCGCCTGAAGACCGTGCGCGAATCGCGCGCGGCAAGCTTCGAGCTGTGGTCCGATCCGGGCCAGCGCCATGCCGTGCGCCTGCGCGAGTTGTCGCCCAGCGCCGATCCCATGACTCGGACCTATCCGGCGCGTTTCAGCATCACCGAGCCCCCGCCCTTCATCGGCCTCGGCATGACGGCGACGCTGGCCTTTGAGCGGCCCGACGCGCAGTCCGTGGCCGAGGTGCCCTTGTCGGCGATCTTCCAGCGCGGCACACAGCCTGCCGTTTGGGTGGTCGACAAGGAGAACGGCACCGTGGCGCTGCGCAGCGTCACCATCGCGCGCTGGCGCGATGAGACCGCCGCCATCGCTTCGGGCGTCAAGGACGGCGAGCTGATCGCCACCGCCGGCGTCCACAAGCTCGAGGCCGGGCAGAAGGTGAAGCCCATGCCCACCCAGATCCAGGCCGCGCGCTAATCGAACGACCCTGCTCCCGGGGAGAGCCTCATGACCACGCGCACCAACCTGTCGGCGCTCGCGCTGAAATACAGCACGCTGACCGTGTTCTTCATGATCGCCCTGGTCGCGGCCGGCGTTTTCGCCTTCTTCAACCTTGGCCGCGGCGAGGATCCGCCCTTCACCATCAAGCAGATGGTGGTGTCGGCCGCCTGGCCGGGCGCCACCTCGCGCGAGATGGAGCAGCAGGTCACCGAGAAGATCGAGACCAAGCTGCAGGAACTGCCCTACATCAACTTCGTCAACAGCTACACCAAGCCCGGCGAGACGGTGATCTACGTCTCGCTGCGCGACGATACCCCGCCCGGCAAGGTGCCCGATCTCTGGTACCAGGTGCGCAAGAAGGTCGGTGACATCCGAGGCTCGCTGCCGCAGGGCGTGGCCGGGCCGTTCTTCAACGACGAATACGGCGACACTTACAGCCTGATCTGGGCCTTCGAGGCCGACGGCTTTTCGCCGGCCGAGGTCAAGGAGATCGTCAAGGCGGTACGCCAGCGCCTGCTGCGCGTGCCCGACGTCACCAAGGCCGACCTGATCGGCCTGCAGGACGAGAAGATCTACATCGAGTTCAGCCATGCGCGGCTGGCCATGCTGGGCATCCCGGTCGACCAGATCCTCGAGGTCGTGCGCCGCCAGAACGCCATCGTCGCCGCCGGCACGGTCGAGACCAAGGGCGAGCGCGTGTCGGTGCGCGTCGAAGGAGCACCAATCTCGGCCGAAGAGCTGGCCTCCCTGCCCTTCAGCGCCAACGGCCGCACGCTGATGCTGTCGGACGTGGCCGAGATCAAGCGCGGCTACCAGGACCCGCAGCAGATCTCCATGCGCTTCAGGGGCAAGCCGGTGATCGGGCTCGGCGTGGTGATGGCGCAGGGCGGCAACGTGCAGACCCTGGGCAAGGCGCTCGACAAGGTGATGACCGACGTCGAGAAGGACCTGCCGGTCGGCATCACCGTCCACCGCGTCTCCAACCAGCCCGAGGTCGTCGACAAGTCGTTCGAGGAGTTCATCTCCTCGCTCCTTGAAGCGCTCGCCATCGTGCTGGTCGTGTCGTTCATCAGCCTCGGCGTGCGCACCGGCGTCATCGTTGCGATGTCGGTGCCGCTGGTGCTGGCCATCACCTTCGTCGCCATGCTGCTGCTCGGCATCGACTTCCAGCGGATCTCGCTCGGCGCGCTGATCATTGCGCTCGGCCTCCTGGTCGACGACGCCATCATCGCCGTCGAGATGATGATGGTGAAGCTCGAGCAAGGCGCGAGCCGTCTCGAGGCGGCGACCTACGCCTACACTTCGACCGCCTTCCCCATGCTGACCGGAACGCTGGTCACCGCGGTCGGCTTCGTGCCGGTGGGCTTCGCCCGTTCGAGTGCGGGCGAGTACACCAACTCGATCTTCTGGGTGGTCGGCCTGTCGCTGGTCATCTCGTGGTTCGTGGCCGTGCTGTTCACGCCCTGGATGGGCTACCACCTGCTGCCGACGCCCAAGGTCCATCATGCCGATCCCTATGGCGGGCGGATGTACACCGCCTTCCGCAAGCTGGTCGTGTGGTGCGTGACCTGGCGCAAGACCACCATCGCCATCACCGCATTGGCCTTCGTCGCATCCTTGGGCGCCTTCACCCTGGTGCAGAAGCAGTTCTTCCCGACCGCCAACCGGCCCGAGCTGATCGTCGATCTGAAACTGGCCCAGGGCGCCTCATGGGCCGCCACCGACCGCGAAGTGCGGCGCCTGGAGAAGTGGTTGGGCGAGAACCACGACGTCGCCTTCTACACGTCCTATGTCGGCGCCGGCAGCCCGCGCTTCTACCTGCCGACGGTGCCGGAACTCTCCAACGCGAACTTCGGCCAGGTCATCGTCATGACCAAGGACCTGCAGGCCCGCGAGCGCGTCGTTGCCGAATTGAACCAGCTGTTCGCCAACGGCTTCGAGGCGGTGCGGGCGCGCGTGCAGCGCCTGCAGAACGGCCCGCCGGTCAGCTACCCGGTGATGTTCCGCGTGCTGGGCGACGATCCGCAGCAGGTCCGCGCCGTCGCCGAGAAGGTCCGCCAGGTGTTCAAAGCCGACCCCGCCACGCGCGACATCAACTTCGACTGGAACGAGCTTGCCAAGACCGTGCGGCTGGAGGTCGACCAGAACAAGGCGCGCGCGCTGGGCGTAGACTCGCAGCTTCTGGGCAACACCCTGCAGACGCTCTTGTCGGGTGTGACCGTGACCCAGTACCGCGACCGCACCGAGACGATCGACGTCGTAGCCCGCGCCGTGCCGGCCGAGCGCCTCAGCGTCGAGGGCCTGGAGGCGATCAACCTGCGCACCGGCAACGGCGGCGTGGTCTCGCTCGCCCAGCTTGCGACCCTGCGCTTCGAGCTCGAGGAGCCGATCCTGTGGCGCCGCAACAAGGAGCTGCTGATGACGGTGCGCGCCGGCGTGATCGACGGCGTGCAGGGTCCTGATGTCGCCGCCCGCATCGACAAGGCGCTGGCGCAGGTGCGTGCCGATCTGCCGGCCGGCTATCGCATAGAAGTCGGCGGCGACAGCGAGGAGAGCGCCAAGAGCCAGGGCTCGATCTTCAAGATGATGCCGGTCATGGCCTTCCTGATGCTGCTGTTCCTGATGCTGCAGCTGCAGAGTTTCTCCAAGCTCGCGCTCGTGGTGCTGACGGCGCCGCTGGGGCTGATCGGCGTGTCGCTGTTCCTGCTGGTGTTCAACCAGCCCTTCGGCTTCGTCTCGCTGCTGGGCGTGATCGCGCTTGCCGGCATGATCATGCGCAACTCGGTGATCCTGGTCGACCAGATCGACCAGGACATCGCGGCCGGCCACACGGCCTGGGACGCCGTGATCGACGCCACGGTACGCCGCGCCCGGCCGATCCTGCTCACCGCCGGCACCGCCATCTTCGCCATGATCCCGCTCTCCCGCAGCGTGTTCTGGGGCCCGATGGCGGTGGCGCTGATGGGCGGCCTTCTGGTGGCGACCGCCCTCACCCTCCTGTTCCTGCCGGCTCTCTACGCCGCTTGGTTCCGGGTCAAGCAGCCGGCGGAGAAGCCCAAGCTGGTCGAGGCGCCGGCCGGCCATCCGCCGCTCGCCGTCGCGGCCGAATAGGATCAGCGAACTTGTCATCCTGAGCGCAGCGAAGGATCTCATGCCGGCTGTGAGCGGCGATGAGGTCCTTCGCTGCGCTCAGGACGACAGAGCTATGAGATGCGCCCCTCGACCGTGTGGATGTCGACGGTCCGCTCGGCGCTGACTTCCAGGATGATCTCGATGCCGCGCACGATGTCGTCCAGCGCCATCGACGGCGCAGCGCCGACACGGACGACCTGCTGGGGCACGTACGGGATGTGCAGGAAGCCGCCGCGGAAGGCGACGGGATGATCCTGGGCGATGTCCATCAGCGAATAGAGGATGTGGTTGCAGACGAAGGTGCCGGCGGTGTTCGACACTGCCGCCGGCAGGCCCGGCTTGCGCATCGCCGCCACGCAGGCCTTGATCGGCAGGGTGGCGAAATAGGCTGCCGGACCGTCCTTCACGACCGGCTTGTCGATCGGCTGCTTGCCGTCGTTGTCACGGATGCGCGCGTCCTGGACGTTGATGCCGACGCGCTCCAGGCAAAGCTCGCTGCGGCCGCCGGCCTGGCCGACGCACAACACGATGTCGGGCCGGACCTTGTCGATCGCGGCGCGCAGCACGCCGGCCGACTTGGCATAGGACGTCGGCAGCTTGGCCGTATGGACGGCGATGCCGGCAATCCGCTTCTTCAGCTTGCCGACCGCGAGAGAGGACGGATTCACCTCGTCTCCGCCGAACGGATCGAAGCCCGTCACCAAAGCCTTCATGTCGAACTCTCTGCAAACGAAAGGGGCGCCCGATGGGCGCCCCTGACGTTAGGGCCTGTGACGGAATAAACGAATCGGATAGTGCGGAACAACGCAGGGAAAGAATCGAGGAAGAGAAGGCGCCGGGCGAGATACGCTTTATATTGTGGGAGTGCTCGACGTCGACGCCATTCGTAT
>JAKFVH010000257.1 GCA_021732285.1 Reyranella sp. | reverse complement strand
AAGCTGATGAAGACGGGCACCATCGACAGCACGCAGGGCATGATCCGGCTCAATCACCTGCATCCGCCCTTCAACAACGTGAAGGCGCGCCAGGCGATGTACCACCTGATCAACCAGGAGGACTTCCTGCGCGCCATCATCGGCGATCCCAAGTACTACCGCGTCTGCTTCGGCTTGCTGACCTGTGGCGGCCCGTACGAGAACGACGGCGGCTCGGCCTTCTTCAAGGATTATAATCCCAAGAAGGCCCTGCAGCTGCTGAAGGAGGCGGGCTACAACGGCGAGCCGATCACCATCCTCGCCACCACCGATCACAACACCATCACGCCGGCCACGCAGGTGCTGATCCAGGCGATGCGCGAGGCCGGCCTCAACGTCGACGTCCAGTCGATGGACTGGGGCTCGGTGGTGTCGCGGCGCGCCAAGAAGGAGCCGCCGGCGCAGGGCGGCTGGAACATCTTCATCACCACCACGGGCGGCGTCGGCTCGGCCAATCCGGTACTGCACACCTGGATCGGTGCTGCCTGCGACAAGGGCCTGTTCGGCTGGCCGTGCGATCCCGAGATCGAGAAGCTGCGCAACGCCTTCGGTCTCGCCTCGAGCGAGGACGAGCGCAAGAAGATCGCCAAGGAGCTGCAGACCAAGGCGATGGAGCAGGTCGTCTACATCCCGTTCGGCCAGTGGGACCAGCCGCTCGCCTATCGCGCCGACAGGATCGACGGCATCGTGCCCAACACCGGCCTGACGGTGCTGTGGGGCATTACGAAGAAATGAGTAACCTTCCTCCCCAGCGAAGCTGGGGAGGTGCCCGCGCAGCGGGCGGAGGGGTCATGAGCTTCAGTACTGTTGCTCATGACCCCTCCGTCGGCGTAAGACGCCGACACCTCCCCTTCGCGGAATCCGCGAAGGGGAGGGGAACAAACTGACATGACCGCGTATATCGTCCGACGTCTGTTCGCCACCCTGCCGGTGATGGCGGTGGTGGCCCTATTCGTCTTCTTCCTGCTGCGCCTGGCGCCGGGTGATCCGGCGGCGATCATCGCCGGCGATGATGCGACCAGCGAGGCCATTGCCGCCGTGCGCGCCAAGCTCGGTCTCGACCGGCCGCTGGTCGAGCAGTTCGTCGTCTGGCTGTGGGCGCTGCTGCAGGGCGACATGGGCGTGTCGATCTTCTCCAACCTGCCGGTCACGCGGCTGATGGCTCAGCGCGTCGAGCCGACCATTGCGCTCACCCTGTCGACGCTGTTCGTCGCCGTTTCGCTCGCCATTCCCATTGGCGTCGTGGCGGCGTGGAAGGCGCGCAAGCTGGTCGACCGACTGGTCATGGGCTTCGCCGTGCTGGGCTTCGCCATGCCGGTGTTCGTGCTGGCTTACGTGCTGATCTACTTCTTCGCCGTGCAATGGCAGCTGCTGCCGGTGCAGGGCTACCAGCCGCTGAGCGCGGGCCTCTGGCCGTTCGCCGAAAGCCTGATCCTGCCCTCGGTGGCACTGGGCGTCACCTACATGGCGCTGATCGCCCGCATCACGCGCGCCTCGATGCTGGAGGTGCTGCAGCAGGATTACATTCGCACGGCCAACGCCAAGGGCCTGGCGACCGACCGAGTGCTGCTGCTGCATGCACTCAAGAACGCTTCGGTGCCCATCGTCACCGTGATCGGCATCGGCATTGCGCTGCTGATCTCGGGCGTGGTGATCACCGAGACCGTGTTCAACATCCCGGGTCTGGGCCGGCTCACCGTCGATGCCGTGCTGAAGCGCGACTATCCCATCGTGCAGGGCCTGATCCTGGTGTTCGCCGCCGCCAAGGTGATCGTGAACCTGGTCATCGACATCTCCTACGCCTTCCTCGATCCCAGGATCCGGTACTGACATGGCCGTCATCACCGACGATCTCGCCCCATCGGCCGGCCGCCAGTTTTCGCTGGCGACCGCGATCCGGCGCAACCCGACCATCGCCTTCGGCGGCATCCTGCTCGCCCTCCTGATCGTGATGGCGGTCTTTGCACCACTGATCGCCACCCACGACCCGTTCAAGCTCTCGCCGGTCAATCGTCTGCGTCCGCCCTCGGAACGCTGGTGGTTCGGCACCGACCAGTTCGGCCGCGACGTCTTCTCGCGCACGATCTACGGCGCGCGGGTGTCGCTGATCGTCGGCCTCTCGGTCGCCCTCATCTCCAGCGCACTTGGCCTGGCGCTGGGGCTCGCCTGCGGCTACTTCAAGCGCGTCGACGGCATCGTCATGCGCATCATGGACGGGCTGATGGCGATCCCGTCGATCCTGCTCGCCATCGCCCTGATCACCCTGGCGCGTCCCGGACTCGGCATCGTCATCGTCGCCATCATCGTGCCCGAGGTGCCGCGCGTGGTGCGAGTCGTGCGCGCCGTCGTCCTGTCGATCCGCGGGCAGCCCTATATCGAAAGCGCCATCGCGGGCGGCACGAAGAACCTGAAGCTGCTGCTGCGCCACGTACTGCCCAACACGCTGGCGCCGCTGATCGTGCAATCGACCTATGTCTGCGCCTCGGCCATGCTGATCGAGGCCAGTTTGAGCTTCCTGGGCGCCGGCGTGCCGCTGGAAGTGCCGAGCTGGGGCAACATCATCTCCCAGGGCAAGACCTTCTTCCAGATCGCGCCCTGGACCATCCTGATCCCCGGCGCGTTCCTGGCCGTCACCGTGCTGGCGGTGAACCTTTTGGGCGACGGTTTGCGGGACCGCCTCGATCCGCGACTGGCGAGACGCCTATGAGGAGCGGGGCGTGAGTGCCATTCTCGAGGTCCGCGACCTCCATACGCAGTTCAACACCCTCGACGGCGTCGTGCGCGCCGTCGACGGCGTGTCGTTCGACGTGGCGCGCGGCGAGACCTTGGGCATCGTGGGCGAATCGGGCTGCGGCAAGTCGGTGACGGCGCTCTCCATCCTGCGCCTGATCCCGCCGGAGACCGGACGCATCGCCCAGGGTTCGATCCGCTTCGAAGGCAACGAGCTCACGGCGCTCTCCGAGGAGGCGATGAAGAGCCTGCGTGGGCACCGCATCTCCATGATCTTCCAGGAGCCGATGACCAGCCTCAATCCGGTGCTGACCGTCGGCACGCAGATCGCCGAGAACGTCGTGCGCCATATGGGCGTGCCGTGGTCGGCGGCGCGCGAGCGGGCGCGCGAGATGCTCGACCTGGTGCGCATCGCCGACGCCAAACGGCGGCTCGACGAGTACCCGCACCAACTCTCCGGCGGCATGCGCCAGCGCGTCATGATCGCCATGGCGCTCAGCTGCGATCCGCAGGTGCTGATCGCCGACGAGCCGACGACGGCGCTCGACGTCACCATCCAGGCGCAGATCCTCGACCTGATGATCGAGCTCAAGGAGAAGACGGGCACGGCGATCGTGCTGATCACCCACGATCTCGGCGTCGTCGCCGAGACCACCGAGCGCGTGGTGGTGATGTATGCCGGCCGCAAGGTCGAGGAGGCGCCGGTCGAGGCATTGTTCGAGAACCCCTTGCATCCCTACACGCGCGGCCTGATGCGGGCGATCCCGCGGCTCGACGTCGAGGCCGATGCCGCGGGCACGCGGCCGCGCCTGCAGGAGATCCCCGGCCTGGTGCCGATCCTGACCCGGCCGATCGTCGGCTGCGCCTTCGCCGCGCGCTGCGAGCTCGCGACGGATCGCTGCCGCGCCACGCCGCCGCCGTTCGTCGATGCCGGCGGCGGCCACATCGTCGCCTGCTGGGAGGTGAAGCTGTGAGCGCGGCCCCGAACATACCCGTGCTGGAAGTCGATGGCCTTGTAAAACACTTCCCGATCCTGGGCGGGCTGTTGCAGCGGCGCGTGGGAGCGGTGAGGGCGGTCGACGGGGTCAGCTTTTCGATCGCCAAGAGCGAGACGCTGGGCCTGGTCGGAGAATCGGGCTGTGGCAAGTCGACGATCGGCAAGACCGTGCTGAAGCTGATCGAGCCCACCGCCGGACGCATCCTGCTGGGCGGCGAGGACGTCACCAAGCTCAAGCCCGGCGCGATGTGGCCGCACCGGCAGCGTATCCAGACGATCTTCCAGGATCCGTACTCGTCGATGAACCCGCGGCTGCCCGCCGGGACCATTGTCGGCGAGCCGCTGGAGAATTACGGCATCACGCGCGGTGCCGAGACCGACGAACGTGTCGCGCGGCTGTTCGAGCGCGTCGGCCTCAGACCCGACGCCATGCGCAAGTACGCCCATGAGTTCTCCGGCGGCCAGCGCCAGCGGCTGGGCATCGCCAAGGCCTTGTCGGTCAATCCCGATCTGATCGTGGCCGATGAGCCGGTGTCGGCGCTCGACGTGTCGGTGCAGGCGCAGGTGCTGAACCTGCTGATCGACCTGCAGGAGGAATACGGGCTCGCCTATCTCTTCATCAGCCACGACCTCGCCGTGATGCGCCATATCAGCCATCGCATCGCGGTGATGTATCTCGGCCGCATCGTCGAGCTCGCGACCAAGCGCACGCTGTTCACCCAGCCCCTGCACCCCTACACCGAGGCGCTGCTGTCGGCGGCGACGGCGCCCGATCCCAAGCGACGGCGCAAGCGCAAGCGAATCGTCCAAGGCGACGTGCCGAGCCCGGCCAAGCCGCCGCCTGGCTGCCATTTCCACACCCGCTGCCCCTACGCGATGGCCGAGTGCAAGGTGACGGCGCCGCCCCTGATCGAGGTCGCGCCCGGCCACCACGTCGCCTGCCTGCGCCGGCCGGTCGGCGGCGATCCCGGGCCGCTCTCCGTTCCGGGCTAAGGTCTTAGGGAGCGCGGGCCTCCGGCCCGCTCATGATCATGATGCGGGCCGGAGGCCCGCGCTCCCAAAATTCCGCTGTAACGCCTGCCGCCGTCGTCTCGTCCTCCAGGACAAGGAGGGCGCGATCATGCAGCGGCGATCTTTCATGGCTCTGGCGGGGAGTTCTGTTGTCTGCGGGTGTGGGGCGGTCCACCAGCTGCCCGCGGTCAGCAACGCCAACATCGCGATGGCGCAGGCGGAGGTGCGCACGGCGCCGACGCCATACCGCCGCTGGGTCTCCGACGACGAGGTCGCGCTGACCCTGCGCACGGCCATCCAGCTGGTCAGGGGGCCGGCCACGAACCTCTGCCACGAGATGAATGTCGGCGTGTGCGACTGGAAATTCCGGATGTCGCGCGACAGGGACCTCAACGCCGGCGCCATGGGATACGGCAACATCGTGCTCAACCGCGGCATCGTCGAGTATGCCAACAACGAGGAAGAGGTCTGCCTGGTGGTGGCCCACGAGATCGGCCACCACGCGGCCAACCATGTCGCCCGGGGCACGCGCAACCAGATGATCGGCGCGCTGATCGGCGTCGCCGCGGTGGCGCTCGCCGGCGCCATCGCGGGCAGCAACCCCGGCTCTGGTGCGACCCAGTCGGCGGCCCAGCTCGGCGCCACCATTGGCCGTCTTTCCTATTCCAAAGAGCAGGAGCGCGAGGCCGACTACATGGCCGCGCTGATCCTCTATCGGGCCGGCATCGATCTCGACAAGGCGCGCGGCCTCCTGGTGACCATGGCGAGCGGCTCGGGCCGCATGGAGACCACGTTCCTCGATTCGCATCCGGCCGGACCCGAACGCGTCGCCGGCTGGGATCGCGCGGTCGCGGAGATCCGCGCGTCGAGCGGACGGCTGCCGCAGCGGGCGTCCTAGCCCGGTGCCGTACGCTTGGCACCGTGTCGCGCAGGCAGGCGAGGATGGAGTTCTCTGGGGCTGACGCCCAGCCGACTACGGAATGTCGCCGTCATATGCGCGTGGGACGCAAAACCTGAGGCATGTGCGATATCGGCCAATCTCAGCCTGGTGCCCTGCAGAAGTGCCCGCGCGCGCGAAACTCGGCGATCGACGATGTAGTCATGCGGCGCCTTGCCGACCGCCGCCTTGAACGCCCGGGAGAAGAAGCCCGCGGAAAGCCCAAGCGCTTCCGCAAGGTCTTGAACGGTCACTGTCGCATCGAGCTTTGCCTCGATCATTTCGTCGACGAGTCTGAGGCGGCGGGGTGTCATCCAGGGCCGTGCAGGTGAGTCTACCGCGGGCCGGTTCAGGACACATGCCACCCGCTCCTTGAGCGTCTCGACGAAGCGCTCGCACTGGAGCAGGTCGACGCGATCGCCGGTCAGGAGCGAGCGGCGCAACCCTTGCGCAGCGGCGATCGCGGCGCGATCGATCGCGTCGCTGAAGCGCGATGCGGTCGGTTTCCGCTCTGCGCGGTCCGACACAACGGCGATCTTCAGATACTCGCCACCGTGCTCGGATGCCGAGTAGACGTCGCAAGTGGCCGGCACATACGCCAGGCTGTTGGGCCTGGACCGGTAGCCGGTCCTGCGGTCGCTGCCAAACGAGTGAACGCCGCTTTGACTGTCGAAGGCAAAGCCGATGACCGACGTTTCGGCCACATAGGACGCCTCATAGCGGCCGCGCGGCAACAGTTCGGCATGCCAGAAGCTGGTCGCCGCAATCCGCCGTGTCGTATGCATCGCCTGGCTCATGGCTTCGCGCGGGGATCCTTGCATCCCTCATCCTACCGTCGATGGCCGCGGCCGTCAGGCGCGAGCAGCTCCGTACGCGCACTTTAGGTCAGATTCCTGAAAGCGGCTGATGCCTCGGTCGGATATCGACGCGGAGCGATGGAAGGGGACGCCTGTGCCACTGTTTACGTTGGATGAACTTGCAACCACTGCAGCGGCCGTTCGCGAGCTCGTGCCGCCTACGCCCGCCTACGCATGGCCGCTGCTCGCACGCAAGGTCGGCGCCCAGGTAATCGTCAAGCATGAGAACTACACGCCGACCGGATCGTTCAAGGCGCGCGGCGGTTTGGCCTACGTCGATGCCCTGCGCCGCGCCGGCGGGATGCCGAAGGGGCTTGTCACGGCGACGCGGGGCAATCACGGACAATCGGTTGCCATTGCCGCCGCGCGCAATGGCATTCCAGCGGTCATCGTGGTTCCCGAGGGCAACTCGATCGAAAAGAACGCCGCGATGGAAGCCCTGGGCGGTGAGCTGGTGACGGCGGGGAAGGACTTCGACGAGAGCCGCGCCATCGCGGCGCAGATCCAGCGTCAGCGCGGCTATCATTTCGTCCCATCCTTTCACCGGGAACTCGTCAAGGGCGTTGCGACCTATGCCCATGAATTGCTCACCAGCTGCATCGACCTCGACGCGGTCTACGCCCCGATCGGGATGGGCTCGGGAATCAGTGGGCTGATCACGGTGCGGGATCTGCTCGGGCTGAAGACGGAAATCGTTGGAGTCGTTGCCGAGAATGCTCCGGCGTTCGCCCTGTCACTCGACGCAGGCCGGCCCGTACAAACCAACGCGGCGCAGACTTTCGCCGACGGATTGGCCTGCCGCGACCCTCAGGCCGAGGCATTCGAGATCATCAGTTGCGGGGTGACGCATATCGTCCGCGTCAGCGAGGACGAAATCGCCGAGGCTATCCGGCTCTACTACGTCACGACGCACAATCTGGCGGAGGGGGCCGGCGCTGCGCCGCTCGCGGCACTCCTGAAGGAAAGGGGACGATATTCGGGCAAGCGCACAGGCCTGGTCCTGTCGGGCGGCAACATCGACATGCCGGTCTTTGCGGAAATCCTGCGCGGCCGGACGCCCCGTGCCTGATGGAGAAGGGGCGATGTTCGACCTGCTCCTCTCTCTCGTGATGTTCGCCGTCGTCGCCACCATCTCGCCGGGTGGCGCGACGACGCTCGCCACAGCCTCCGGAGCGCAGTTCGGGATGGCGCGGAGCACTCCCTTGCTGGCGGGCATCGCGCTCGGGCTGTCCACCTTGGCCGGCATCGTGGCCGGCGGTCTTGGCTCGGTTGTCATGGCCTGGCCGGAGTTGCAATTGTGGTTGCGCATCGCGGGCTCCGCCTACCTTTTGTGGCTCGCCTGGACGATCGCGCGGCTTGGCTCGCCGGCGACGAGATCGGGCGGTCCTGCAGCGCCTCTTGGCTTTGTTGCCGGCGTCCTGCTGCTCTGGATGAATCCCAAGGGGTGGACCATGGCCGTCGCCGCCGCAGGGGCCTATGCGCGACTGTCCGATGATCCTTATCGTCTCGCGCTGTTGCTTGGTGTCGTGTTCGGCAGCGCTGCGGCGTTCTCTCTGACACTGTGGTGCGCCGGCGGCCAGTGGTTGTCGCGATCGCTGAAGACGGACAGGCAGTGGCGCGCCGTGAACGTGCTTCTTGGTCTGCTGCTTGCCGGTTCGATCATTCCGATGTGGCGCTAGAGCCGCGCTCCCGGCGCGGTGTCGCGCAGGTGGGTGAGGGCGGCCTGCACGCCGCCCGTCTTGTGCGGCACCTTGGCGAGACCCAACGCCATCTCCACGCCCGACAGCGTGCCCATAAGCATGAGGTCGTTGAAGTCGCCGAGATGGCCGATGCGGAACACCTTGCCCGCGACCTTCGACAAGCCCTGGCCGAGCGACAGATTGAAGTTCTCCAGCGCCACCTTGCGGAAGGCGTCGGCGTCGTGGCCCTCGGGCATGACGATCGCCGTCAGCGAACCCGAATAGGCCTTGGCATCGCTGCACAGGATTTCCAGGCCCCAGGCATTCACGGCGGTGCGCGTCGCCTCGGCGTGGCGGGCATGGCGGGCGAACACCGCGTCGAGCCCTTCCTCCAAAAGCATGTCGCAGGCCTCGCTGAGGCCGTAGAACAGGTTGGTGGCGGGCGTGTAGGGGAACCAGCCGTTGGCGTTGGCCGCCAGCATCTCCTCCCAATTCCAGAACGCCTTGGGCATCTTCGAGCTCTTCGATGCCGCGACCGCCTTCTCGCTGACGGCGTTGAAGGAGAGGCCGGGCGGCAGCATCAGGCCCTTCTGCGAGCCGGCGACCGTGACGTCGACGCCCCAGGCGTCGTGGCGATAGTCGATCGAGCCCAGCGAGGAGATCGTGTCGACCAGCAGCAGGGCCGGGTGGCGGGCCGAATCGATGGCGCGGCGCACGGCGCCGACGTCGCTCACCACGCCGGTCGAGGTCTCGTTGTGGACGATGCACACCGCCTTGATGGTGTGGTCCTTGTCCTCCTTGAGGCGTTTCTCGATGGCGGCGGGATCGGCCGGCTTACGCCAATCGCCGCCCATGAATTCTGATTTGATGCCGAGCTTGTCGGCCATCTTCTTCCACAGCGAGGCGAAGTGGCCGGTCTCCCACATCAGCACCAGGTCGCCCGACGACAGCGTGTTGACGAGAGCGGCTTCCCACGCGCCGGTGCCCGACGCCGGATAGACGATCACCGGCTGCTTGGTCTGGAAGACCTGGCGCACGCTGCGCAGCACCTTCTTGGCGAGCGCATTGAACTCGGGTCCGCGGTGATCGATGGTCGGATGATCCATCGCCCGCAAGATGCGATCGGGCACGTTGGTCGGTCCCGGGATCTGCAGGAAATGGCGGCCGCTGGGATGTGAGTTCAGGCGCATGTCAGGTCCTTTCCGTCGTCTCGACCGGAGCCGGGCGCAGCGAGGCGGAGTGGAGAGACCTTGCCTGCGACAGGCAAGGCCCTTCGGCTGCGCTCGCGATGCTCGCTTCGCTCAGGGCGGCGGCCACGCTACTGGCGTAGCGCGGCCTTGCATTTTGTATACAACATGCCAAACTGAGTCCATAGGCTCCTATGGACGGCTTCAACATAGCAATCGCCCGCTCGACCCTGCCGCAAGTCGCGGCGGAGCGGCTGCGCACCTTGATCATCGAGGGCATCCTCGCCCCGGGCGCGCGGCTGAACGAGCGCGAGCTCAGCGAGCAGCTCGGCCTGTCGCGCACGCCATTGCGCGAGGCCTTCCGCCTGCTGGCGTCCGAAGGCCTGCTGCTGCAGTTGCCGAACCGGGGCGTGCAGGTCGTGGCGCTGTCGCGCGAGGACGTGCGTCATGCCTTCGAGGTCATGGCCTCGCTGGAAGGCCTCGCCGGCGAACTGGCTGTGGCGCGCGTGACCGATGCCGACCTCGATGACCTCAGCGCGCTGCAGGGCGAGCTTGAGAAGGCGCACAAGCGGCGCGACCTGCCGGCGTACTACCGGGTCAACCGCGCCATCCATGATCGGCTGAACGCCATCGCCGCCAATCCGGTGCTGGCCCAGACTTACCGCACGCTCAATGCACGCCTGCACGCGCTGCGCTTCCGCTCCAACCTGAACGGCGCCAAATGGGATCGGGCGGTGGCGGAACATCGTTCCATGCTAACCGCCCTTGCGGCGCGCGATGGCGCTGGGCTACGTGACCTCCTCGTCCGGCATCTGCACGCCAAGCTTCAGGCGGTGCTGGAAACGATGAAGGGGCAAGACAAAGAGTAGTTGGGAGGAGTTGACGATGACACACCAGACTTCGCGCCGCCGCGCGTTGCAGCTGGGCCTGGCCGCAACATTGGCGGCGCCGGCAATTGCGCGCGCCCAGCAGGGCTGGCCCGCCGGCCCGATCACCTGGATCAACCCGTTCCCGGCGGGTGGCGGCACCGACGTCTTTGCGCGGCCCCTGGCGGCGCAGGTCGGCGACCAGCTCGGCGTGCAGATCCTCATAGACAACAAGGGCGGCGCCGGCGGCACGGTGGGCGCCTCGCAGGCCGCCAAGATGAAGCCCGACGGCCAGACCTTCCTGGTCGGCGCGGTGCACCACACGATCGCGCCCTCGATCTACAAGAGCCTCGACTACGACCTCGAGAAGAATTTCGAGCCGATCACCATGATCGCGCTGGTGCCGCAGGTGATCTCGATCAACCCCAACCGCATTCCGGTCAAGACCGCGGTCGAGCTGATCGAGTACGTGAAGAAGAATCCCGGCAAGGTGAACTACGCCTCGGCCGGCGCCGGCACCGCGCACCACCTGGCGGGCGAGCTGTTCAAGCTCGAAACCAAGACCGACATCGTCCACGTGCCCTACCGCGGCGCGGGCCCGGCGATGCAGGACCTGCTCGCCGGCAACGCCGACATGATGTTCGACGGCATGGGCACCTCGGCGCAGCAGATCAAGGCCGGCAAGCTTTTGGGCCTGGCCGTCGCCACGCCCAAGCGCACGGCGGAGTTCCCCGACATGCCGACGGGCGCCGAGATCGGCGTGCCCAACTGGATCGTCTCGACGTGGTACGGCCTGTGGGCCATCAAGGGCACGCCGCAGCCGATCGTCGATCGCATGTACCAGGAGATCGTGAAGGCATTGCAGTCGCCCAAGCTGCAGGCCATCTGGAAGGAACAGACGGCGCAGCTCG
>JAKFVH010000186.1 GCA_021732285.1 Reyranella sp. | reverse complement strand
TCGATCACCATGGCGACACTCCGGCTTGACCAAAGTGCCCGACATAGACTCACAACTCCAGGCCACGGTGGAAGTCCAAAGCGGCCGCCGAGTCAATTTGACGCGCGAAGATGTGTAGATACCCTAGAGCGGCGGTGAGGTGCATGAGCGTGATCATGAGCCGGCCGGAGTCCTGTGGCGCATGAAACTTGAGGCTTGATTACCGGCCCTGGTCTGCTTTCCACTCTCCTCCCTAGTTGAGGAGTGGAAATGCAGTCGCTCAAGGATCGGCATGTCGTGGTCACCGGCGGAACCGGCGCGCTGGGTTCGGCGGTGGTGAAGGCCTTCGTCGAGGCGGGCGCCACCTGCCACATCCCGGCGATCGAAAGCACGCCGCCGACCGGGCACCTGCCCGACAGCAAGCAGATCGAGGTCGTGCCCAGCATCGACCTGTCGGACGAGGCCTCGGTCGAGGGCTTTTATGCCAGGCTGCCGCCGTTGCATGCCGTGGTGAACATCGCCGGCGGCTTCGCCTACGCGCCGATCGCCGACAGCCCGCTAAAAGTCCTGCAGCAGCAGCTGTCGATGAACGTGGTGTCGTGCGTGCTGAGCTGCCGTGCCGCCGTCGCCAACTTCCGCAAGGGCGGGAAAGGCGGCCACATCGTCAACATCGCCGCCCGCCCGGCCCTCAACCCGCGCCAGGGCGCCAACATGACCGCCTACACGGCCTCCAAGGCCGCCGTCGCCGCCTTTACCGTGGCGCTGGCCGAGGAACTGAAGAACGACGACATCTCGGCCATCGCCTTGGCCCCGTCGACCCTCGATACGCCGGGCAACCGCAAGGACATGCCCACCGCCAAGCATGACACCTGGGTTAAGCCCACGGCCGTCGCCGAGCTGATCGTGGCCCACTGCAGCCTGTCGGAGACGATCAACTCCGGCGTGGTCATGCCGGTCTACGGAAAGGCTTAAGTCTTCGGGGAGCGCGGGCCTCTGGCCCGCTCATGATCATGATGCGGGCCGGAGGCCCGCGCTCCCGGCAATGAGCGCTCCACAGGTAACCTCTGCTAACTAAGCAGCAATGGCCGCCTGGTACAGCTTTGCCGACCTCTTCCTGTCGCATCTGGACGCCGAGACCGCGCACGGCCTGGCCCTGCGCGCGCTCAAGACCGGGCTGCTGCCGGCCGACCGCCGGCCGGATGCGCCGTCGCTCACCGTGAAGGTCTGGGGCCGCACCCTGCCCAATCCTGTCGGGCTGGCGGCGGGTTTCGACAAGAATGCCGAGGTCCCTGATGCCTTGCTCGACATCGGCTTCGGCCTGGTAGAGATCGGCAGCGTCACGCCGCGGCCGCAGGAGGGCAATCCGCGCCCTCGCCTGTTCCGCCTGCCCGAAGACCGCGGCGTCATCAACCGCATGGGCTTTCCCGGCCAGGGCATCGATGCGGTGCGCTCGCGACTCGCCATGCGGCCCAGGCGCGGCTTCATCGGCGTCAATGTCGGCGCCAACAAGGACAGCACCGATCGCGCCGCCGACTATGTCGTCGGCTGTGTGGCGCTGCTGCCTTATGCGGACTACCTCGTGTGCAACGTCTCCTCGCCCAACACGCCGGGGCTGCGCAACCTGCAAGGACGGGCGCAGCTCGCCGACCTCTTGAAGCGCGTGCAGGACGCCATCGCGGCCAAGCCGGTGCCATTGCTGGTCAAGATCGCGCCCGACGCCACGGACGACGACCTCGACGATATCGTCGCCGTCTGCCGTGACCTCAGGATGGACGGCATCATCGTCGGCAACACGACGCTGTCGCGTCCGCCGACATTGCGCTCGCCGCGGCGCGAGGAGACCGGCGGCCTGTCCGGTGAGCCTCTGACCAACCTGTCGACCGAGGTGTTGCGGCGCACGGCCCGGCGCGTCGAGCGCCAATTCCCCTTGATCGGCTGCGGCGGCATCGGCTCGGGCGCCGATGCTTACGCCAAGATCCGCGCCGGCGCGACCCTGGTGCAGCTCTACTCGATGATGGTCTACGAGGGCCCACCGCTCATTCGCCGCATCAAGGACGAGCTGGCGGCGTTGTTGGCGCGCGATGGATTTGTGACGGTGGCCGACGCTGTCGGCGCCGATCTCTAGCGTCTTGCCGGACCGCGGGCCTCCAGGCCCGCTCATGAGCGAGCCGGAGGCTCGCGGTCCGGAAGAGCATGAGCGGACCTTGAGGTCCGCGCTCCGGCAAGAGTCAGTCGTCCAGGAACTGCCCGGCGTCGAACTTCACGTAGGCGCTCGCCTCGTCGAAGGCCACGCCGACCGGATCGCCGCCTTTGGCGACGATGTCGACCTGGTTTCGCAGCAGGTTGCGCAGCATCGACACACCCTGGTCGGACGACATCAGGTGCTCTTCCGAATGGAAGGTGATGGCGCCTTGGCCAACCTGCGCCTCGGTGTCGCCCGGGAACCTCTGGTGCTCCTCGGGCGTGAGCTCGGCCCAGGTCTTGCCGTTGTAGCGCGACTTGAACTTGGCGAGCTCGCCCTTCTCCTTGACGCGGCCGGCGACGTAGATGCGGTAGTGCGTGTCGTCGATCGGCAAGGTCCAGCCGATCGATTCGACCATGCCGTACTGGGCCACGCGCGGATTGGCGACGAGCCGCAGGGTAGGAACGACGGCCTCGGTGATGCGGCGGAAGCGCTTGCCGTTGGGGCCCGGCCGGATCGACGTCGCCTTCACGCCGCGCGGGCCGTACTCGAACTTCACCTTGGGGAAGGTCGCCATCTGTTCGACGAACTGCGGGCCCGAGAAGGTGCCGTGCAGGATCGGCACATGGTACGGGTCGACCACGTTCTCGAAATGCTGCAACCAGTTGCACGGCGCGATGACGATGCCGCCACTGCCGATCGATGAGTCGTCGGCCTCGACGAACTCGCCCGGCCCCATCACCTCGAGGCACTCGTAGCGCGGCAGCACCGGCTTCTTCTCGGTCGGGCCGAGATAGGCGAAGACCAGGCCATAGCGCTCCTCGACCGGATACCAGGGTTGGCGCACGCGGCCGCACTGCGGGCCCGTCGGGTTGGGCTCGCACGGCATCTCCAGGCAGTGGCCTTCGACGTC
Organism: Reyranella sp.; assembly: GCA_021732285.1. Taxonomy (GTDB): domain Bacteria; phylum Pseudomonadota; class Alphaproteobacteria; order Reyranellales; family Reyranellaceae; genus Reyranella. Next base: position 8,174 of record JAKFVH010000186.1, on the reverse strand, counting down.
GAACAGCCAGCCGTGATAGCAGCAGCGGATGCCGCGCTCCTCGATCTTGCCGTAGTATAAAGTCGTGCCGCGATGGCAGCAGCGCGGATAGACCAGGCCCGGCCGCCCCTCTCCGTCGCGAAACAAGATCAGCTCCTCGCCTAGCACCTTCACCGGGCGGGGCGTGGCGCCGGCGTCGGCGGCGAGGCCGACGGGATGCCAGTAGCGGCGCAGAAGCTCGCCCATCGGCGTGCCGCGGCCGACCTCGGTCAGCTTGGCGTTGTGGCTGGGCGGCTTGCGCGCATAAGCGGAGCCGGTGTCGTTGAGGCTCATGGCTACTCCACCTTGGCGCCGGACTGGCGGATCAGCTCGGCCCAGATCGGCGTCTCGCGCGCCAGCATGTCAGCGAGCTCCTTGGGCGTCGAGCCGACCGGAGTCTGGCCCTGGGCCACGAGCTTCTCGGCGACGGCAGGCTCGCTGATCACGGCTTTGATCTCGCGCGACAGGCGGCCGACGATCTCGGCCGGCGTGCCGGCCGGTGCATAGGCCGCGACGAACAGGCTGAGCTCGAAACCGGCAACGAGCTGCTCGGCGAAGGTCGGCAGCTGCGGCATCGAGGCCGAGCGCTTGGAGCCGGCGACGGCCAGCGGCTTCACGCGGCCGGCGTCGATCTGCGGCCTGGCGCTGGTCGGGCTCGCCCAGGTGAGGTCGAGCGTGCCGTTCGACACATCCTGGATGGCCGGCACGTCGCCGCGATAAGGGACGTGGCTGTACTGGCCGCCCAGGACCTGCTCGAACATCAGGCCGTAGAGATGGCCGCTCGAGCCGATGCCCCAGCTGCCGTAGGTGGCGGGACGGCCGAGGCCCTTCACCCACTTGGCCATGCCGCGCAGGTCGCTGAACGGCGCGTCGGCCTTGACGACGAGCAGGATGGTGCCGAGCGACACCAGCGACACCGGCATCAGGTCCTTGGCCGGATCGAACGGCAGCTTGGCGTAGAGCGACGGGTTGTTGGTGTGGGTCGAATTGGTGGTGATCAGGAAGGTGTAGCCGTCGGGCGGAGCCTTGGCGACGATCTCGGAGCCGACGATGGTGTTGGCGCCGGGCTTGGGATCGACCAGCACCTGCTGGCCGAGTTTTGCCGTGAGCCCGTCGGCGATGACGCGCACCAGAGCATCGATCGCGCCGCCCGGATTGAACGGCACGACGATGCGGATAGGCTTGGTCGGCCAGGCGGCCTGCGCCCGGCCGGCCGACGAGAGCAGCGGCGCCGCGAGCGCCGCCGTGACGAGGCTTCGCCGTCCTATCGCTTTTCGCGACATTGTTTGGTTTCCTCCCTGCGCTCAGCGGCCCGGACTTTACTCAGGGTCACAGCCGATTCATAGAGTTTGGGCCATGACACGAACGCCCCAGATCCGCCGCCTGACGCCAGCCGATGCGCCGCAATTCAGGGAGATCCGGCTGGAAGCGCTGCAGCAGGCCCCCGAGGCCTTCGGCAGTACCTTCGAGCAGGAGTGCTCGCTGTCGCTTGTACAGTTCGAGGAGGTCTTGGCGAAATCGGATGTCTTCGGCGCCTTCCGCGGAACCGATCTTTTGGGCATGGCCGGCTACCGCACGCAGGCCGGACCAAAGATGGCTCACAAGGGCTACCTGTGGGGCATGTACGTTCGCGCCAGCGCGCGCGGTACCGGTATCGCCAAGCCTCTCGTCGAAGCGGTTCTCGCTCATGCGCGCGAACGCGTCGAGCTGGTGCAGTTGACCGTCGTCAAAGAGAACGAAAGAGCGCAGCGGCTCTATCGCAGCTGCGGGTTCGTTGCCTACGGACATGAAGTCCACGCCTTGAAGCAGAACGGCCGCTACTACGATGAAGTGCTCATGGCCGCGGCACTCGACCCGCGAAATTAACGACGGCAGACGCAAACCTGCCAATTCCCTAGACTGTCAGCGGGAGGAACCGTGCCGCTCTGGATACCGATCACCATCTTCGCTGCGCTGTGCCAGAACATCCGCACGACGATGCAGCAGAAGATACGTGGCGTACTGAGCGTCGATGGCGCCAATTTCGTCCGCTACCTCTACGGCGCACCCCTGGCGCTGGGGGCCTTGGCCTTCCTGGTGTTCGGCACGGGCCGGCAGGTGCCCACGATCACGCTGGCCTTCCTCGGCCTGGTCACCATCGCAGGCGTTGCCCAGATCGTGGCGACGTCGCTGATGATCCACGCCTTCTCGCTGCGCAACTACGCCGTCGGCACGGTCTATTCCAAGACCGAGACGGTGTGGGTGGCGCTGTTCGCCACCTACATCTCCCATGAGCCGCTGCACCTGCTGGCGTGGATGGGGATCCTGGTCTGCCTCGGTGGCGTCGCGATCCTGAGCGTGCGCGGCTCGTTCGCCAATGTGCGCAGCGTGCTGGCCGACCTCACGCACAAGGGGGCGCTCTACGGCATGCTCTCGGGGGCGATCTTCGCCATCGCCGCCGGCACCATCCGCGAGGCCTCCAAGCTCATTCCCGACGGCGACTTCTGGGTGCGCGGCATCACCGTGCTGGCCTGCATGAACACCATCCAGGTCGTGCTGATGGGCGTCTATCTCGCGCGCCGCGACCGGCCGCAACTCGGCAAGGTCTGGGTGAACTGGCGGTCGTCGATCTGGGTCGGCATCTTCAGCGTGCTGGGCTCGGCCGGCTGGGCGCTCGCCATGACCCTGGAGAACGCAGCCCTCGTGCGCGCCGTCGGCCAGATCGAGCTCGTCTTCACCTTCATCGCCTCGCACCTGGTGCTCAAGGAGCGGCCGTCGGCCGGCGAGTGGCTGGGCAGCATCCTGGTGATCGGAGGCGTCGTCCTCATCCTCATTGGCCGGTGACCGGCGGGTGACCAAATGACCGAAGCGAACAATAGACCGTTGCATGGCGTGCGCGTGCTCGACTTCTCGACCACCATCGCCGGGCCGCACTGCACGCGCCTGCTGGCCGACATGGGCGCCGACGTGATCAAGATCGAATCGCCCGAGGGCGACCTGATGCGCAGCCGGCCGGTGCAGCGCGACGGCGCCGGCACCATGTTCGGCCAGCTCAATGCCGGCAAGCGCTGCATCGTGCTCGATCTGAAGAAGCCCGAGGCGATCGCGGCGGTGAAGGCGCTGGTGAAGACGGTCGACATCGTGGTCGAGAATTATCGGCCGGGCGTCATGAAGCGGCTGGGGCTCGACTATCCCGAGCTCGCCAAGGTCAATCCCAAGATCGTCTACGGCGCCATCTCGGGCTACGGCCAGACCGGGCCGGCGGCCGGGCGGCCGGCCTATGCGCCGGTCATCCATGCCTCGACCGGCTACGACATGGCGCATCTCTTCTACCAGCAGGGCCGCTATCATCAGGGTAGTGGGCGGCCGGACAATTGCGGCATCTTCGTCGCCGACTATGCCAGCGGCGCCTATGCGCTGGGCGGCATTTTGGCTGCGCTCCATCAACGGCACGTCACCGGCAAGGGCCAGATGGTCGACGTGTCGATGTTCGAGGCCCTGGTCGGCATGCTTTTGGGCGAGGTCAACCGCGCGCAGTTCGATTTCGAGATGCCATCGCGGCCGATGTACGGCCCGGTCGAGGCCAGGGACGGCTACGTCATGCTGGCGACGGCGAGCGAGCGCACCTTCCAGGATATGGCGACGGCGGCTGGCCGGCGCGACTGGCTGACCGATCCGCGCTTCGAGAAATACGCCGACCGGCGCATGAACTGGGACAAGTTCGTCGACGAGTTCGAGGCGTGGTCGCGAACGCTTACGGTCAAGGAGTGCGTGGCGGCGCTGGAGAAGCACGGCGTGCCCTGCTCGCCCTATCTCACCGTGACCGAAGCGCTGAAGGACGCGCAGGTCGAGCATCGCGGCTCGCTCTGCACCATTGAGGACAGCGCGGGATCCTACAAGTCGCCGGCACCACCCTTCCGCTTCTCCGGCTCGCCGGTGCAGAGCGGGCCGAAGGTCGCGGAACTCGGCGAGCATACGAAGAGCGTGCTGAAGGAAGCCGGCCTCAGCGAGGCCGAGATCAAGGCGCTCGCGAAGTGACGATCGATCCGCGTACGCCCGTCCTGGTCGGCTGCGGCCAGATCACCGACACGACCGGCAAGCCCTCCAGTGAACGCTCGAACGTCGCCTTCTGCGCCGAGGCCGCGACCCTCGCACTCGCCGATACCGGCGCCGCGGATCTCGGCCACAAGGTCGATGCGCTCGCGGTGCTGGAGTTCTTCCCCGACATCAGCCCGCGCTTCGCCTCGCCGTTCGGCCGCTGCAGCAACCCGCCCAAGGCGGTCGCCAACCGGCTGGGCGCGACGCCACGCCAGCTGCTCTACACGCATTCCGGGGGCAACATGCCCCAGTACCTGGTCAACCGCTTCGCCGAGGAGATCGCGAATGGCGAGACCGAGCTTGCGCTGGTGTGCGGCGCGGAGCTGCTGCGCTCGACCCAGAACGCACGCAAGGCCGGCCTGAAAATCGACCACAACGAGGATCCCGGCGGCGAGCCCGTGCGCATCGGCGACAACCGCTTCGGCTTCTCCGACGAGGAGGCGCGACACGAGCTGCGCGCCGCCATCCACTTCTATCCCCTGCTGGAGAACGCCGTCCGCGGCGGCCTCAGGCGCGACGTGGCGAGCCACATGACGGCCATGGGCCGCCTGTTCGAGCGCCTGGCCGCCGTCGCCAAGGCCAATCCGCTGGCGACGCGCCGTGACGGTTATAGCGCCGAGCGGCTGGCGACGATCGCCGACGACAACCGCTGGATCTGCTTCCCCTACCCGCGCCTGATGAATTCCAACGCCATCATCGACCAGGCCGCCGCCGTGCTCATGACCTCGGTCGAGAAGGCGCGCGAATGGGGCATCCCACAGGACCGCTGGGTGTTCCTGCACGGCTGCGCCGACGGCACCGACACCTGGGTCGTGTCCGAGCGCGAGCGCCTCGACGCCTCGCCCGCCATCCGGGGCTGCGCCCGCATCGCCCTCGACATGGCGGGCAAGACCGTGGCCGACGTCGCGGCCTTCGACCTCTACAGCTGCTTCCCCTCCGCGGTCGAGGTGGCGATGAAGGAGATCGGTTTGGCCGACGACGACCCGCGCCCGATCAGCGTTACCGGCGGGCTGCCGTTCTTCGGTGGCCCGGGCAACAACTACGTGACGCACTCGATTGCCGAGATGATGAACGTGGTGCGCAAGAAGCCCGGCTCGTTCGGCATGGTGACGGCCAACGGCAACTACCTCACCAAGCACTCCGCCGGCCTTTACTCGACCGAACTGACCAAGGGCCCGTGGCGGCGCGAGGACCCCAAGAAGTTCCAGGCTGAGCTCGATGCGCGACCGAAGCAACGCGTGAACACAACGCCCGCCGGCACTGGAACGATCGAGACCTATTGCGTCGCCTACGGCAAGGATGCGCCAGAGAAGGCCTACATCTTCGGCCACCTCGACAGCTCAGGCGATCGATTCGTTGCGATGGCGGGCAATGAGCCCAGCCTGCTCGCCGACATGCTGGCCACAGACCAGCTTGGCCGCCGAGTGACTGTTGCCCAACAAAGCGGGAAGAACGTCTTCCAGCCGTTGTAGGCGTGCATCACTTGCGCGACTGTATCTTATAAGATACAAAGAGGGTGTGGCTGAGCTGCGCCAAACGTCGGTCTTCGCAAAGTGGCTCGGTGGCCTGCGTGACCGACAGGCGCGTGCTCGTATTCAGGTGCGCCTGGATCGACTGGCGCTCGGCCTCGCTGGCGACGTGAAACCTGTCGGCAGCGGGGTCAGCGAACTTCGCATCGACTACGGTCCGGGATATCGCGTGTACTTCAAGCGGCAAGGGGACGATGTCGTCATCCTCCTGGCTGGAGGCGACAAGCGGACTCAGGATCGCGACATACAGCGAGCCTTGGCATTGGCTCGCAGCCTTTAGGAGTGTGATATGGCTCGGAAGAAAATCCGGACAACTCGATATGACAATGCCGCCTTGCTCAAGGATCCGCGTGACGTTGCTGCTTATCTCGAGGCTGCCCTGGAAGACGGCGACCATCGCGTCATTGCCGAAGCACTTGGCAACATCGCCCGCGCCAAAGGCATGAGCCAACTTGCGCGGGAGGCAGGTGTCGGAAGAGAAAGCCTTTATCGGGCGTTGTCGCCTGACGGCAATCCGGAACTCGGCACGGTGCTGAAAGTCGTGCGGGCCCTTGGTTTGCGCCTGCACGCCGCCCCCGTGAATCCGTCGACAAGGTAGGATAAGCTGACCCTACGGGATCGGGGAACGAGCCATGTCCAACATGCTAAATGCCGCACAAACGGCCGAGTTCAACGAAAAGGGCTTCACCTACGCGCGCGGCCTGTTCGCGCCCGACGAGATCGACCTTTTGACGCGCGCCATGGAAGAGGATCCTGCGGTGCGTAGCAGCATCCTCGACCGGCGCGACGGCGAAGGCCGTTCGACACGCATTGCGCTGTGGAACCGCGCCGGCGACAGCGTCTATGGGCTGGCGGCGCGCTGCCGGCGCATGGTCGACACCTCGGCGGCGCTGCTGGGCGGGCCGGTCTATCACTACCAGTCCAAGCTCACGGCCAAGGAGCCCGAGGTCGGCGGCGCCTGGGAATGGCACCAGGATTACGGCTACTGGTACTACAACGGATGCCTGAGGCCCGACCTGCTGTCGGTGATGATCGCGCTCGACAAGACGACGCGCGAGAATGGCTGCCTGCAGATCGCCACGGGCTCGCACCGGCTCGGCCGCATCGACCACACGCCATTGTCGCCGACGCAGAACGAGGTCGATCCCAAGCGCATGCCGCACATCCTCGAGACATGCCCGATCGAGTATTGCGAGCTCGACAAGGGTGATGCCCTGATCTTCCACTGCAACGCCATCCATCGCTCCGACGCCAACCGCTCGGCCAACCGGCGCTGGACCCTGCTGATCTGCTACAACCGCGTCGACAACGACACGATCATCAAGACCGACGACCGCTACTTCGTGCCGCTCGAGGCCGTCGACGACGCCGCGTTGCGCCAGGCCGGCCTGCGCTTCGCCAGCGGCGACAACCAGGAGCACTTCGCCAGCCGGCCCTACGTGCCGGACCTGCGCAAGGCGTCATAGCGGCGGTGATGGCCCTTGGACGTCCGCAAGGCTGAGACCGCGGATATCAAGGCGGCCGTCGAGCTGGTGGAGCGAAGCCGCCGGCAGTTCCAGAAATTTCAGCCGACCTTCTGGCGCAAGGCGGCGAGGTCGGCTGCGGCGACGGAGACGTTCTTCGCCAAGCTGCTGGCCGAACCCGACACGTTGTTCCTGGTCGCTATCGAAGGCAGCCGGCTGGAAGGCTTCCTGATTGCCCGGAAGTTCCCCAATCCGCCGGTGTTCGATCCGGGCGGCGACACCTGGCTGGTCGACGATTTCTGCGTCGCCGAGCCGCATCTCTGGCTGAGCGTCGGCGAGGCGCTGCTGTCCCATGCCACGACCCTGATCCACGAGCATGGCGGCGTGCAGGTCGTCGTGGTCTCGGCGGACCGCGATCTCGCCAAGACCGAGATGCTGCGCCGCTCGGACCTCACCATCGCCTCGAACTGGTGGACCAAGCCGCTGCGCTGACTTCGTAGGTCGTGGCCCGGTACTTCGGCCCGTCGGTCTCGCCGGTCGGGCAAAGACCCAGCCGCGCCATCAGGCGATGCGAGCGTTCGTTCGGCAGGTCGACGCCGGCCAGGATGCGATCGAGCTTCAGCACCTCGAAGCCGTGACGCAGGGCGGCGCGGCCTGCGTCGAAGCCGACGCCCCTGCCCCAGCAGCGCTCGCTGACCGCGATCATCAGCTCGCGGTCGGGTCCGACGGGGCGCAGCGAAGTGAAGCCGGCGATCAGCCCGTCCAGCTCGACGACCCAGGCGCCGTGCATCAGCGCGGCCTCGACGTGCTTCCGACTTTCTTCGCGCATCAGCAGGATCTCGTCGAACAGGTACTGCCGTACGCCGGGCTCGGTGAAGAGGGCGTGCAGCGCGTCGGCGTCCGACAGCGCGATCGGACGCAGGACGACGCTCATTCCCCCAGGCGTTTCAGCGCCGCGCTGAGGCGGGCGCGGGTCTGCTCGGCCTGCTGGCGGCGCTCGCGCTGCTCCTCGACGACTTCCTCGGGGGCGCGCGAGACGAAGGCGGCGTTGCCGAGCTTGGCGTCGATCTTGGCGATCTCGTCGCCG
>JAKFVH010000130.1 GCA_021732285.1 Reyranella sp. | reverse complement strand
CCCCCGATAGGGGGAGAGGCTGGGTTAGGGGGTTACGCCCGCAGGAGCGAAGGGGGGGCTATCGGGGGAGAGGAACATTAATATGAGCATGATCATGAGCGGGCCGGAGGCCCGCGCTCCCGCTAAGGCTCCGCCGTCGGATCGGCGCGCAAGACCAGCACGCCGCCGCCATCGTCCAGGCCGATGCGCAGGAAGGGCATGCTGACGCGCGGCAGGCCGGCGTCGGCATCGCCTGCGAACTCGCGGTCGATGTCGTCGAACATCCGCATATAGAGCTTCCACTCGACCAGCCCGGGTTCGATCGGCACGCGCACGGCCTCGCGCCAGTCCAGCGCGCGAACGCCGCTCTTGGCCACCGATTCGCTGGGGCGGTCGCGCACCAGGGTCGCCTCGAAGCGGCCGATCGTTGCCGTCCGTGCGCCGCGCATGACCGGGCGGGCGATCACGGCGATGCAGACCTGTCCGGGCTCCTCGGCAGGAACGAACTCGACCGAGCCCGCATTCAGCGTCGGATCGCTGACGTCGTCCTGCCAGCCCAGCCGCTCGACGATGACCACGCGCTGACGCTCCTTGTCGAAGCGCCAGCCGACCGGCGGATCGAAACAGCGCCGCACCGTGCGGGTCTCGCCCGCCGGCGCGCGCGACAGGATCTCGGGCGACACCAGGGTGTTGGATTCGAGCGTCGTCGTGCGCATCCGCTGGTCGAAGGCGAATGAGCCTGGCCGGTCGGGCAGCACCGTGAACAGGAGCTGGAACAACACCGTGCGCGAGCCGCGCCGCACCGACAGTGCCGCCGCCGCGAAGCCCGTGCGCCGCGCGTCGGTCGCGAAAGCAGCGCGCGGCACCGAGAAACGCAGCCGCTCGGGCGCCACCGTCGCCTGTCCGCGCCACGCGCCGATCGACAGCACCGGCGGCGGGCCGCCGGCAGGCGCCAGATGGGGCCCGACGATCTCGATCTGCAGCGGCGGATCGTCGTCGCCGGCCGCGGCAAATTCCGGCGCGTAGCGCGGCACGGCTTGCACCGCCTGGTTGGCCGCCGGTCTGCCCGGCGTGTCGAGCCGCAGCGCTCCCTGCGGCTCGGGCCCCGATGCGGTGCCCGGCGCGGCGCTCGGCGCCTTGGGCGCCAGCGTCAGCTCGCCGGTGGCGCGGCGTGGCGGCACGAAACGCGGCGCATAGGACAGGACGAGCGGCGCATCGTCCGCTGCCAGCCGGTCGAGCTGTGCCGCCGCACCGTCGGCGGCCTTGAGTGCGGCAAGCCGTGCGCCCTCGGTCGGCCTGTCGATCGCGTCCTTGAGGGCGCCATTCAGCGCGTCGAGCTCACCGAAGGCGTGGCGCCGGAAGTCCGGCAGGACATCGAAGGCGCGATGGCCGTCGGATTCCGAACGCAGCGCCAGGGCATCGAGCAACAGGCCGGCCGTGCGGAAGGCGGGCAGCAGGCCTATGCGCGCCTCGCTATCGGCACGAGCCTGCAGGCTGGCCCGCTCGGCCTGCAGCACCGCGATCTTTTCGCCTACCGTCGGTCCGTTCGCGGGCGCTTCCTCGCGCAGCACCGCGAAGATCGCGGCCGCCGCCACGAGACCGGCGACGGCGACAGCGGCCAGGACGCGGCGCACGCGTCGTGCATCGTCGGTCGGACGGGAAGCTGCGGCCATGCCGGCGTTTTAGCATGGTCTTCGCTGGGGGCGCGGCGCTCCAGTGCCGCGTCATGGTCTTCCGGACCGCGAGCGTCTCGCTCGCTCATGCTCATGAGCGCGCCGGGAGGCGCGCGGTCCGGAAGAGCATGAGAAGACGCGCCACTTACGACGGAGCTTCGCTCCGTCTCTAGTGGCGCGCCCCCAGCGTCAGTACGAGAACAGCACCGGCAGGGTCGAATTGAGGATGAGATGGCGCGTCATGCCGCCGAAGATCATCTGGCGCAGGCGGCTTTGCGTGTAGGCGCCTTTGACGATCAGGTCGGCGCCGCCGGTGACCGCGGTGTCGACGATCGTCTGGCCGGCCGAGCGGCTGCCCGGCTTGACGTGCTGGCTGGTGACGTTGAGGCCGTGGCTCCTGAGCGACTCGGCGATCTCGGCGGCGCTCGGCCCCGGCACCAGCGCGCCGTCGACGCTCAGCACGTCGATCGATTCGGCGCCGCTCAGCACCGGCATGGCAAGCGAGATGGCGCGCGCGCTCTCGGTCGAGCCGTTCCAGGCAAACAGGATCCGCTTGCCGACCATGCCGCTGAAGCCTTGCGGCACCACCAGGACCGGCCGGCCGGAATCGAACAGGGCGGTCTCGAAGACGCTCTCCGGCATCTTGGGCAGCGCCCCGGGCTGCGGCATGACGATCAGGTCGTAGGCCCGCCCGATGGTGCCGATCGCGGTCGGCCCGCTGTCATCGGCCGAGCGCCATTCCGAATTGAGCCCCGCCGCCCGCTGCTCGAAGGTCTGCTTCACCGCCGCGACGCGCTGGCGTTCCTCGGCATCCTCGGCCAGACCGCCGCCGATCGGCGCGCCCATGCCGGCATCGGCCCAGGCCATGCTCATGACGCCATAGGATGGCGGTTCCAGGCCGACCAGCCTGGCGTCGAAGGCCCGCGCAAGCTTGGCGGCGAGATCGAATGCGGACGGGTCTTCTGCCGTCCAGGCCATTGTCAGAATTGACTTCATGACATGCCTCCCTTGTTGAAGAACGATAGCACGGGCTTCGATCGCATTGAGCCTGCAAAAGTGCAACAGCCCAAAGGTTCAGCGCCCATGATGACATTGATACAATTATAGCGTTGAGGGCCTGTTCGTTATCAATATGTTAGTCGTCAGACCTCAACCATTTAATGAGGTTAGGGACGCATAAACGTCCCAGCGCTCGGGTCGGTCGCTTCATTGGTCCCCAGAATCGTGGGGCGAAGGGCAAGAGCGCCAGTCAGAAGTCAGAAGAACGTTCTTTTTCTTTGGAGATACCCAATGCTGTCCATTTTCCGTCGTTTGATGAAGAGCGAGCAGGGCGCCACCGCCATCGAGTACACGCTCATTGCCTCGCTGATCGCCGTCGCTGCGATCGCCGCCATGCAGACTGTCGGTGGCAAGGTGAAGGACGTGCTCACCAACGTCGCCGGTTCGATGACCTGATTGCGTCGCTATCGGTCAGGACATGGGCGGCCCGGCAACGGGCCGCCCATTTCTTTTGGGGCGCCGGCCGGAGGCACAACTTCGCCGCTACATTCCTTACCAACGTTACACGCTGATTTGTTGTGCCGGCCAGCCAAGTCGATAGGGTTGTCCGCAAGATGATGCCGCCTCGCTTACCCTCCATCTTCTGCCGCCTCGTGCGGAAGCAGCGAGGCGCCACCATGGTCGAGTACGCGTGCGTGCTCGGGCTGATTTCGGTGGCGGTCGTGGCCGTGTTGCCCAGCATTGCGCAAAAGATTCAGAACGTTCTGGGCGCTGTGGGCAGCGCACTGACCTGATGCTTCAGGCCGCCCTCTCCTGCATCCGGGTGATCACCTGTCGGCGGGGCTCCACCCTTGTCGGCTACAGCTCACTGGCGCTGCTGACGGCGATAGCGGCGATCACGCTGCTGGGGCGCGCCAACACCGAGGGAGACGGCGTGTCTCACCACCGCACCGTCCCCACCATTTCCTCGGAGTAATCGGCGATCTCAGCGGATCTCAGCGGATCTGGGCCGCCTTGGGAACGATCCAGGCGAAACGGTCGGACAATGCCGCCAGCGTGATGCGGTTGATGTCGTCGGCAGTGACGGTGGCGCCGCCGGTCGCGTCCGGCAAGTCGCGCGTCGCCACCGTGTCGGCGGCAATCGTGCTCATGAAGCCGTTGTCGGTGGCGCAGCGCACCGTCGCCGACACGCACATGTGGGTCATGAAGCCGCCGACGATCAAATTCTTGCGGCCGCTCGCGGTCAGGTGCTTGGCGAGGTCGGTCCCGGCGAACGCATTGGGCAGGCCCTTGTCGACGATCGTCTCGCCATCCCGCGGCGCAAGGGGCGCGACGATCTCGTAGCCGCTCGACGAGGGGTTGAACGCCTTGCCTGCGGACTTGTGCCGCACGTGCACGATGGGCGCTCCGGCCTTGCGCGCCTTGTCGAGCAGGCCGGCCAACGCCTCGATCGCCGGCTGCACGCCCGGCAGGGGCAACAGGCCGTCGGTGTATTCCCGCTGGGCATCGATGATCAGCAGAACTCCATCGGCCACGGTCGCCGGTGTCGGCGTCGCTCCCGCCATCTGCAGCATCGTCATCACCATGTTCGTTCCCTTCCGTACGCTACGGTTGTGTAAGCCTTGGCGCCATCAACGCCTAAGACGATGCATTTTGCAAGACCCTCGGGCGCATGACACAAGCATGGCGTCACGATGGTGTCATCGGCAGCAATAGCGATGACGCATACGCTGGCCGCATCAATCTGGATGTCGTAGCTGCTATCCGCAGCTTGGCTGTAAGAAGTATAGGAAAATTCAGCAGGTCAATCGTACAATTCATCATAGACCGTTCCGATCACCGCTGGCAGGATGGCGCCTGCCATGGATGCTCCCCGCAAGCTTCTGGTCGATACCCTGGCGCGGCGGCCCGATCTCGACCTCAAGAACCTGTCGCTGGCGATCGGCCGCAATCATGCCTACCTGCAACAATACCTGATGCGCGGCTCGCCGCGCGAGTTGCCCGAATCGGTGCGGCACGGGCTTGCTCCGCTGCTCGGTGTGTCGCCGGACGACCTCCGCTCGACGGCGCCGCCCGCCGGCGGCGCGGCAGGCGGCGATGCACGTGGCTCGGCACTGCGCATCGACCGCGCCGACCTGCCGGTCTACGCCTCGGCGGAAGGCGGTGGCGGCGCGATTATCGTCACCAACGAGCCGATCGACTACGTGCGCCGGCCGGAACCCTTGCTGTCCGTCCGCGACAGCTACGGCTGCTACGTGATCGGCGACAGCATGAGTCCCGCCTATGAGCAAGGTGACCTGCTGCTCATCCATCCCGGCCGGCCGGTGCGGCCGGGCGACGACTGCGTGTTCGTGCGCGATCCGGGCGATGGCGCCCAACACGCCCTGGTCAAGCGCCTGCTGCGCATCACGCCGGAGAAATGGCGGGTCCGCCAGTTCAACCCGGCGAAGGATTTCGATCTCGATCGCGGTCAGTGGCAGAAGGTCCAGCTGATCGTCGGCAAGTTCGCCCGCTAGTGCCAAACTATAGGAAATATTCCTATCCCGCCCGCTTGGGGCAGCAGGGAGCACCGCCATGAAGGCCATCGTCGTGGGCGGCGGGATCATGGGCCTGGCGACCGCGTGGGGCCTGGCGCGCGAGGGTCACGCCGTCGAATTGTTCGAACAGGGCCCGCTGCCCAATCCCCTGGCCTCGTCGATGGACGAACATCGCCTGATCCGCCATCCCTACGGCGATCATGTGGGCTACGCGCGCATGATCGACCAGGCCTATGCCGCCTGGGAGCTGCTGTGGAACGATCTCGGCCAGCGCCTCTACGCCGCCACCGGGACGCTGGCGCTTACCGGTAACGGCGAGACCTGGGCAGAACGTTCGGCCGCCGTATTGGCCGGCATTGGCAAATCGATGATGGAAATGCCGGTCGACGAGCTGCCGCGGCGCTTCCCGCAGCTCGATGCACGCGGCGTCGAACGCGCCTTCTGGATGGCCAGCGGCGGCGTGCTGTTCGCCCAGGACATCGTCGCGGCGTTGGCGCAGCATCTCGGCAAGCTGCCGCACGTGGCCCTGCATGCCGGGACGCCCGTCCGAACGGTCGATCTGGAGCATGGACGCATCGTCACCGATGCCGGCGCCGAGCACGACGCCGATGTGGTCGTGGTGGCGGCGGGCGCGTGGGCCGGCCGGCTGCTGTCGGGGAGCAGCCGCCTCGTCCCGTCACGCCAGGTCGTGATCTATTTCGACCTGCCCCCCGACCAGCGCGCGATCTGGGCAAAACACCCGATGGTCATCGACAAGACCGGCGACGTCGGCCTCTACCTTGTGCCGCCAGCCGAGGGCCGCGGCTTGAAGATCGGCGACCATGTCTTCAGCCGGACCGGCGATCCCTCGGCAGAGCGCGAGGCTCATGAACAGGAGATGCGGCCCCTGCTGCGCCGTTGCGGCACCCTGATCAAGGACTTCGCGCGCTGGCGCGTCGATCGGCTAAAAGTCTGCTTCTATACGGTGACCGACGACGAGCGATTCGTCGTCGAGAAGCAGGGCGCCAGGGGTTGGCTGATGTCGTCCTGCTCGGGCCACGGCTTCAAGTTCGGAGCGGTGATGGGCCTGGAACTGGCGCGCACCATCGTGACGGGACGCGATCCTGCGGCGCATGCGCGCTGGGCGGCCGGCCTGGAAGGCGATAAACCCTCCTGACAAGATAACGACCTGGGTTAGGGAGTAGAGACGCCATGGCTTCCCGCAAGCGGCGCACCGACGGCACCCCGAAGGCCACCGGAATGCGTCAAGGCCTCGCCACTTACGGCGACGCGGGCTTCTCGCTGTTCCTGCGCAAGGCCTTCATCAAGGCCGGCGGCTACTCCGACGACGCGCTCGACCGGCCGATCGTCGGCATCACCAACACCTTCAGCGACTACAATCCCTGCCACGGCAACGTGCCCGACCTGATCGAGGCGGTGAAGCGCGGCGTCATGCTGGCGGGTGCGCTGCCCATGGTCTTCCCGACCATCTCGATCCACGAGAGCTTTTCCCATCCCACCAGCATGTTCCTGCGCAACCTCATGTCGATGGACACCGAGGAGATGATCCGCGCCCAGCCGATGGATTCGGTGGTGCTGATCGGCGGCTGCGACAAGACCTTGCCGGCCCAGCTCATGGCGGCAGCCAGCGCCGACCGTCCGGCGGTGGTGCTGCCGGTCGGGCCGATGCTGGTCGGCCACTTCAAGGGCGAGGTTTTGGGCGCCTGCACCGACTGCCGCCGCCTGTGGGGCCAGTATCGCGCCGGCACTTTCTCCGAGACCGACATCGAGAAGGTGAGCGAGCGGCTGGCGCCGACCAAGGGCACCTGCATGGTGATGGGCACGGCCAGCACCATGGGCTGCATCGTCGAGACGCTGGGCATGGGCCTGCCGGGCAGCGGCTCGATCCCGGCGACGCATTCCGATCGCCTGCGTGTCGCCGAAGCGACCGGCAGGCTTGCCGCCGAGATGGCCAAGAAGCAGGGCCCGCGCCCCAGCGAGATCATGACGGCGGCCGCCTTCCGCAACGCCCTGACGGTGCTGCAGGCGATCGGCGGCTCGACCAACGCGCTGGTCCATCTCACCGCCGTGGCGCGCCGGTTGGGCGTCGACATCGAGCTCGAGGAGTTCGACCAGATCGGCCGCAAGGTGCCGGTGCTGGTCGACCTCAAGCCGTCGGGCGACCACTACATGGAGCATTTCCATTGGGCCGGCGGCAACTCGCGCCTGATGAAGGAGATCCGCACGCACCTCGACGAGAAATGCCTGACCGTCTCCGGTCGCACGCTGAAGCAGGTGATCGACGCCGCCGAGATCGTGCCCAACCAGACGGTGATCCGCACGCCCAAGAATCCGATCAAGCCGACCGGCGGCATGGCGGTGCTGCGCGGCAACCTCGCACCGCGCGGCGCGGTCATCAAGCATGCCGCCGCTTCGCCGGCGCTGATGACCCATACGGGGCGCGCCGTCGTGTTCGATTCGCTGGAAGACCTTGCCGCGCGGGGCGACGATCCCGCGCTCGACGTGACGGCCGAGGATATCCTCGTGCTGCGCAATGCCGGGCCGAAGGGCGCACCCGGCATGCCGGAAGCCGGCTCCTTTCCCATCCCCATGAAGCTCGCGCGCGCCGGCGTGAAGGACATGATCCGCATCTCCGACGCACGCATGAGCGGGACGGCCTTCGGCACCATCGTGCTGCACGTGGCGCCGGAAGCGGCCGTCGGCGGGCCGCTCGCCCTGGTGAAGACCGGAGACCGCATCACCCTCGATGTCCCCAAGCGCGTCCTCAAGCTACATGTCGACGCCAAGGAGCTGGCGGCGCGGCGCAAGACCTGGAAGGCCCCGGCGCCCGGCAACGGCAGCGACCGCGGCTACACCGGGCTGTTCCACAAGGAAGTGCTGCAGGCCGATGAAGGCGTCGACTTCGGATTCCTGGGTCCCGCCAAACCGTGACCGACGCGGCACTCCCGGGCATCTCCGTCGTCGTCACCTGCTACAACTGCCGTGACTATATCGGCGATGCCATCCGCTCGGTGGCGCGCCAGACGCTCAGCGACTTCGAATGCGTTATCGTCGACGATGCCTCGACCGACGATTCGGCCGAGGTCGTGCAGCGCACGCTCGACGAGCTGGCCGACGCGCGCTTCCAGCTGATCCGGCTCGCCAAGAACGTCGGCCAGACCGGCGCGACGCGGGCGGGACTGGCGGCGACACGGGCGACCTTCGTCTGCTTCCTCGATTCCGACGATCTGTGGAACCCGGACTTCCTGGAGCGCCATCTCGCTGCGCATCTCAACGAGTCGTATGCCGTCGGCTTCACCGCCTGCAATGCGCGGCTGATCGACGGCCAGGGCAAGCTGATTGCTGGCTGCGTCTACTGGTTCGGCAAGGACCGCGCCAGCGCCGACCGTGATCGCGCCTTCGCACCCATCGATCCCGCGCGCGTGCCCAAGCTCGATGCCGCGGCCAGGACGGCGCATTGGCAGAAGCAGACACCGTACCGGCTCTACACCAAGCGCGTGGTGCACTGGGTGTGGGTCAGCACCTCGTCGATGATGTTCCGCCGCTCGCTGATCGACCTCGTCTTCCCCGACGACGACGAAACCTACCGCCTGCACATGGACTTCTACGTCGTCGTCATGGCCCAGATGGTGGCGGGCTCGCTCTTGATCGACGAGGCGCTCTACGCCTACCGCCTGCACGGCCGCAACGGCGCCGCCGACAACCCAGTGCTGGGCGGCCGCCTGCATTTGTCCAGCCGCAACTGGGGAAACACCTACACGGTGATGCTCGACCGCATGCTTGCCGCCATGGAGCGCGATCGCGAACGATTCGTAACTTCGTTGGGCGAGCGGCAGTACCAGCGCATGCTGCTGCGCATGCAGGCGGCGCGGGCGGCCTGGCCGATGTCCTGGCTCCTGGTGGCACGAAGCTGGCTCGTCTGAGCAGTCTGAGTTACAATGAGCAACGCGGTAGGCCGCGCAAAGAAACTGTGCCGGGGGAGAGTTGGCACCGTGAGTCGTCTGAAGCAGCTCGTCTGCGCCCTCGTCATTTGGGGAAGTCTCTTCGGCACAGCCGTTGCGCCAGTAATGGCACAGGGCCCGGTAAACGCGTCGGCGGAGCAGGAACGCGAGTATGACGCCGCGTTCCAGGAGATGCTGCGCAAGCCCGCCGACCTCGAGGTCCTGTTCAAGTTCGCCACGATCGCGACCAAGACCGGCGACTACGAAGGCGCGATCTCGGCATTGGAGCGCATGCTCCTCGTCAACCCCGACCTGCCGCGCGTGCGCCTCGAGCTCGCCGTGCTGTATTACCGCCTGGGTTCCTTCGAGGTGTCGCGCACCTATCTCGAGACCGTGATTGCCTCGCCGGGCATCACGCCCGAAGTCCGCGCCCGCGCCGAGCAGTACCTGGCCGAGGTCGAGAAGCGCAACAGCCGCTCGCGTTTCGTGGGCGAGGTCTTCGCCGGCGTGCGCTATCAGTCGAACGCCAACCTCGGTCCGCCAACCTCGAGCGTCCGCCTGTTCGGCCAGACCGCCAACCTCAATCAATCGGCGATCGGCACCGCCGACTGGGGCGTCGTGGGCTCGGGCTACGTCCGCCACATCTACGATCTCGGCGGCCAGGACAAGGGCGCTCTCGAAACCCAGCTCACCGGGTATGCCAACCGCCAGTTCCAGCAGACGCAGGCCAACGTCTCGATCCTGGATCTGACATCCGGACCGCGCTTCCAGGCCTTCCAGGGCATCTTCGAGGATGTGACGGTGAAGCCGCTGATGTCGCTCGGCTACATCTGGGTGAACGACGTCCCCTACTACGGCAGCTACGGCTCGGGTTTCGAGGTCGGCTCCCTCTTGAGTGACAAGCTGCGCAACACATCGAACGCCGTCTATCGCCGCCTGATGTACCAGGACAGCTGGTACCTGCCTTTCAACAGCCTCTATACCGGCAACGAGTACTCGGCCAACACGACCTTCCAGTACGCCTTGACCGAAGTCGTGGCGCTCTTCGCCAACGGCAACGTCCAGCGCTACATGACCGACAATTCACCGCAGTACAGCTACGTGCTTCTGGGTGCCGGCGGCGGCATGCAGTTCCGCTTCGCCGATCCGCTATTCAAGAGCCAGCTGCCCTGGAGCATCGCGCTTTCGGCCAATCTGCAGTGGTGGAATTACGACCAGCCCGACCCGATCGTCGACCCCACCATGAGCCGCCAACAAAACGACGTAATTTTGAACATTACTTTGTCCGTGCCTTTCGATGAGCGTACGACCATGACCGTTTCAGGGGGTCGATTCGTCCGGAGCTCGAACATTCCCAACTACGATTTCGTCAACAACAGCTTCCTCATGGGGGTAAGCTGGCGTTTCTAGGACTGGCCGTTGTGACGGCGACGGAGAGATCATGAACAAGTCGGCATGTCTTCGAGTTCGCGCTGTGCGCATCGCACTTCTCGGGGCGACGGCGTTTGGCCTGCTGGCTGCGCCATTGGCCGTCGGCGACGCCGCGGCCAAGGTCGGTGTCACTTCGGCGACCGACGGCGATCCCCTCGGCAAGCCGCCGCAGGAGGCCGAGCGCGTGCTGCGCATCGGCGTCGACGTGCAGGCCAACGAGCTCATCACCACCAACGCCAACGACCGCGCGCATCTGCTCTTCCTCGACGGCTCGTCGCTGACCGTCGGGCCCAACGCCCAGCTCACCATCGACAAGTTCGTGTTCGACCCCAACACCAAGACCGGCGAGCTCGCGATCAACGCCAGCAAGGGCGTGCTGCGCCTGGTCGGCGGCAAGATCAGCAAGAGCGGACCGATCGTCATCAACACGCCGGCCAACACCGTCGGCATCCGCGGCGGCATCACCATCCTCGACGTCAAGGCGAACCAGACCGATTCGACCTTCGTGTTCGGCAAGGACATGACGGTGCGGGCCGCCGGCCAGACCCAGGTCGCGACGCGCCCGGGCTCGATGATCGTCACCAACCTCGGCGGCCCCCCGGGCCTGCCGACCCTCCTGGCCCAGGGCGCCCTCAATGCGCAGCTTGCCGCCCTCGAAGGCGGCAGGCGCGCTGGCCAGGGTAGTGGCAGCGGCGGCGGCGGGCGCAATCCCGATCAAGTAGCCCAGTCCTCCGGACTGTCCGGCGTCAACTCCAGCCAGTCGGTGCGTAT
>JAKFVH010000165.1 GCA_021732285.1 Reyranella sp. | reverse complement strand
GCAAGCCGGCTTGCGGCATCGCTGCCATTCGCGCTAAAGCCCCCTTGCCGCGGGGTCCCTGCGGCACCGGTCGGGGCGTAGCGCAGCCTGGTAGCGCATCAGTCTGGGGGACTGGGGGTCGCAGGTTCAAATCCTGTCGCCCCGACCAATTTCCTCCCCACCCATCGACGACGTCGCCATGAACACCCGGCGTGCGCTGGCTTTTATCTTCTGCACCGTGACGCTCGACTGTCTGGCGCTGGGGATCATGCTCCCGGTCCTGCCGACCATCGTGCTCGGCTTCATGGGGGGCGACACGGCGGGCGCGGCCGAGGTGTTCGGCGTGTTCGCCACGACCTGGGGGCTGATGCAGTTCCTCTGCTCGCCGCTCTTGGGTGCGCTGTCGGATCGCTACGGCCGCCGCCCTGTCATCCTGATCTCCTGCCTGGGCATGGGGCTCGACTACATCTTCATGGCGATCGCGCCGTCGCTCACGCTCCTGCTGGTGGGCCGCATCATCTCCGGCATCACCGCCGCCACCATCGCCACCGCCTTCGCCTACATCGCCGACGTCACCAAGCCCGACGAGCGCGCCAAGTCGTTCGGCATCGTCGGCATGGGGTTTGGCCTGGGCTTCGTGCTGGGGCCTGCCCTCGGTGGTCTGCTCGGCGGCTTCGATCCGCGTCTGCCGTTCTGGGTGTCAGCAGTCGCCTCTTTGATCAACGCCGCGTTCGGCTGGTTCGTGCTGCCCGAATCGCTGCCGCCGGAGCGCCGCATGGCGTTCGCCTGGAAGCGCGCCAATCCCGTGGGCTCGCTGAAACTCCTACTGTCGCACCGACAGCTCATCGGTCTGGCGGGCATCGACTTCATCGTCAACGTCGCCCATCAGGTGCTGCCGTCCGTCTTCGTGCTGTATGCCGCCTATCGCTATGGCTGGAACGAGACGACAGTCGGTCTCACGCTCGCCTTCGTCGGCGTCAGCACCGGCGTCGTCTCCGGCTTTGTTGTCGGCCCCGTCGTGAAGCGACTCGGGACGCGACGCTCGATGATGGTCGGCCTGGCGTGCGGCAGTCTCGGCATGGCGATCTACGGCGTGGCGCCAACCGGTGAATTGTTCTGGGTCGGCGTACCGATAATGGCGATGTGGGGTATCGTCGGACCGTCCCTGGCGGACATGATGAGCCGTCACGTCAGCGAGTCCGAGCAAGGCCAGCTCCAGGGCGCCAACAGCTCCGCACATAGCATCACCGGCCTGATCGGGCCGGCGATCTTCACCACGACCTTCGCCTGGCTGATCGGCTGGCTGCCCGGCGCACCGTTTCTGCTGGCAGGACTTCTGTTGCTCCTCGCGGCTGCCGTCACTTGGTTCGCCACCCGACCGTCGGAAGTACAAGCTCCATAGACGCCGGGGAGCGCCGCATGCCATCCTGTCACAAAAGCGTAATAATTGGGAGGGGGGAGGACGCATGAAGGCGGCAGCAGCAGGCATCGCATTCCTTTTCGCCTTGAGCGCGACGACATTGACGACGCCGGCCTCGGCGCAGGGCGTGCTGAACGTCTACTGCTCGGTCCAGGTCGAATGGTGCACCCTGCTCGCCAACGAGTTCCAGAAAGCCAGCGGCGTGAAGGTCTCGATAACCCAGAAGGGCTCCGGCGAGACCATCGCCCAGCTCAAGGCCGAGGCCCAGAACCCCAAGGGCGATGTCTGGTTCGGCGGCACCGGCGATCCGCACTTGCAGGCGGCCGAGGAAGGCCTGACCGAAATCTACAAGTCACCCAAGATGAGCGAGCTGCACTCGTGGGCGGTCAAGCAGAATACCGATTCGGGCGGCAAGACCGTCGGCATCTATGCCGGCGCGCTGGGCTTCGGTTTCAACACCGAGCTTTTGGCCAAGAAGAACGCGAAGGCGCCGGCCTGCTGGGCCGACCTGCTGAAGCCCGAATTCAAGGGCGAGATCCAGATGGCCAATCCCAACTCGTCGGGCACGGCCTACGTGGCGATCGCCACGCTGGTGCAGCTCATGGGCGAGGAAAAGGCGTTCGAGTACCTGAAGAAGATGCACGCCAACATCAACGCCTACACCCGCTCGGGCACCGCGCCGATGAAGGCCGTGGCACGCGGCGAGACCATGGTGTCCATAAGCTTCGTGCATGACGGCGTCACCGAGGCGCTGGCCGGCTTCCCGGTGAAGACGGCAACGCCGTGCGAGGGCACGGGCTACGAGATCGGCTCGATGAGCATCGTCAAGGGCGCGCGCAACATGGCCAACGCCAAGAAGTTTCATGACTGGGCGCTGACGCCCGAAGCGCAGAAGCTCGAGGCGCAGGCCAAGCAGTTCCAGGTGCCGTCCAACAAGGCGACGCCCCTGCCGCCCGAAGCACCCAAGTTCGCCGACATGAAGCTGATCGACTACGACCAGGCCAAGTACGGCAAGTCGGCCGAGCGCAAGCGCCTGATCGCACGATGGGACAGCGAAGTGGGCGCGCTGCCGAAGCCGTAAAAGATGCCTCGGGCATCCTTGGCGTGGTCGGTAGCGGGCCTGCTCGCGGCCGTGGTGCTGCCTTGGTATGCGTTGCAGGAAGGCCTGGACTCCGGCGTCTGGCTGAGCGGCCTGTGGTCGTCGGAGGACTACGCCTCGGGCCTCGGTCAGCTCCTCGCGCACGGCAGGTGGTGGCTGGCGCCCGTGCTGCTGGCGCTCGCCGCCAGCAGCACGGTCTCGCTCCTGCCGCTCGAGCGCGAGCGGCAAGGCCCCCTGCTCCTCCTGGCGAGCGGCATCGGCCTCGTCCTGTTCGTCGCTCAGGCACTGGGCATCGGCCTGCGCGGCTGGACCGTCGACTGGCTCAACATCCTGTTCGGCGAACTGGACGCGCGCCAGGTCGGCATCGGCGCCGGCGGTGCACTGGTGTTCATTGCTCTGCTATCGCTGCTGTCGATCGGACTGGCGTTGCGCGGTGGCTTCGGCGGTGACGCCTTCGTCGCCGGCGCGGTGACCACGGTCGGCGCCTCGATCGTGCTGTTCACCGCCTGGCCGATCCTGCGCATCCTTCTGCAGGCCTTCCAGGACGGTGACGGCGCCTTCATGCCGGCGTTGCTGATCGACCGGCTGGCAGTGGAAAAGATCTGGAGCCTGCGCTGCCTCGTGGGCGGCGGCCGCTGCGGCGTGGCGTGGAACACGCTGTTCCTGGCGCTGGCCTGTGGTGCCGGCACGACGGCGCTGGGGCTGGCCTTCGCGCTGATCGCGACACGAACCTCCTTCGCCTACAAGAAGACACTGCGCGTCCTCACGGTGCTGCCGATCATCACGCCGCCCTTCGTGATCGGGCTGGCGCTCATTCTCGTGTTCGGCCGCTCGGGCCTGGTCAACCAGTTCCTCGAATGGTCGATGGGCGTGCCACCGACGCGCTGGATCTACGGCTTCCAGGGCGTGTTCCTGGCCCAGCTCTTCGCCTTCACGCCGGTTGCCTTCCTGGTGCTGATCGGCGTCGTCGACGGCGTGAGCCCGACCCTCGAGGAAGCCTCGCAGACCCTGCGTGCCGACCGCTGGGCCACCTTCTCGACCGTGTCGCTGCCGCTGATGCGGCCGGGCCTGGCCAATGCCTTCCTGGTGGGCTTCATCGAGAGCATCGCCGACTTCGGCAATCCCATCGTGCTGGGCGGCGACTACGGCGTGCTCTCGACCGAGATTTATTTCGCCGTGGTCGGCGCGCAGCTCGACTACGGCCGCGCCGCGGCGCTGGCACTGCTGCTGCTGGTTTTCGCACTGGGCGCCTTCTTCCTGCAGCGCCATGTCGTCGGCACGCGCTCCTACGCCACCATCTCGGGCAAGGGCGATTCCGGCCTGCCGACGCCCCTGCCCGACCGCGCGCGCCGCACTGCGCAATGGATCGCGCTGCCGTGGGCCGGCATCACGCTGCTGCTTTACGGATTCGCCTTCGTCGGCGGCCTGGTGAAGGTGTGGGGCCGCGACTACACGCCGACCTTGGATCACTACGCCAAGGCCTTCGCCATCGAGCGCTCGGCCGACGGCCTGATCTGGTCGGGCGCCGCGTGGAACTCGTTCTGGACGACGGTGAAGCTCGCGGCCATCGCCGCGCCGCTCACCGCCGCGCTCGGCCTGCTGGCCGCCTGGCTGCTGGTGCGCCAGCGCTTCGCCGGCCGCGCCACGCTCGAGTTCGCCACCATGCTCTCCTTCGCCGTTCCGGGCACCGTGATCGGCGTGGCCTACGTCTTCGCCTTCAACGTGCCGCCCATCGAGATCACCGGCACGGCGATGATCATCGTGCTCTGCTTCATCTTCCGGAACATGCCGGTCGGCGTGCGCGCCGGCATGGCGGCGATGAGCCAGATCGACCGCAGCCTCGACGAGGCCTCGCTCACCCTGCGCGGCGGCGCCCCGCAGACGCTGGTCTATGTCGTGCTGCCGCTGCTGCGGCCGGCCATCGTCGGCGCCCTTGTCTACGGCTTCGTGCGCGCCGTGACGACAGTGAGCGCCGTCGTCTTCCTGGTCACCGCCGAGTACGAGCTCGCCACGACCTACATCATTCTGCGCGTCATCAACGGCGACTACGGGCTCGCCATCGCCTACAGCTGCGCCCTGATCGTGCTGATGCTGGCGGTGATCCTGCTGATCCAGCTCGCGGTCGGCGAGCGGCGGCTCGGCCGGCGCGCGCCCCAGATCCAGGGAGGCCGCGCATGAGCGTCGAGTTCCGCGACGTCGTCAAACGCTATGGAACGGCGACCGCCGTCGCGGGCGTGAGTTTCACCGTCGAGGCCGGCACGCTGGTGACCCTGCTCGGCCCCTCGGGCTGCGGCAAGACCACGACCTTGCGCATGATCGCGGGCCTCGAACTGCCGAGCGAGGGCCGCATCCTGATCGCCGGCCGCGACGTCACCAATCTCAGCGCCACGCAGCGCGACGTCAGCATGGTGTTCCAGTCCTACGCCCTTTTTCCTCACATGAGCGTGCTGGAGAACGTGTGCTACGGCCTGCGCCGCTCGGGCCAGAACAAGGCCGAGGCCGCCGACCGGGCACGCGAGGGGCTGAAGCAAGTCGGCCTCGCGGGTTTCGAGGAGCGCCAGCCGTCCGAGCTGTCCGGCGGCCAGCAACAGCGCGTCGCCGTGGCCCGCGCCCTGGTGCTGAAACCCTCGGTGCTACTGTTCGACGAGCCGCTCAGCAACCTCGACGCCCGGCTGCGCCGGCAGATGCGCGAGGAGATCCGAGAATTGCAGCAGAGGCTCGGCCTCACCGTGGTCTATGTCACCCACGACCAGCAGGAGGCGATGGCGGTGTCGGACCGCATCATCGTCATGAACGCCGGCCGCATCGAGCAGCAGGGCGGCCCGCGCGACCTCTACGAGCGGCCGGCCACGCCGTTCCTTGCCCGCTTCATGGGCGAATCGAACCCCGCGCGCGGCAGCGTCCGCCGGCTAGCTCCCGGAAAGGTGAACGTGCGGCTGGGCGAGGCCGAGATCGAGATCGCCGACACCGGTGCCGCCGACGGTGAGGCCATGGTGGCGGTACGCCCGGAGGCAATTACGGTGGAGCCCGCGCCCGGCCCAACCGGGGCGCTGTCAGGCAAGATCGCCAAGGCGAGCTATCTCGGCACCCACATGGAGTATTCCATCGACACGGCGGCCGGGACGCTGTTTGCCACCTGCCCCCGGGTCGAGCGGCCGCTCAGCGCCGGCACGGCCGTCGCCATCACGCTCGCGCCACGCGGCGTGATCATCGTTGGGCAATGACCATCTCGGTGATCTCGCCGCCGTCGAGCCGATACAGGCGATCCTGTGCATGCGAGCGCGCCAAGGTCTCGGCCGGCGACAGCGACGCATAGGCGCCCTGGAGGGCTCGGCTCATCATTTCGTGCGTGACGGCCACGGTCAGCGGCGCCGTGCAGCCGGCGAGCCAGCGCCTGGCGCGTTCGCTGGCAAGCGCATAGCTCTCCCCGCCCTCGACCACATAGCGCCACTTGTCCGCCTCGCGGGCCTGACGGGCGCCAGGAAAGCGATCATCGATCTCGGCGTAGGTCAGCCCTTGCCAGGCTCCCAGCGCATGCTCCATCAGCAGCGGCGACAAGCGGATGTCAGGGCCGGCGATCCCCAGTTCGACGGCAATGAGCTCAGCGGTCGCCCGGGCCCGACCGAGCGGGCTGGTCTCGAGAACGACGTCGAGTTCCTCGGGCAGGATTTTCTGCAGGAAGCGGCCGGCGGCGCGGGCCTGTTCAACGCCCTTGGGCGTCAGCGGCGAATCGAGCTTGCCCTGCTGGCGTCCGGCCTGGTTCCAGGCCGTCTCGCCATGACGAACGAGATAGATCAGGGCGTGGCGAGCCGGCGGCCGACGTTGGTCAGCTTGCAGACCAGCCAGTCGGGCTTCAGTGGATTGCTGAACCACGGCTCGGCCCAGCCGCGGTCGAGGCAGCGGCGGACGATGGCCGCCGCGACGGCCTGACCGTCGAGGTCGAACAACGGCAGCTTGCCGCCCGCCTGGGCGAGACCCCGGCGCAGGTAGAGCAACTCCGGAAGCGTCGGAAGATCGGCTTCCAGCTCGTTGTCATTCAACGCAAAGACGTCGAATGACCCCGCCTCATGGCGGGTCATCGTGCGATCAGCAAACACGGCTGCGTCCCCCTATGACGATGCCGGTTGATAGGCCCCTCACCGAACAGGATACGCTCGTTCGGCAGAAAACAAAGATAAATCAGGTGGTTGTCGCCGTTTCTTGGCACGACCACCCGATCTAGTAGCAACTCGAAGGCCGATCCCAAAGTCTTGACCGTCGCCCCCCGGCGACGATCCTGACAATGGCTAGTTACTGGCCTTCAAGGTGGTGCGCAGCTGCGTGAGGGCCTGTTCGAGGTCCTCCAGCACCGATTCGATTTCCCGGCGCTTGTGCAGGTCGAGCACGGCCGCACGCGGCGTCGTGGTCGACGGCTGCGGGCCAGTCCTGGGCAGCGGCTGGCGGTTGGAACCAGCCGCCATCGCCTCGGCGCGAGCCGACACGATACGCAGGCTCTCGAGCGCGCTTTCGGCAGCAATGTCGAGGCGTTGCGCCGGCAGCCGGCCACGGCCTTCCTTCAAGAGGCGCTGTACGCCCTTGATGGTGTAGCCGTCCTCGTAGAGCAGCGTGCGGATGCGGCGCAGGAGGTCGACGTCCTCCGGCCGATAATACCGCCGCCCGCCGCCGCGCTTGAGCGGACGGACCTGGCTGAACTTGCTTTCCCAAAACCGCAGCACGTGCTGCGGCACATCGAGCTCGGTGGCGACTTCGCTGATGGTGCGAAACGCCTGTGCAGACTTTTCAACCCTTCTGTCTGCGGTCTGTAGCGATACGGCCATGTCTAGACCCCCACATTGCCCCAACTACCCCTTGGACTCGTCTGGCGCCCCATTGATCAGAGATTTCAGGACGTTCGACGCTCGAAAGACGAGTACGCGCCGCGGCAGGATTGGAACCTCCTGCCCCGTCTTCGGATTGCGACCCACGCGTTGGCCCTTGTCGCGGACCGTGAAGCTCCCGAAAGACGAGATCTTCACCGATTCGCCACGCGCCAATGCCTCAACGACCTCGGCGAGTATCGTCTCGACAAGATCGCTCGATTCATTGCGAGAGAGTCCCACTTCCTGGAACACCGACTCGCTCAGATCGGCACGCGTGATAGTCCGGCCTTCCATCCGGTACCCTTCCTTCCCCCAGTTAATCCATACTCTAAGGTTGGAAAGCGGTCAATATCAGTAGGATAGAGCGTGGCCTTGTAACGCTATGTGTTCCCGTTCCGTTGCAAGGCCACCAGCAACGGGTTTGTTTCAATTGTTCGCTACTACCAGCGGACGAGCGAAGCGCCCCAGGCCAGGCCGCCACCAATGCCTTCCAGCAACAGCAAATCCCCTTTCTTGATACGGCCATCCTTCACCGCCGTATCGAGCGCCAGGGGGATCGAGGCGGCTGACGTGTTGGCGTGTTTATCCACAGTCACCACGACCCGCTCGGGCGGCAGGCCGAGCTTGCGGCCGGTGCCGTCGATGATGCGCTTGTTGGCCTGATGCGGCACCAGCCAGTCGATGTCCTTGGACTGCAGGCCCGCCTTCTCCAGGACCTCGCCCACCACCGCCGCCATGTTGACCACGGCGTGCTTGAAGACCTCCTTGCCTTCCATGCGCAGGAAGCCGGTCGACTTGGTCGAGGACGGGCCGCCGTCGACATAGAGGATGTCGTGCTGGCGGCCGTCGGAATGCAGTGCATTGGCAAGGATGCCGCGGTCGGCCGAGGTGCCCTCGCCCTGCTCGGCCTTGAGCACGATGGCGCCCGCCCCGTCGCCGAACAGCACGCAGGTGCCGCGGTCGTTCCAGTCGAGGATGCGCGAGAAGGTCTCGGCGCCGATGACCAGTGCGTTCGAAGCCATGCCGTTCTTGATCAGGCTGTCGGCCACCGACACGCCGTAGACGAAGCCCGCGCACACCGCCTGCACGTCGAAGGCCGCGCCCTTGGTCATGCCGAGGGCCGCCTGCACGCGGGTTGCGGTGGCGGGAAAGGTCTCATCGGGCGTCGCGGTCGCCAGCACGATCAGATCAAGGTCGGAGGCCTTCACGCCGGCATGATCGAGGGCGCGCTGGGAAGCCTTGATGGCGAGGTGCGAGGTGAACTCGCCGTCGGCTGCGATATGACGCTGCTTGATGCCGGTACGCTGCTGGATCCACTCGTCGGACGTTTCGACTTTCTTGGCCAGTTCGTCGTTGCTGACGACCCTTTCCGGCAGGTAGGCGCCGCACCCCTGAACAACGGACCGTATCACTCGCCCCCTCCGCTTGCCTGCAGCGCCGGCGTTGTCGGCGCCTCGGCGGTCGAGATCACCTGGTGCAGCTTGCCCAGGCCCTCGACGAGCTTGTTCTTGTATTCGTAGCGGACGAGATCGACCGCCACGCCGATTGCATAGGCGAAACCCAGCGCGTCGGTGCCGCCGTGGCTCTTCACGCACACGCCATCGAGCCCCAGGAACACGCCGCCATTGTAGCGCCGCGGATCGACGCGCTTGCGCAGCTTCACCCAGGCGCCCGAAGCGAAGAGGTAGCCGATCTTGGCAAAGGTCGAGGTCCGGAAGGCGTCACGCACGAACTGGGTATAGAGCTTGGCCGTGCCCTCGATCGCCTTCAGGGCGACGTTTCCCGTGAAACCATCGGCCACCACCACGTCGATGTTGCCGGTGCCGATGTCGTTGCCCTCGATGAAGCCGTGGAAATCAACCGGTGCGCCGTCGTGGCGCAGCCAGCCCGCCGCCTGGCGCAGCTCCTCGTGGCCCTTGAGCTCTTCCGAGCCGACGTTCAGCAGGCCGACCTTGGGTTTGTCGAGGCCGAGCAGGACCTGGGCGAAAACGCTGCCCATGACGGCGAACTCGGCGAGGTTCTCGGCGTCGCATTCGAGGTTGGCGCCGAGATCGAGCATCACCGTCTCGCCGCGCGCCGTCGGCAGGAACGAGGCCAGCGCGGGCCGGTGTGCCCCCTCGACCATGCGCATTGCAAACATCGAGATCGCCAGCAGGGCGCCGGTGTTGCCGGCGGATACGACGGTGTCGGCGCGGCCTTGCGCGACGGCATCGACGGCCAGCCACATGCTCGACTTGCGGCGGCGGCGCAGCGCGAAGGAAGGCTTGTCCTCGGCCAGCACGGCATCCTCGGCCGGCACGATCTCGAGCACCTTGGCCAGGCCCTTGCGCTTGT
The DNA here is from genome assembly GCA_021732285.1 of Reyranella sp. Taxonomy (GTDB): domain Bacteria; phylum Pseudomonadota; class Alphaproteobacteria; order Reyranellales; family Reyranellaceae; genus Reyranella. The sequence goes on along the minus strand of JAKFVH010000165.1, from coordinate 1,740 downwards.
CGACCAGCGGCTTCAGGCGGGCTGGATCGCCGAACAACAGGAACGACGTCCCGGGATAGCGCTCGCGCGCGATGTCGGCACCGTTCACGACGACTTGGGGGGCGTGATCGCCGCCCATGCCGTCGAGCGCCAGAACGATCTTGTCCGCGCTCACCGCAATGCTCCGCTTGTCGGGTGCCAGCCCATCGCCGGCAGCGTGCAGCCTACTTCTCAGCCGATGCGCTGTCCGCCAGGACCGGCATGTCCTCGCGGTAATAGCCGCAGTGCGAGCATACCGTGTGCGGGCGCTTCAGCTCGCCGCAGTTCTTGCACTCGAGATAGGCCATCGACGGCAGGGCGTGATGGGCCCGGCGCATGTTGCGGCGAGACTTCGAAACCTTCTTCTTGGGAACAGCCATGACGATCTCCAACACGGGGCGCGGCCCACTGGCCTGGCCCCAAAAAAGCTGCGGCCGCGCTCTATCGGCGCGGCAGGCGGCACTCTCTAGCCAAAACGTCTCACCGCCGCAACAATTTAGCGGCCGCGGCGCGGTTTGTCTCTCAGCGCGGCCAGGCCGGCAAAAGGGTGCCGGCGCTGCTCGGGTTGGCCTTTTCGCCCGCTGTGGCGGGGCTTTGGCAGGACGTCTTCCAGCTTGGCGCCGGGCCGCCGCGGATAGGGGTCGGCGGCCAGGGAAAGCTGCTCAGCGACGATTTCGCCGACATCGAGCATATTCCCGGTGAGCGGCTCGGGGGCATCGGCCTGGGCATTCAGCACCGCCTCGCCGCTTTCCGGGTCACGGTCGTCGGTCATATCGGCCTTGAAGACGATGCGGAACGTGTCGTCGAGATCCTGCGTCACCGGATCGAGGGTGAGCACGCAAGCCTGCACGATACGGCCCCGAAGGCGGCCCTCGACCACGACCTGGCCGCCGACGCGGCGATCGACGGTCACCCGGGCGGAAAAGGCCGGCAGGCCCAGGAAGCCGAAGCGCTTGGCCAGGGCGGCCCGCTCGCTGTCGCTGGGCGTGATCTCGAGGGCGGCACCGGACGGCCCCATGCGATCGAGGTCAACGAGACGTTCAATTTCAGATTTTTTAGTATGTTCAGTAGTTTGAGGCATTTTATTAATCTACTTGGTTAGCTCCAGTCGCGGCGTCGAGGCCAACCGCGCTGCATAGTCGCGGATATGGGCCTCAAGCCGCTCGACCTCGGCGTCATCGGGCGACCTACCGCCGTAGGCGTTGCGGCGCAAGGTGTCGCTGAGCGGCGCCGAGCCGCCAGCCAGGGCCTCCCGGTAGGCCAGGGCCCGGCCATGCAGCCCTTCGGCCATGATCTTGATACGCCGGCCCACGCCCAGGTCCTGCACGCCGATCTCGCGCAGGGTGAGGTCGAGGTGGCGAAACATGGCGTCGAAGAAGGCCTGTGCCAGCCCCTCGCCGTCCGGTTCGCGCCGCAGGCGGTCGATCATCAAGGCGGCGTGCAGCGCCAGCGCGTCGAAGCGGCCGTCCAGCGTGTCGGGAATGCCGCAGGCCTCGAACAGCACGGGCTGGCGTGCCTGCTCGGCCGTGCGCGTATAGAGCGCAGCGGCAAACACCTCATGGGGGGTCTTGCGCTTGAACACGACTTGCTCCCGTACCGTCGGTTGACCCGGCGAGGCCATCGCGACATCTTGCGGTCCCTCTTTCCGACGAACCCAAGAAGCCGTCCATGCGTCGCACCGTCCCGCTTATCCTTGCCGCTGCCCTGCTGTCGGCCGCCTGT
>JAKFVH010000145.1 GCA_021732285.1 Reyranella sp. | reverse complement strand
CTTCACCGTCAAGGAGGGCGAGACGCTGGGCCTGGTGGGCGAGAGCGGCTGCGGCAAGACCACGGCGTCGCGCTGCATCCTGCGCGCCATCGATCCGACCGGCGGCCAGATCCTCTACCGCACGCGCGCCGGCAAAGTCGTCGACCTCGCGAGCCTGCCGCCGGCCGAACTGCTGCCGCTGCGCGCCGAGATCCAGATGATCTTCCAGGACCCGTTCGGCTCGCTCAACCCGCGCATGAACCTGCTAGACAATGTCGGCGAGCCCCTGCTGGTCAACGGCATGAAGAACCGCCGCGAGCGCGCCGACCGCGTCGCCGAGCTTCTAAGGCTGGTCGGCCTGCGCCCGGAGTTCATGCACCGCTTCCCGCACGCCTTCTCGGGCGGCCAGCGCCAGCGCATCGGTATCGCCCGCGCGCTCGCCACCAACCCGCGCCTGGTGGTGGCCGACGAGCCTGTCTCTGCCCTCGACGTCTCGATCCAGGCGCAGGTCCTGAACCTGCTGCTCGAGCTGCAGGCGCGGCTGAAACTCACCTTCCTGTTCGTCGCCCACGATCTCTCCGTAGTGCGCCACATCTCCGACCGCATCGCCGTGATGTATGTCGGCCAACTCGTCGAGCTGGCGCCGACCGACGCCATCTTCCGCCAACCGCTGCATCCCTACACGGCGGCGCTGATGCGCGCGGTTCCTGCCGCGGATCCACGCGTGAAGTCCGGCGACGGCATCCTGGTCGGCGAGGTGCCGAGCCCCGCCAACCCGCCGTCCGGCTGCTACTTCCATCCGCGCTGCCGCCATGCCCAGGCGCGCTGCAAGGTCGAGGCGCCGGCACTGCGGGAGATCGCCCCCGGTCACGTCAGCCGCTGCCATTTCGCGGGCGAGATGACGTTCTGACTGCGGAGTTCGCGCCGAATTACAACGCGTCGAATACCTCTCTCGACGGCGCCAACGGCAACCACTTGGGGATGCGGCGCTTGGCAAGCCAATAAGGGCGCCAGACCGATATCCAGGTCGCGCGATCGAGCGGCACTGTCCCCCATTCGCAACGCTTCGTATCGATCCGCACCAAGTCGTGCATATGCAACCATTGCCGTGCTGCCCAAGACACTTCGGGCGATACATCCTTGTTTCCAGCCGCCCTCAGTTCGACGACGTTCGGCAGAGGATCACCACGACCGGTCGCCACCTTTAGCGTGGCCACGCGCCGGCCGTCCTTGCGCATGCTCCAGAGCCGAGAGCAGTTATGGGCCACGCTGTCACCATAAGTGCGCAGACAGTTCCCCATGGCCGCGGCTTCCTCTGCGATGTCCGAACCCGACACCAAGGGTAGGAAGTCGTAGCCGGAGACGCGAGCGGACTGTAGCCAAAGATCGGCAATAGGCTCACGGCCGAGATTTACATGCGGATCAATCGTCGTTCGCCACTCATACGCGGCATCGAGCGCCGAACCAAAGCGCATGTCGGGCGACCAATGCTTTTGAATCATCTTGTGGCCGAGTGTCTCGGGCTGTCCGGAAAACCACATCCAGAGGCCGACAAGGCGCAGTCGATCGAGTTTCACGCCCCGCTGTTCTCTGGTGATCTCCTTCGCAATCCAGACCGCAGCCGTCTCGTGCGCCACTTCGGTCATCTCCGCCACCGCCTGAAGCCAGACCGGTCCCGCTTTGCGTGACGGCAGGTGGTTCGCGATCTGCCGACGGAAGACCTTGCTGTCAGGCAGTGCTGCAATTCGACATGTGAATGCTTCCGGCGGCAATCGACGAAGCCACAGCGGCACGTCGGCAGCCGCCGCCACCTCAGCGAGCGCGCGCCCCTTTGTCGCGCATGCGATCGCGCATGCGGGATCGAGCCCGGGCCGCGGTACGGCGAGCGCAAAGAGGAGCGCCGGAAAACTCAAGGCGAGGTCCGCGAGCCGCGAATTCTGGGCAGCCAGACTTCGCACCGCCCGCTGGAACGGTGGGCGGTATCTCCTGAGTTGGCGTTCCAATGCATCAGAGCGTGCGGAGCCCCGGACAGGAGCCCGCAAGAAAATCGATTGCATGCGGAACACGGCGGGAAACCCGCCGCCAGATTGAATTGCTGTAGGGCTCAGACTTCGCCCGGATTTGAAACCCGGGCCCGCGCGTTAAATATCGCGCATCAGACCCGGGAAGCGTGCCACGGTCAGTATGACCGCCTCCATTGTTGACCTTAAGGGGCGCCGCAATATCTCATTTCCCGCCACGGCGCAACATTGTCGCTGCGTCCATTGTTTCTGGTGCTAGTATGGCAACCATGACAATGGTGTTCTTCCGTGTCCGCCCGGCGGCGGACAGACCGAGACTGGCGGCGGCGCCAGCTCGGGCAAAACTTTCTTGATCCTGCGACGGCCGACCAGATTGTCGATCAGGCGGCGTTCGCGCCTGGCGAGCTTGTTGTCGAGATAGGCGCGGGTTCGGGCGCGATAACGCGCGCGCTTGCCCGACGTCCGCTGCGGCTGATTACTGTTGAGCCGGACCCAGTATGGGCAAGACGACTGCGCGAGAGTGGAGTTCGCGTCATCGAGCGCGATTTCCTCGCCGTCACCCTTCCGCGCGAGCCCTTCCGCATCTTCGGATCGCTGCCTTTCGCCCGGACAACCGAGATCCTTCATCGCCTGCTGGACGATCCGGCGATCCCACTGCGGCGGGCCGATGTCATCGTACAGTGGGAGGTGGCGGTGAAACGCGCGGCCACGCCGCCGGTGACGCTGGTCTCGACGGCCTGGGCGCCATGGTGGGAGGTGCGTCTGGCGAGACGCATTCCGGCGGCGATGTTCCGGCCGGTGCCTCGCGTCGATGCCGGGCTGTTGACCATCACGCGCCGCGATCCGCCGCTTCTGCCGGTCGCGATGGCGCGTCCCTTTGCCGACTTCGTTCAGCGCGAATGGCCGTTCGCGTCTGCCCGCCAGCGCTCGCGCTTCGGGCCCTCGTCGTAGGTCGTGGCGAGGGCGTAGCCCAGCTTGAACTCGAAAAAGACGTGCCGATCGACCGGGTCGTAGCCGACGGCCTCGGCCCAGCCGACCGCCGCGGCGCGTCTTTGGGCGTCGGTGATCTCCTCTGCCCGCCCGGTCACGTAGAATTCGCCCTCTCCCCCTTCGTTGTCTTCGACACCGCAGTGCAAGGCATAGCGCGCATCGCGGCGAAGATCGGCGGCCTTGAGCGACATCGGCTCCATGTAGACGGCAAGACAGCCGCCGCCAATGAACGGCGAGACGGGATGGACGCGTGGCGATCCGTCGGCGCGGACCGTGGCGAGATAGGCGACGCGCCGCTCGAGCCGGCGACGGCCGAAGGCTTCGAGGTGTGGTGCCTCGGCGCCAAAGTCCGCCCAGCTCAGCACTTTACTCACCGAACCATCCCGGCGCCGCGGGCAAGGACTGCCGCTGCCTCGGCGACGAGGCGTTCGATGAGCTCGGCGGCGGACGGCAGGTCCTTCACCAGATCGACGCCCTCGCCGGCCCAGATGACGCGCGCCGAGAAATCATCCGGCTTGGTGGCGAGATAGCCCTTCTCCGCATCGGCCCGCTCCGCCTGGAGCTGCTCCTCCTTGCCGTGCCAGCGCTGATAAAAGTCGTTCTTCAGCGCGCGGCCCGGATACTGTGTCGGCCACGGCGCGCCGCGGACGATGTCGAATACGCGCGTCTGCGCCGTCTGATCGGCGCCCGAGGCGACCACGCGGGACTTCATGGCGTCGTCCCACAGCGATTCCTTCGTCGCCGTGAAGCGCGTGCCCATCGACACGCCCGAGCCACCCAGGCTGAGCACGGCTGCGAGGCCGCGGCCGTCGGCGATGCCGCCGGCGGCGACCACCGGGATGGAGCCCGCGATGTCGACCACGGCCGGCACGAAGCCCATGGTGCCGCGCGTCGTGCCCGAATGGCCGCCAGCGTCGCGGCCCTGGGCGATGATCACGTCGACGCCGAGGCGGGTCGCCTGCTCGGCTTCCGCCAAGGTCTGCACCTGACAGATGATCTTGCTGCCGGCGTCGCGGATTTGGCTCGCATAGGGCCCGGGATCGCCGAACGACAGCATGACTGCCGCCGGCTTCGCATCGAGCGCGGCGCGCAAGGCTTCCGGCTTGGCATCGAGCGCCCAGGTGATGAAGCCCACGCCGACGCGGGCGTTGCCGGCGGCCAGAAGCTCGCGGGAGACGGTGGCTGAGTCGGCGTAGCCCGAGCCGATCAGGCCGAGGCCGCCCGCGTTGGTGACGGCCGCGGCGAGCTTGCCGCCGGCCGCCGAGCCCATCGGAGCCAGCAGGATCGGATGGGTGATGCCGAGCTTGCGGGTCAGGGCGGTTTCGATCGTGGGCATGGTGGCTCCCTCTAGATCTCGGCGTAGATCTCCAGGACGTTGCCGTCGGGATCGCGGAAGAACACCGTGCGATGGCCGAACGGCTGGTCGGTCACCGGCAGCACCATCTCGACACCCCTGCTCACCAGGAGTTCCGCGCACTTCGCGACCTCGGCCGGCGGCACGCGAAAGGCAAGCTGCAGGGAAAGGGCGCCGGTCGGCGGCGGCTGGTCCTTGAACCTGCCGTGAACCGTGAGCGCCAGCCGGGTCGAGCCGATGCCGAACTCGACCCACCTCTCGCTCAGCACGTTGATGACGGGGAACTCCATCACCTTCTCATAAAAGTGCCGCATGGCCAGCAGGTCGCGGGCGTAGATGACCGTGTAGTCGAGCTGCCGGATATGGCTGAGGGCGTTCATCATTCGTTGGCGCCCTCGACCGCGCCGATGACGGCGGCCGTGACGTCGGCGGTGCGCGCCGTGCCGCCGAGATCGGGCGTGTGGTAGCGCTTGTCGGCGGTGACGCGTTCGATCGCCCGCATCAGGCGCTTGCCGGCCGCGGGCTCGCCGAGATGGTCGAGCATCATGACGGCCGACCAGAAGGTGCCGACGGGATTGGCGATGCCCTTGCCCATGATGTCGAAGGCCGAGCCGTGGATCGGCTCGAACATCGAGGGGAAGGTGCGCTCGGGATTGAGGTTGGCCGTCGGCGCGATGCCGAGCGAGCCCGCCAGCGCCGCGGCCAGGTCGGACAGGATGTCGGCGTGCAGGTTGGTCGCCACCACGGTGTCGATCGACTGCGGCTTGATCACCATGCGCATGGTCATGGCGTCGACCAGCATCTTGTCCCAGGTGACGTCGGGGAATTCAGCTGCGATCTCGACCGCGATCTCGTCCCACATCACCATGGCGTGGCGCTGGGCGTTGGACTTGGTGACGACCGTCAGGAGCTTGCGCGGGCGAGACTGGGCCACCCTGAAGGCGAAGCGCATGATGCGCTCGACGCCGAGCCGGGTGAACATGGCGACGTCGGTCGCGGCCTCGAGCGGCGAGCCCTGATGGACGCGGCCGCCGACGCCGGCGTACTCGCCTTCCGAATTCTCGCGCACGATCACCCAGTCGAGCTCCTTGTCGGTGACGTGGCGCAAGGGCGAGGTGATACCGGGCAGGACGCGCGTCGGCCGGACGTTCGCGTACTGGTCGAACGGCTGGCAGATGGCGAGTCTCAGGCCCCACAGCGTGATGTGGTCGGGGATGTCGGGATGGCCCGCCGAGCCGAACAGGATGGCGTCGTGCTTCCTGATCAGGTCGCGGCCGTTGGCCGGCATCATGCGGCCGTGCTTCTTGTAGTACTCGCCGCCCCAGTCGAAGTGATCGACCTTGAAGGCGAAGTTCCCTTCGCGCTTGGCCAGCGCCTGCAGCACCTCGACACCGGCGGAGACCACCTCGGTCCCGATGCCGTCTCCAGGAATTGCAGCGATCGTGTAGGTCTTCATTTGGGCCGCCCGTCATTGAAAGCACATTGTCACCCCGAGCGTAGCGAGGGGCCTTTCAGGCGACAGGAAAGGTCCCTCGCTACGCTCGGGATGACACCGGGTTCGTAGTCTACTTATGGCTGGCGTGACAATGCTTTGAGTGGCAAGGTCGTTGGAAACGACTTCAAAAAAGTCGTCACCGAACGTGTCTGGGAGGACACCATGCTCAAGATCAGTCGCCGCACTCTTGCGGCTAGTGTCGCTACGCTCGCCCTGGTGGTCGCCGTGCCCGCATTGGGCCAGGGCAAGACGCTGAAGTTCGTGCAGGCCGGCAACCTGACGATCCTCGATCCAATCTTTACGACGGCCTACGTCACCCGCGACCACGGCTACATGATCTACGACACGTTGTTCTCGACCGACGAGAAGAACGAAGTGAAGCCGCAGATGGTCGACAAGTACGAAGTGTCGCCCGACAAGACGCTGTGGACCTTCACCCTGCGCGACGGCCTGGAATGGCATGACGGCCAGCCGGTGACGGCGGAGGATTGCGTCGTCTCGATCAAGCGCTGGGCGGCGCGCGATTCGATGGGCCAGAAGCTGATGGAGTTCGTCACCGAGGTGAAGCCGGTCGACGCCAAGACCTTCACCATCAAGCTCAAGGAGCCCTACGGCCTGGTGATCGATTCGCTCGCCAAGCAGTCGTCCAACGTGCCCTTCATGATGCCCAAGGCGGTCGCCGCCACCGATCCGTTCAAGCAGATCGACAGCCAGGTCGGCTCCGGCCCGTTCATCTACCAGAAGGACCAGTCCAAGCCCGGCGAGAGGCACGTCTACATCAAGAACCCCAAGTACAAGCCGCGGTCCGAGCCCGCCTCGGGCCTGGCCGGAGGCAAGGTCGCCAAGGTCGACCGCGTCGAGTTCGTCGACATGCCCGACCCGACGCAGCAGGTGAACGCGCTGATCGCGGGCGAGATCGACATGATCGAGAACGTGCCGCACGATCTCCTGCCGTTGCTGAAGGCCGACAAGAACGTGCAGACCGTCAATTGGAACCCGCTCGGCCAGCAGTTCATCATCCGCTTCAACCACCTGACCAAGCCGTTCGACAATCCGAAGATCCGCCAGGCCGCGCTGCTGGCGATGCGGCAGGAGGACTACCTCAAGGCGACGGTGGGCGAGCAGCAGTACTACAAGGTCTGCACCGCCGCCTTCCCGTGCGGCACGCCCAATGGCGTGGAGCTCCAGGGCGACCTTTTGGTCAAGCCCAACTTCGAGAAGGCCAAGGCGCTTCTCAAGGAAGCGGGCTATGACGGCTCACCCGTGGTGCTGATGCAGTCGACCACGCTCCCCGTGCTGACCAACATGGCGCCCGTCACCAAGGCGCTGCTCGAGCAGGCCGGCTTCAAGGTCGACATGCAATCGATGGACTGGCAGACGGTGGTCAGCCGCCGCGCCAGGAAGGATCCGGCCACCCAGGGCGGCTGGAGCGCCTTCCACACCTACGCCATTGCCGCCGACATCCTGAACCCGATCTCGGCCCAATGGATGGTCGCCCAGCCCGACAAGGCCTGGTTCGGCTGGCCCAACGATCCGGAGCTCGAGAAGATGCGCGACGCCTATGCCCGCGAGACCGACCCCGTCAAGAACAAGGCCCTGGCGGTGGCGGTGCAGAACCGGATGATCGAGACGGCGCAATACGGCTGGCTCGGCATCTGGTACGGACCGGGCGCCTCGCGCAGCAACATCACGGGCTGGCTCAAGGCGCCAGTGGTGGTGCACTGGAACATCGAGAAGAAGTGACGGATCAACGCCTGGCCGACGGGGCGCGGAGCGACGTCCGTGCCCCCGACGGCACCCGCCTCGCCGTCTACGAATGGGGGAAGCCCGAGGGACCAGAAATCCTGCTGGTGCACGGCTTCGCGCAGTGCCACCTCTGCTTCGAGCCGCAGATCCGCGCGCTGGCCGAGCACTGCCGGGTCGTGGCGTTCGACTTTCGCGGCCACGGCGCCTCCGAGCAGCCGACTGATCCGGCCGCCTACCAGGGCCACCGCGTGTGGGCCGACGATCTCGCCACGGTGATGGCGGCCAAGGGATTGAAGCGGCCCGTGCTGGTCGGCTGGTCGATGGGCGGGCGCGTCATCCGGCAGTACCTGATCAACTACGGCGACGCCGAGATCGCCGGCGTCAACTTCGTCGCCTCGCAGGTGATCGAGGAGCAACGCTTTCGCGGACCCGGCGCGCCCAAGGCCCTGCCCGATCAGCTGACGCTCAAGGAAGAGATCGACCACGCGATCGCCTTTTTAGACGCCTGCTTCGGCAAGAAGCCGAGCGAAGCGGCCTTCCGCCGCGCGCTCGGCTACAACATGCGCGTGCCCGTGGCGGTGCGCCGGGCGATCGCCGGCTGGTCCACCGCGGCGCCACTCACGGCCGACGCCCTTCGCCGCGTAACCGTGCCGATCCTGATCACACACGGGCGGCAGGACACGGTCGTGCTGCCGGCTGCGGCCGAGATGACGGCCGACACCATCGCGCATGCGCGGCTGTCGTGGTTCGACGATTGCGGGCATTCGCCGTTCATCGAGGACGCGGCCCGCTTCAACGACGAGCTTGCGGCGTTCGTGGAGTCTATTCCGCGGCCTTAGCGGTCGCCTCCGGCATGTAGCTACGCGACAGGGTGACGTAGCCCGCTACGACGCGCTTGAACTCGGCAAAGTCCTTCTCGGTCAGGTCACGCAGCTTCCTGGCCGGGTTGCCGGCCCACAATTCGCCGCGGCGCACGATCTTGCCTGGCGCGACCAGGGCGCCGGCCGCGACCATGGCGCCGCTCTCGACGACGGCGCCGTCGAGCACGGTCGAATTCATGCCGATGAAGGCGCCATCCTGCACTTCGCAGGCATGAAGCAACGCCTTGTGGCCGACCGTGACGTTGCGGCCGACCACCGTCATCAGCCCGCGCGCCGCGATGTGGACGACGGCGCCGTCCTGCAGGTTCGAATTGTCGCCGATGCGGATGCCCGGCCCGTCGCCGCGCAGGATCACGCCGAACCAGATGCTGGCGTTCTCGCCGATCTCGACGTCGCCCACCAATGTTGCGTTGGGCGCGATGAAAGCCGAGCGCGCGACCTTCGGGACAAAGCCTCTGTGAGGAACGATGAGACCGGACATGACATCAAGCTCCACGCTGGTTTCGCCGCGGCGACTGACGCACTCGGCAACATGAAATTTCCAAGACGGCATCGGCCTCGCGCAGCGGCGTGCCCACTTCCTCGTGGAGCCGACCATGATCCGGCGTTTCGAGATCATGACCATCCGCGAGTAACGAAATGCGTTCAGTGTTCTTTCGTTCGACCATCGCTCTTGCCATTGCCGTGATGAGTTCCTCAGCCATCGCGCAGAATTCCGCCACCGCGCCGAGCACCGCCGACCTCAAGGCACGCTGCGACCAACTGATCTCGATGTACGACCGCTACGGCGCCAGCCGCGGTGAAAATTCAGACGGCGCGCGCAATCATGCGCGCATCGGCGCCGGTGTCGATTGCGAGGAAGGTCGCTATGCCGAGGGTGTCGCCGCGATGGAGGGGCTTCTGAAGCGGAAGCATTTCGACGTACCACCGCCCGCCACCGGCGTGGCCCAGACGCCGTCGAGGTAGACAAAAAGAAGGGCGCCTCACGGCGCCCTTCCCTTCGATTCGTTCGCTTCACTTAGCGCTTGGAGAACTGGAAGCGGCGGCGCGCGCCGGCGCGGCCATACTTCTTGCGCTCGACCACGCGGCTGTCGCGGGTCAGGAAGCCGCTAGCCTTCATGGCGCCGCGCAGGGCGGGCTCGAACTTGGACAGCGCCTGGGCGATGCCGTGGCGCACCGCGCCGGCCTGGCCCGACAGGCCGCCGCCCGAGACGGTGGCGACCACGTCGAACTGCTCGCGGCGCTGCGTCACGTCGAACGGCTGCTGGATGACCATCTGCTGGGTCGGGCGCGCGAAGTAGACCGTCTGGTCACGGCCGTTGACCGTGATCTTGCCGGTGCCGGGCTTCACCCACACGCGGGCGACGGCGTTCTTGCGCCGGCCGGTGGCGTAGGCGCGGCCCTGCGCGTCGACTTCCTTCTCGCGGATGGCGGCGGGCGCCTGAACCGGCGCCATCGGCGCCTTCTTCAGCTCGGCAAACGATGAAAGTTCGGTAGCCATATCAGCCGATCCTCGAATTCTTGCGGTTCAGTGCGGCGACGTCGAGCTTCTCGGGCTGCTGAGCCTCCTGCTCGTGATTGGGGCCCTTGTAGACGCGCAGGTTCTTCATCTGCGCGCGGCCGAGCGGTCCGCGGGTGATCATGCGCTCGACGGCCTTGACGATGACGCGCTCGGGGAAGCGGCCTTCCAGGCGCTTGCCCAGGGTCTCGCCCTTGATGCCGCCGGGATGGCCGGTGTGCCAGTAGAAGACTTCGCGCTCGGCCTTGCGGCCCGTGAGGCGTACCTTCTCGGCGTTGATGACGACGATGTTGTCGCCGCAATCGATGTGCGGGGTGAAGGTCGGCTTGTGCTTGCCGCGCAGCCGCATGGCGATGATCGAGGCGAGGCGGCCCAGGACCAGCCCGTCGGCGTCGATCAGCACCCACTTCTTCTGCACGTCGGCAGTCTTGAGATTGAACGTTTTCATGGGTCTTTCTGCGTTGAGGCGGCGCTTATGGAGAGAAAGCCGCAGACTGTCAAATCAGTCGCGATAATCGTTGTTTTTCAATATCTTAAGGGCGCGGTATTATTCTACCTCCAAAGAATAGCCCTTGGCATCGGGCCTTTTGCGCGCCATAGAAGCCGCCGCGAATTCAGCGAGGATAGTCATGAGCTTCTCTTCCAAGGTTTTCCAGACCCGCACCGTCAAGATGGCCGACCGCGAAGAGACCATCGTCAAGGGCGGCCGCGATCTCTTCAAGCTGCTGCCCAAGGCGTTCGACGGCATCAAGCAGATCGGCGTCATCGGCTGGTCCTCGCAGGGCCCGGCGCAGGCGCAGAACCTCCGCGAGTCGCTCGAGGGCACGGGCATCAAGGTCAAGGTCGGCCTGCGTGAAGGCTCCTCCTCCATGAAGGAGGCCGAGGCCGTCGGCTTCAGCAAGAAAGACGGCACCCTGGGCGAAATGTACGACGTGATCCGCGAGAGCGACATGTCGCTGCTGCTGATCTCCGACGCAGCCTTCGCCGAGAATTACAAGAAGATCTTCGCCGCCTTCCGGCCCGGCTCGACGCTCGGCCTCAGCCACGGCTTCCTGCTGTCGCATCTGCAGGCGCAAAACGAGGACTTCCCCAAGAACATCAACGTCATCGCCGTCTGCCCCAAGGGCATGGGCCCCTCGGTGCGCCGCCTCTACGAGCAGGGCCGCGAGGTCAACGGTGCGGGCATCAATGCAAGCTTCGCCGTGCACCAGGACGTGAACGGCAAGGCGACCGACTACGCGCTGGCCTGGTCGGTGGCGCTGGGCTCGCCCTACACCTTCGAGACCACGCTGGAGTCCGAGTACCGCTCCGACATCTTCGGCGAGCGCGGCATCCTTTTAGGTGCGGTGCACGGCATCGCCGAGAGCCTCTATGCCCGCTACGTCGGCAACGGCATGGGCAAGGACGACGCCTATCTCAACACCTCGGAGTCGATCACCGGGCCGATCAGCAAGACGATCTCGCGCTCGGGCC
>JAKFVH010000023.1 GCA_021732285.1 Reyranella sp. | reverse complement strand
GCTCCTCGAGATTGGGCCCGCCCGGCACGTCGGCGGACATCGGCGGCTCGGCGACCTTGAGGAACTCGTCGAGCGAGAGCTTGCCGTCCTTGTTGGCGTCGAGCTCGTCGAACGACTTCATGCGGTATTTCAGGAAGTCGGCGCGCGAGACCTCGCCCTTCTTGGCGGTGTCGATTTCCACGAACCACTGTGGCAGGGGAATCGGCGGCGGCGCGCCCGTCGTCGCCTGCTGGCCCGGCGCGGGAGCGGCAGGCGCAGCCGGAGCGGCTTGCGTGCCGGCGGCCGGCGGCGCGGCGGCTTGCGGCGGTGTGGCCTGCGGTGCGGGCGTTGCGGCCGGCGGGCGGTTGGCTGGCCAGCCTTGCGTTGGCGGCGTCTGGGCGGCAGCCGGCAGGCTCACGACGGCAGCGGTGAAGAGGATTGGGCTTATAAGGCGTTTCATCGGCGGTGAACCCGCATGGAAGAGGGGTGGTGTCGTATCGTCGGCAACGCGCAGCGTGTCAACGTCCGCGCTGCGGATCAATCCTGCGGCGCAATCGCGCCGAAAGCATGGCGCGACGCCATTGGGGTTGCGTCCCCCAGTCGATTAGGCCATCGTCTTTCATCGGACGATTCCGCAGAAGGGTCGCAAGTGTTTGGGAGGCAAGGGTAATTTCGCGGCGCCGGAGCGTTGAATAAGCCGGCCTACGAAACCAGCGTGAACATGGCAGGTCCGACTTCTTCCAGCGGCTCGCCGCTGCTTAGCGTGCGCGACGTCTCGGTCCGCTTCGGCGGCATCGTGGCGCTCGATGGCGTCACCTTCGATGTCACGTCCGGACAGATCGCCGGCCTGATCGGCCCCAATGGCGCGGGCAAGACGACGCTCTTCAATTGTTTGAGCCGGCTCTATACGCCCAACGGCGGCGACATCCTGTTCGAGGGCGCGTCGATCCTGAACCGGCCGCGCCACGACATCCCGCGCATCGGCATCGGCCGCACCTTCCAGAACGTGGCGCTGTTCGACCGCATGTCGGTGCTCGACAACGTCAGGGTCGGCTGCCATAGCGTCAGCAGCTCGAGCTTCCTCGACAATGCGCTGCGCCTGCCCAAGGTCGCGCCCGAGGAGGCGCATGTCGCGGCGCGCGCCCACGAGCTGATCGCCTTCATGGACCTCGTGCCCTTCACCAACGCCATGGCCGGCGGCCTGCCGTTCCCCATCCGCAAGCGGGTCGAGCTCGCCCGCGCGCTCGCCTCCAGCCCCAAGCTGCTGCTGCTCGACGAACCGGCGGCCGGGCTGAACCACGAGGAGATCGAGGTCCTGAAGGGCCAGATCCGGCGCGTGCGCGAGACCCAGCACGTCACCGTGCTGCTGGTCGAGCATCACATGAGCCTGGTCATGTCGGTGTCCGACAAGGTGGTCGCCATCGACTTCGGCAAGAAGATCGCCGACGGCACCCCGGCCGAGGTGCAGCGCGATCCCGAAGTGATCCGTGCCTACCTGGGGACCTCGTGATGGCCGCGCTGCTGGAAGTGAAGGGACTGAAGGCGTTCTACGGCCAGACGCAATCGCTCTACGACGTCGGCTTCGAGATCGAGACCGGCGGCATCACCACGCTCCTGGGCGCCAACGGCGCGGGCAAGACGACGACGCTCAGGGCCATCTGCAACATGGTCCGCCGTGAAGGCCTGATCCGCTTCGACGGCAAGGACATCAAGAACATGCCGACCGAGGAGGTCGTGCGGCTGCGCATCGCCCACGTCCCCGAGGGCCGCGGCACTTTCACCACGCTCACGGTCGACGAGAACCTGCGCATCGCGGCCTACACGCGCAAGGACAAGGCGGCGGTCAATCGCGAGCTCGAGCGGGTCTTCTCGTATTTCCCGCGCCTGCAGGAGCGCGTCCAGCAGCAGGCCGGCACATTGTCGGGCGGCGAGCAGCAGATGCTGGCGATCGCCCGCGCCCTGATGCTGGGACCGCGCCTGATGCTGCTCGACGAGCCGTCGTTTGGCCTCGCCCCGCTGATCGTGGTCGAGATCTTCCGCATCCTGCGGCGCATCAACGAGGAAGAGAAGGTGAGCATCCTGCTGGTCGAGCAGAATGCCGCGCTCGCCCTCGACCTCGCCGACCATGCCTACGTGCTGGAAACCGGCCATGTCGTGATGTCCGGTCCCTCGGCGGTGATCAAGAACGACGAGAACATCCGCAAGTCGTACCTCGGGTACTGAGGCAGAAGATGGAACAGTTCCTCCAGCAAGTCGCTTCCGGCCTGGCCAACGGCGCCATTTACGCCTGCGTGGCGCTTGCGCTGGTCATGATCTACGTGTCGACCGACCACATCAATTTCGCCCAGGGCGAGATGGCGATGTTCTCGACCTACATCAGCTGGCAGCTCATGAGCTGGGGCGTCAGCTTCTGGATCGCCTTCATCCTGGCGGTGGTGCTGTCCTTCGTGCTGGGCGTGGTGATCGAACGGGTGATCCTCCGACCACTGCACAACGCGCCGGTGCTGTCGATCGTCGTGGTCTTCATCGGCCTGCTGGCGATCTTCAACTCGGTCGCGGGCGCGATCTGGAGCTACCTGATCAAGGAATATCCTTCGCCCTTCCCCAAGAGCAGCTTCGGCATCGCGGGCGTCATCGGCCCGCACCAGCTCGGCGTCGTGCTGGTCACGCTGATCGTGCTCGGCCTGTTGTTCGCCTTCTTCCGCTACACGCCGCTCGGGCTTGCCATGCGCGCCGCCGCGCAGAACCCGCAGATGGCCCGCCTGGTCGGCGTGCGCGTCGACTGGATGCTGGCGCTGGGCTGGGGGCTCGCCGCCGCAGTCGGCGCGGTGGCCGGCATCATGGTGGCGCACATCGTCTATCTCGATCCCAACATGATGGGCGGCATCCTGCTCTACGCCTTCGCCGGCGCCCTGGTCGGCGGCATCGGCAATCCGGGCGGCGCGGTGCTGGGCGGCTTCATCGTCGGCGTGCTCGAGAACATGGTGGCCTTCGCCGGCAACCAGATCGAGAAGGCGAGCGGCATCTACATCATCGGCAATGGCGAGAAGCTCACCGTCGCCCTGATCATCGTGATCTTCGTGCTCACCGTGCGACCGGCCGGCATCTTCGGCCGTGTCGTCGTGAAGAGGGTCTGACATGACCTCCTCCAAGAAGTGGCTCTGGGTCCTGATTGCGCTGGCCTTCTTGGTGCCACTGCTGCGGCCGGTGCTGCCCGACATCGTGTCCGACTATCGGCTGTTCCTGGTCAGCACCATGATGATCGCGGCGATCGCCGTGCTCGGCCTTAACCTGCTGACCGGCTTCAACGGCCAGATCTCGCTCGGCCACGGCGCCTTCTACGCGGTCGGCGCTTACACGGCGGCGGTCCTGATGGACCATCTCAACATGCCGTACTGGGCGACCCTGCCGGCGGCGGCCATCGTCTGCTTCATCGTCGGCTATCTGTTCGGCCTGCCGGCGCTCAAGCTCGAGGGACACTATCTCGCGCTCGCGACCTTCGCGCTGGCGCTCGCCGTGCCGCAGATCCTGAAATACAAGTGGCTGGAAGGCCTGACCGGCGGCGTGCAGGGCATCGTGCTGAACAAGCCCGAGGCGCCGTTCGGCCTGCCGCTGACCGAAGACCAGTGGCTCTACTATTACATCCTCGTCGTGATGGTGCTGCTCTACTGGGCGGCGGCCAACATACTGAACAGCCGCAGCGGGCGGGCCATGATGGCGATCCGAGACTACGCCATCGCCGCCGACACGATGGGCATCGACACTGCGCTCTACAAGACCGTGACCTTCGGCATCAGCGCGGCCTACACTGGAATCGCCGGCGCCCTTTCGGCCTCGGCCATCGCCTTCGTGGCGCCCGACAGCTTCAACTTCTTCCTGTCGATCAAGTTCCTGATCGGCCTGGTGGTGGGCGGTATCGGCTCGCTGATCGGCTCGGTCGTGGGCGGCATCTTCTATGTGCTGGTCGACAACTCGGCGCAGGCGCTCTCGACCTTCGTGAAGAACGATCTCGGCCTGCAGTTCGACCTGTCGGCCTACACCGTGTTCGGCATCCTGCTGATCGTGCTGATGTATCTGATGCCGATGGGTATCGTCGGCGGCGTCTACTACCTGGTGCAGAACCTGCGCAGCAGCATGCGCGGCGGTCGCGCCCGGCAGCAGGCGGCAGAGAAGCAGCCGGCGGCCCGCTAAGGGCCGGCGGCTTCCAGAGCAAAACCATAAGAACAATGGGTAAGGAGTAGTTGAAGGCGTAAAACCCAACAGGGAGCAGCACCATGAAGACCAACAGGCGTACCTTCGTGGGCGGGCTTGGCGCCGCCACGATGCTTTCGGGTTCCCGAGTAGCGTTCGCTCAGAAGAAGTACGACGACGGCGCGACCGACAAGGAGATCAAGATCGGTCACACCAATCCCTACAGTGGGCCGGCGTCTTCCTACGGTGTGATCGGCAAATGCGAAGAGGCCTACTGGAAGAGCGTCAATGACCGGGGCGGCATCAACGGCCGCATGATCAAGTTCATCACGCTCGACGACGGCTACAATCCATCCAAGACGGTGGAGATGATCCGCCAGCTCGTCGAGCAGGACAAGGTGTTGTGCACTTACAACACGCTCGGCACGCCGACCAATACGGCGATCCACAAGTACATGAACCAGAAGAAAGTGCCGATGCTCTTCCTCGCCACCGGCGCGTCGAAGTGGGGCAAGCCCAAGGAATTCCCGTGGACGATGGGCTATCAGCCCGACTACCACACTGAAGCGGTCATCTACGCCAAGCACATCCTGGCCAATGTGAAGGATCCGAAGATCGCCGTGCTGATGCAGAACGACGACTACGGCAAGGACTACTGGGAAGGCTTCAAGGAAGGCATGGGCAAGGAAGCCGGCCGCATCGTCAAGCATGTCACCTACGAAGTGACCGATCCGACGGTCGACAGCCAGACGATCCAGATGAAGGACTCCGGCGCCAACGTCTTCTTCAACATCTCGATCCCCAAGTTCGCCGCGCAATCCATGCGCAAGGCGGCCGAGATCGGCTGGAAGCCGGTGCAATACCTGAACAACGTCTCGGGCCAGGTGACGACGACGATGAAGCCGGCCGGCTTCGAGAACGTGCAGGGCGTCATCACCGCCGCCTGGCTGAAAGATCCCACCGACAAGCAGTGGGACAACGACGACGAGATGAAGGCGTGGCGGGTGTGGATGGAGAAGTGGATGCCCGGCGCCAACCTGGGCGACGTCAACTACGTCTACGCCTATTCGGTGTCGTACCTCATGGAGCAGACGCTGAAGAAGTGCGGCGATGACCTGACGCGCGAGAACCTGATGAAGCAGGCGGCCAACCACCAGAAGCTCAGGGTGCCGGGCCTGCTGCCGGGCATCACCGTCTCGACCAGCCCGACCGACTTTTACCCGGTCCAGGCTGTGCAATTGCAGCGCTTCAAGGGCGAGTCCTGGGAGCTGTTCGGCGAGATCCTGTCGGCCGAAGCGAGTTAATCCTCCTACGCTCCTGACGGAGCTTCGGAGGACAGGCCCTCCGAGGCCTTGGCCTCCGTAGCTCCGAAGGAGCGTAGAAGGCTGCGACAACATAGTCAGGAAGGCCGCCGTCGGGCGGCCTTCTTTTTTGCCGGCTTTTAGACGAAGCTCCCGCGCCATTTCATTGGGAGGAAATTAAGTGCGTACAAGCAGGCGTGGTTTCGTGGGTGGCGTATCGGCGCTGGCCCTGGCTTCGGGTTCGACTTCGGCCTTCGCGCAGAAGAAGTACGACGACGGCGTGACCGACACCGAGATCAAGATCGGCAACACCAATCCTTATAGCGGCCCGGCGTCGTCCTATGCCGCGATCGCCCGGACGATCGACGCCTACTTCAAGGCGGTCAACGAGGCGGGCGGCATCAACGGCCGCAAGATCAAGTTCATCTCGCTGGACGACGGCTACAGCCCGCCCAAGACGGTCGAGGTCGTTCGCCAGCTCGTCGAGCAGGACAAGATCTTCGCGCTGTTCCAGCCGCTCGGCACGCCGTGCAACACGGCGATCCACAAGTACATGAACCAGAAGAAGGTTCCGCAGCTCTACGTCGCCACCGGCGCGTCGAAGTGGGGCGACCCCAAGAACTTCCCGTGGACCATGGGCTTCCAGCCCGACTACCACACCGAGGCGAAGATCTACGCCAAGCACATCCTGGCCAACGTCAAGGATGCCAAGATCGCCGTTCTGCACCAGAACGACGACTACGGCCGCGACTATCTCGGCGGCTTCAAGGAAGGGCTGGGCCAGGAGACGGGCCGCATCGTCCGCACCGTGACCTACGAAGCCACCGATCCCACGGTCGACAGCCAGATCATCCAGCTCAAGGACTCCGGCGCCAACGTCTTCTTCAACGTCTCGGCGCCGAAGGCCGCGGCGCAAGGCATCCGCAAGGCGGCGGAGATCGACTGGAAGCCGGTGCACTACCTCAACAACGTCTCGGCCTCGGTCGCCGCGGTCATGAAGCCCGCAGGCTTCGACAACGCCCAGGGCATCATCACGGCGGCCTACATCATGGACGCCACCGACAAGGCCTGGGACGACAACGCCGAGATGAAGGAGTGGCGGACCTGGATGGACAAGAACATGCCATCCGCCAACAAGGGCGACGCCAACCACATCTACGGCTACGCCGTCGCCGCGCTGATGACCGAGACGCTGAAGCGCTGCGGCAACGAGATGACGCGCGCCAACCTGATGAAGCAGGCGGCGAGCTTCCAGAAGTACCGCCTGCCGCTGCTGCTGCCCGGCATCACCGTCTCGACCAGCGCGACGGACTTCTATCCCATCCAGGCCGTCCAGCTTCAGCGCTTCAAGGGCGAGACCTGGGAGCTGTTCGGCGAGGTCATGCACGCCGAGGGCAGCTAGCCCCTTCCGCCCCGTTCGGGGCACCTCCCCCTTATGAAGGGGGAGGCATGAGAAGAAGCGCTTACACAGTCACCTCCCCCTTGGGGGGAGGTGGTTGGTGCAGGGCGCCATGGATGGCGTTGACGACGAAGTCGATTCGCGAGAGCACGTCAACGTTCCAGAACCGTAAGACAAGGAAACCATTCGCTTGCAGAAACGCGTCGCGAGTGGCGTCGTACGATGCCCGGACGGCGTGATGGCTGCCGTCTAATTCGACGACGACTGATGCTTCAAGACAGACGAAGTCGCATA
Organism: Reyranella sp.; assembly: GCA_021732285.1. Lineage (GTDB taxonomy): Bacteria > Pseudomonadota > Alphaproteobacteria > Reyranellales > Reyranellaceae > Reyranella. The sequence continues at coordinate 4,306 of JAKFVH010000023.1, read as the reverse complement.
AGGGCCGATCGGATGTTGTCGTCGGAATTTGAAGCCGGACAACTGCCGTCCCCGCAAGTGCCTCCACAGGAGACGTTCGGTCTCAGTGGCGTTTCCGCGCAGCTTGCGGGCGTAGCTGTCCAATAAGAGCTCCGACGCTCATGCCTCCCCCCTTCATAAGGGGGGAGGTGGCCCGCTAGGGCCGGAGGGGGGAACGTTGCAGCGCCTGACGGCACTCCGCGGTATCCGTCTTCCCGTCCTTGTTCACGTCGCAGCGCGCGAAGTTGCGGTCGGCCTGGGCCATGAACTCCTCCAGAGTGACGCCGCCGTCCTTGTTGGCGTCGAGACGCTGGAAGTAGGCCGACTGACGCTCGACCTGGCGGTCGGAAGGCAGCACGCTGTTGCCGATCGCCGGCGTGCGCGCGAACAGTTCGTCCTGGGTGAGCTTGCCGTCCTTGTTGGTGTCGAGCTGCTTGAAGCGCGCCTCCTGGCCCGCTTTCCATTCGGCGCGGTCGACCACGCCATCCTTGTTGGTGTCGTAGCGCATGATGCCGCTGTTGGCGCGGGACGACCGGTCGGTGGTGGGCGCCGGGGCCGGCGTGTCGCCGGGAGCGGCGAGGGCAGGGGCGGCAAGGAGCAAAGCGGCGGCGGGGATGACCAGGAGCTTCAGCATGGGAACGTATCCTTAAAGTTGTATCAGGAGATGGTTACACACGCTCCATTTCCCTTACCGGGCCGTTTAAGCGCCGATATAGTCCGACCCACGACCGAATTTGGGCGGTGTTGTGGTTTTGTTCTCAAGGTATCCCCATGGCTTATGACTACGACCTGTTCGTGATTGGCGCCGGATCGGGCGGCGTGCGCGCCTCTCGGATCGCCGCCGGCCATGGCGCGCGCGTCGGCATCTGCGAGGACTATCGCGTCGGCGGCACCTGCGTGATCCGCGGCTGCGTCCCGAAGAAGCTCTTGGTCTACGGCTCCAAGTTCGCGCACGAGTTCGAGGATGCCGCGGCCTACGGCTGGACGGTGCACGAGCCGACGCACTCCTGGGCGACCCTGCGCGACAACGTCAACAAGGAGGTCGATCGCCTGAACGGCGTCTACCTGCGCCTGCTCGACGGCGCCGGCGTGAAGCTGCACATGGGGCGCGGCCGGCTGATGGATCGCCACACGATCGAAGTCGCCGGAAAGACGATCACGGCCGGGAAGATCCTGGTGGCGACCGGCGGCGCGCCCGTCGTGCCCGAGATTCCCGGCCGCGAGTTCGCCATCACCTCCAACGAGGCCTTCCATCTGCCGGAGCTGCCCAAGCGCATCACCATCGTCGGCGGCGGCTACATCGCCGTCGAGTTCGCCGGCATCTTCAACGGGCTGGGCAGCCACGTCGACCTGGTGCTGCGCCGCGACCGCGTGCTGCGCGGCTTCGACGAGGAATGCCGCACGGCCGTACATGATGCGTTGAAGGAAAGCGGCATCAAGATGTGCACCGAGATGCAGATCGCGTGCATCGAAGCCACGAATGGCAAGGCGCCGTTCACGGTGCACACCCAGCTCGGCGGCATGCTCGAGACCGATCTCGTGATGTACGCCACCGGCCGCGCGCCCAACACCAAGGGCATCGGCCTCGAGAAGGTCGGCGTGCAGCTCGACAAGGCCGGCGCCATCGCCGTCGACGAATGGTCCAAGACCACGGCCGACAACATCTGGGCGGTGGGCGACGTCACCGACCGCATCAACCTCACGCCGGTCGCCATCATGGAGGGCCACTGCTTCGCCGACACCGAGTTTGGCGGCAAGCCGCGCAAGGCCGACCATCGCGACGTGCCGTCGGCGGTATTCTGCCAGCCCGAGCTTGCCAATGTCGGCCTGACCGAAGACGAGGCGAAGCAGAGGCTGGGCGAAGTCCGCGTCTTCACCTCGGCCTTCCGGCCGATGAAGTACACCCTGTCCGGCCGCCAGCAGCGCACCTTCATGAAGCTGATCGTCGAGGCCGCGACGGACAAGGTGGTCGGCATCCACATGGTGGGCGACGATGCCGCCGAGCTGGTCCAGGGCTTGGCCGTCGCCGTGAAGGCAGGAGCGACCAAGGCCCAGTTCGATGCCACCGTCGGCATCCATCCCACGGCCGGCGAGGAGTTCGTCACCATGCGCACGGCGCGGGTCGAGCCGGCGCCGACCCGGAAGGCAGCTGAGTAGAGGCCCTCCTACGCCAAGGCTTCGGAGGGCGAGCCCCCCCAAGGGGGCTCGCCTTTTATCCACAGCGCGTATAGGTTCACCGACCCCGCGGCCAGAGGTCGGCCGGGGTGCAGGAGGAAGGAAAATGACCGCGATTCAGGGCCCGTCCAGGACGGCCGCGAAAGCGCAGTCCCGTAGTTCGAGTGCCGCCGACTGGACGCCGACGAGCTGGCGCGGCCGGCCGGCCCAGCAGATGCCGGTCTATGGCGACGCCGCCGTCCTGGCGAGCGCCGAGGCCCGCCTGCGCCGCTATCCGCCGCTGGTCTTTGCCGGCGAGGCGCGCAAGCTCAAGGCGGCGCTGGCCAAGGTGGCCGCGGGCGACGCCTTCCTGCTGCAGGGCGGCGACTGCGCCGAGAGCTTCGTCGACTTCTCAGCCAACAACATCCGCGACACGTTCCGCGTGCTGCTGCAGATGGCCGTGGTCCTGACCTACGGCGCCGGCGTGCCGGTGGTGAAGGTCGGCCGCATGGCCGGCCAGTTCGCCAAGCCGCGCTCGTCGGACGTCGAGAAGGTGGGCGAGGTCGAGCTGCCGTCCTACCGCGGCGACAACGTCAACGGCTTCGAGTTCACCGCCGAATCGCGCCGCCCCGATCCCGAGCGCATGGTGCAGGCGTATAACCAGTCGGCGGCGACGCTGAACCTGCTGCGCGCCTTCGCCCAAGGCGGCTACGCCGACCTGCACGAGGTCAATCGCTGGAACCTCGACTTCGTGCGCAACTCGCCGGCGTCCGAGCGCTACCACGACCTCGCCGCGCGGCTCGACGAGACGCTGAACTTCATGGCGGCGTGCGGGCTCACCTCGGTGACCACGCCGCAGATCGCCGAGACCGATTTCTTCACCTGCCACGAAGGGCTGCTGCTGCAGTACGAGGAGGCGCTGACCCGCGTCGATTCGACCTCGGGCGACTGGTACGACTGCTCGGCGCATCTGCTGTGGATCGGCGATCGCACGCGCCAGCCCGACGGTGCCCATGTCGAATTCTTCCGCGGCGTGCGCAACCCGCTGGGCTTCAAGGCGGGTCCGTCGCTCTCGGTCGACGACTTCCTGCGCCTCAACGATGCGCTGAACCCGGCCAACGAGCCTGGCCGCATGGTCATCATCAGCCGCATGGGTGCCGGGAAGGTGGCCGACAAGCTGCCGGCGCTCCTGCGTGCCGCCAAGAAGGAAGGGCGCTCGGTCGTGTGGACGTGCGATCCCATGCACGGCAACACGGTGACGGCGGCCAACGGCAAGAAGACCCGGCACTTCGACGCGATCCTGAGCGAGGTGAAGGACTTCTTCGCCGCGCACCGCGCCGAGGGCACGCATCCCGGCGGCGTGCATTTCGAGATGACCGGCCAGGAGGTCACCGAGTGCATCGGCGGCTCGACCGACATCACGGTCGACAATCTCAACGAGCGCTATGAGACGCAGTGCGATCCGCGCCTCAATGCCAGCCAGGCGCTGGAGCTTGCCTTCCTGCTCGCCGAGCAGCTCAAGGCCGAGCGCCTGTCCGTCGCCCGGGCACGACCGGCCGTCTAGCAACGGTTTGTCGGGCCAGGGGGAGGACCGATGACGCATCCATCAGACCGCGAGATCGAGCGGTATACCGATCACTACTTCAATCGCACGAAGCAGGTGATCGGCCGCTTCGGCGATGCCCGCGTGACCTACGCCATCTTCATGCGCCGGCCCGTGGTGTTTGCGCCGCGGCTGGCGCTGCAGTGGCTGGAGGAGCTCGGCCAATCGCGCAACACGTCGGTCGATCTCGACCTGCGCTATGGCGAAGGCAAGTGGGTCGGCGCCGGCGAGCCGATGATGTACATCACGGGCTCGTTCTTCCATCTCGTCGACCTCGAGACGATCTTCCTGCAGAAGCTGGGGCCGGCCTGCGTCGCCGCCTACAACGCCTGGACGATGTGCGCCGACATGCCCAAGTCGGCCTTCCTCGCCATGGATGCGCGTCATTGCGCGGGGCAGGAGATGGCCGAGATGATGGCCTATGCCGCCTCCGTGGGCTCGGCCCGCGCCAAGCGCAAGGTGGGCGCCCTGGGCTTCATCGGCAACGCCACGCACGCCACGGCGCATTTCTTCGGCCGCGACCAGGGGCTC
>JAKFVH010000233.1 GCA_021732285.1 Reyranella sp. | reverse complement strand
GACCTCCCCCGTATGACGGGGGAGGAGGAAGAGATGACGGAGGAGGAGGAAGAGGCGGCGCTCAGTGCTTCAAATTCGGCATCTCGGTCAGCGGCACGATGCGGATGCCGGCGGCCTCCAGGCCCTGGCGCACCGCCGTGGACACCGTCACCGCCGTCGGCCCGTCGCCGTGCACGCAGATCGAATCGACCTGGCAGGGGATGCGCTTGCCCGAGGTCGAGTAGATCGCCTGCTCGTCGACCATGCGGCGGACATGCGCCACCGCCTGGGCGGGATCCTTGATCATCGAGCCCGCTTCCTTGCGCGGTGTCAAAAAGCCCTTGTCGGTGTAGGTGCGGTCGGCGAACACCTCCTCGGCGACGCGCAGGCCGGCCTTGCGCGCCGACTTGCCCTGCTCGGTGTTGGCCTGGGCGAGGAAGATCAGGTCGCGGTCGAACGCCTTGGTGGCACGGCAGATCGCGTCGGACATCTCCTCGCTCTCGGCCGACATGTTGCCCATCATGCCGTGCGGCTTGATGTGCGTGACCTTGGCGCCGAACAGCGAGGCGATGCCCTGCAATGCGCCCAGCTGATAGGCGATGTTGGCCTCGAGCTCCTTGACCGAAAGGTTGATCACGCGGCGGCCGAAGCCCTGCAGGTCGGCAAAGCCCGGATGGGCGCCGATGCTGACGCCGTTCTGCTGGCAGAGCTTCACCGTGTCGACCATCACCGTCGGATCGCTGGCATGAAAGCCGCAGGCGACGTTGGCCGACTTCACGATCTTCAGCACCTCGGCGTCGTTGCCCATCATCCACGGGCCGAAGCTCTCGCCCAGGTCGGAGTTGATGTTGACGAATCCGGCGTTGGTCGCGGCCATGAGAAAACTCCCTTCTGTCACCCCGAGCGAAGCGAGGGGCCTTTCTGTCGCCTCAAAGGTCCCTCGCTACGCTCGGGATGACACTATCGCTGAGCGTAGGATGACACTATATCCTATCGGCGTGAGCGTACGGTACCTGTCCTGCGGCGACACCGCCTTCTCCGTCGAATTCGGCAACGAGATCTCCCCTGAAATCAACGGCCGGGTGATGGCCCTGCACGCGGCCATCGGCCAGGCCAAGATCGCCGGCGTGGTCGAGACCGTGCCGTCCATGCGCTCGCTGATGGTCTGCTATGACCCGATAGCCACGTCGCGCGCCAGGCTGGAACCCGAGATCGAGGGCCTGATCGCCCGCGGCCTGCCGACCGGCATGAAGACCCGGCAGGTCACCATCCCCTGCTGCTACGACGACAAGGAATTCGCGCCCGACCTTCCCGAGGTGGCCGGGCGCACGAAGAAGAAGGTGGAGGACGTGATCCGCCTCCACCTCGCCTCGCGCTTCAAGGTCTATGTCCTCGGCTTCATGCCGGGGCTGGCCTATATCGCGGGCCTCGAGAAGTCGCTCTACCTGCCGCGCCGCAGCCAGCCGCGCGTGCGCGTGCCGCGCTCGACGGTCGCCATCGCCATGGACATGACGACCATCTATCCCTTCGAGAGTCCGGGCGGCTGGCACCTGATCGGCCGCACGCCGCTCTGGATGTTCGACCAGCGCCGCGAGCAGCCGGTCTTCCTGGCGCCGGGCGATTCGCTCACCTTCCAGCGCATCGACCGCAAGACCTACGACCGCATCAGCCGCGAGGTCGAGGCCGGCAGCTTCGACTGGGCCAGGCTGGTGCGCTCATGAGCGCCGCGCTGAAGGTCGTACGGCCGGGCCTGTTCGATACGCTGCAGGACCTCGGCCGCATCGGCTACATGGCGCTCGGCATGCCGACCGCGGGCGCCATGGACCGCATCGCGCTCACCCTGGCCAACGCCTTGTGCGGCAATCCCGCGAACACGGCGGGGCTGGAGATCGGCGTCATGGGCCCCGACCTGCTGGTCGAGGCGGACAGCGTGCGCGTCGCGCTGGTCGGTCCCCTGTCGGCGTCGCTGATCGATGGACCAAATAACTCACAAGGCGCGCCGCCCAAGCCGATCGACTCCGACCGCACGCATCTCCTGAAACGGGGCCAGGTGCTGCGCGTCGGCATGGTCGAAGGGTCGAGCACGGCCTATCTCGCGGTGGCCGGCGGCTTTGGCCTGCATCCCTTCATGGGCAGCCTCTCGACCTATGCCCGCGCCGGCGTTGGCGGCTACCAGGGCCGCAAGCTCGCGGCCGGCGATTCCCTGCCGCTTGCGCGTGAGCAGGCGCCGCCAGGCGACGAGAAGAAGTTCGGCCAGCCGTTCGACTACGGCAGCGGGCCGGTGCGCGTCGTCTGGGGGCCGCAGGACGACTATTTCAGCAGCAAGGGCCGCCGCACCTTTGTCGAATCGGATTATCGGGTTTCCAAGGAAGCCGATCGCATGGGCATCCGCTTCGAGGGACCGACTATCGAGCACTCCAAGGGCGCCGACATCATCTCCGACGGCATCGGCCCCGGCGCCATCCAGGTGCCCGGCGCCGGCCTGCCGATCGTGCTTTTGGGCGACCGCCAGACCGTGGGCGGCTACTCGAAGATCGCGACCGTTGCCTCAGTCGACCTGCCGCGGCTCGGTCGCCTGCTGCCCGGCCAGGTCGTCCGCTTCTCACCGGTGACGGTGGAGGAAGCCGAGAAGCTGCGGCGCGACCAGGAGGCCCGCCTTCAGCGCGCCATCGCCGATTTCAAGACGGCCCGTCCGCCGGGTGGGATCGATCTCGCGCGGCTCTACGAGGAAAACCTGATCGACGGAGTCGTCTACTAAGATCACCCCGCGGAGTGCATCTGGCCCACCGCAGCGATCTCCACGATGTGCAACTCGGCGAAGGCATAGGGACCGTAGCGGTGGATCGTCCGGCCCTGCTCGGCGGCGAGCACGCTCGGCGTCATGCGGGCCAGTTCCTCGTCGTCCAGGGTCACGAGCATGGTGAGCACGATCTCGAGAGTGAGGCCGGCGCGAGCCAGCGCGCAGCGCGAGCGATCGAGGCCGACGAAGCCGTTATGGGTGATGAAGGCGCGGCCCCTCGGTGCGAGATGGCGGTCGAGCCCTTCGAGGAACGGATCGAGCAGGCGCCGTCCATCGGCGCCGGCCGCGCTCCAGGTTGGCAGGCGGCCCGGGAGGTGCGGGTCGATCAACGTACAGTGCGGCAGGTTGGCCACGATCAGATCGAAGCGGCGTCCATCCACTGGCCACCACATGTCGCCCTGGATGAACTCCGCCGCGTCCCGGTGGCCAAGCTCATCCAGGAGCACCATGCCGCAAGTAACCGCATCCTCTTCGATATCGATGCCACACAGCGACGCGGCCCCGAGACCGGCCAACGCAGCCAGCACCACGCCGCTGCCCGATCCGACCTCAAGGACGTGCGCACCGCGTACCGCGGCGCGCCTGGCCTGCAATGCCTGAATCAAGGCAGCGGTGTATTCGCTTGGCCGCAGAGCGGTGAGCGCGCCGGCGGCGAGGTCGTCTGACCCAGACGTGGAAATGGCTTTGGACAAGACAGTACTCATCTGATCCCGACCGCTCTGAACCGCCGCCATGATGTCGGCGACGTGTCGCGAAGTTTCGTCAGGGTTGTGTCGGCGCCAGTTCCGACGAGGGCGTGATCTGCTTTCATCCGGAATGCGACGATCACGGTCGAGAGGTAGAAATTCGCTTTGAGCGTTGCGTACTCTTGTCGTGAAGTTTTGTCTGAGTTGTGTCGTGATAGGTCGCCGCTGGGGAGTGGCAGTTGGGATGAGCAGGCCGTGCAGACGGAAAATCGATTGGCGTCTCATGAAACCAAGCGGGGCTGGTCGTTCGCCGGCTGGCGCTTCGTGCCGGATCACGACGGCCTCAGCGCGCCCGACGGCCATGCCGTCGAGCTGACCCGCCAGGAGACGCGCCTGCTCACCGTGTTCCTGCGCGCGGCCGGACGCACCCTCAGCCGCGACTTCCTGCTCGATTCGCTCGGCGAGACCAACAAGGACGTCTACGACCGCGCCATCGACACGCTGGTGAGCCGGCTGCGCCAGAAGCTCAACGACGATGCCCGCCGGCCACAGTTCATCGTCACCCGTCACGGCAGCGGCTACAGCTTCGTGGCGCCGGTCAAGCCGCTGACGGAGGCAGCAACACCTTCCCGAGTCGCGCCGGTTGAGATCGAGCGGCCGACCATCGCCGTCCTGCCGTTCCGCAACCTCAGCGAAGACCAGCAGTTCGACCATATCGCCGCCGGCCTCACCGACGAGGTCATCGTCGGCCTCGCCCGCTCGCAGGGCTTCACCGTGGTCGGCCGCAGCGCCGCCTATGCCTATGGCGTCGGCGCGGCGACCGACTTCGAGCGCGCGCAGCGCGACCTTGCGACCCTCTATGTCGTGGACGGCAGCCTGCGCAAGCTGGGCGACCGCGTGCGCGTCACGGTCCGCCTGGCCGAGCGCGAGACCGGCCGCCATCTGTGGGCGGAGAACTTCGACCGGCCGCTGCAGCAACTGCTCGACGTGCAGCAGGAGGTCACCAACAGCATCATCAGCACCTTGCAGCCGCGGCTGAGCCGCGCGGAAGCCGCCCGCGTCCAGGGCGTCGCGCGCGAGCAGCTCGACGTCTGGTCGCTGTTCGTGCGCGGCATGGTTGCCATGTACTCGTTTCGGCGCGGCGGCCTGCAGGAGGCGGCCGACATCGCCCGCGAAGTCATCGCCCGCAAGCCCGACTACGCCAACGCCCATGCCCTGCTGTCGATATCGGTTCGCGCGCTGGTCGCCAACGGCGGCGAGGGCGATCCCGCCGAGCTCAACGCGCAGTCGATCGCCGCCGGCTACCGCGCGGTCGAGCTCGATCCCGACCACAGCTACACGCTGGGCTCGCTGGGCGCGGCGCTCGCCTTCACCGGGCGGGCGCGCGATGCGGTCCCCTACCTCGAACGGGCCTTCGAACTCGATCCCAGCCACGCCCCAACATCGTCGACGCTCGCCATGGCGCTGGTCTATCGCGGCAAGGCCGAGGAAGCGCTCGCCTGCGCCCAACGCGCCGTCGAGCTCAGCCGCAACGATCCGGTGGCCGGCCATCTCAGCTGGTTCGCGCTGGCGAGCGCCGAACTGCTGTGCGGCCGCACCGAGGCGGCGGAGGTCGCCGTCCGGCGCGCGCTTTCGCTCAACCCGAGCTATGCCTGGAGCCGCGTATTGCTCGCCAACCTGCTCGGCCTGCAGGGCGACAAGGCCGGCGCCCGCGCGGCGTTTGCCGATGCCGTGCAGTCCTTTGGCAGCGCGAAGCGGCTCCTCGACGTGTATCGGACGCTGCATCTGCCGCGCTTTGAGCGTAGCGCCGATACCGCCAAGATGACCGCGGGCCTCAAGGCAGCCGGCGTCGAGATCTGAGGCCGCTTCCCCACCCCTTGGCTATTTGGGTATAGGGAAGCGATGAACCGTCGAACCTTCGTCGCCGCCGGGCTTTTGGGCAGCGCGCTGCAATTGCCGGCGCGGGCCGCGTCTCCCATCAAGGTCATCTACATCGGCGGCTGGGACTGCCAGCCGTGCACGGCGTGGAAGAACAAGTACAAGGCCGATTGGTTTGCATCGCCGGAGTACAAGCAGGTCACCTGGATCGAGGTCGAATCGCCCAAGCTCAAGGAGGCCTATCAGGAGCGCTTCTGGCCCGGCGACCTCCGGCCAATCCTCGACCAGCTGCCGCGCAAGAGCGGCACGCCGCGCTTCCTGATCGTCAGGGACGACAAGGTGATCGCCAACGAGTTCGGCACCGGCCAGTGGTCGAAAATCCTCGCCGAACTCAAGAAGCAACTTAGCTAGGTCCCCTTCCTCCCCAGCTTCGCTGGGGAGGTGTCGGCGTCCTACGCCGACGGAGGGGTCATGAGCAGCAGTGCGGTTGCTCATGACCCCTCCGGCCCTTCGGGCCACCTCCCCACGCGAAGCGTGGGGAGGAATGATTGGGCACGTTTCGTCCCTCGGGCCGCTAGCGGTCTCAAACCGCTTTCGTTATGGCCGCTGCCGCCGCCCGTTGGTACGAACGGATCGATCAAACACCCGAGGATGCGATGACCTGGCAACCCGAAATGGACGAGCTGCGCCGCCGTCAGGAGATGACCAAGCGCATGGGCGGGGCCGACAAGGTCAAGCGCCAGCACGACGGTGGCCGCCTCACCGTGCGCGAGCGCATCGACCGGCTGGTCGACCAGGGTTCGTTCCGCGAGATCGGCAGCATCGCCGGCAAGGCCGAGTACGACGGCCGCAACGACCTGGTCGATCTCACGCCGGCCAACGCCGTGATGGGCCGCGCCAGGATCGACGGCCGGCACGTCGCGGTGACCGGCGACGACTTCACCGTGCGCGGCGGCTCGGCCGACGCCACCATCAAGGAAAAGGACATCTTCATCGAGCGCTACGCCAACCAGTATCGCGTGCCGCTGATCCGCATGATCGAGGGCTCGGGCGGCGGCGGCTCGGTCAAGACCATCGAGACGACCGGACGCGCCAACGTGCCGGGCGTGAAGGGCTGGGAATGGGTGGTGCAGAACATGGGCGTGGTGCCGACGGTCGGGCTGGGCCTGGGCTCGGTGGCGGGCCTGGGTGCGGCGCGGCTTGCCGCCACGCACTACTCGGTGATGGTGAAGGAAGTGTCGGCGATGTTCGTCGCCGGCCCGCCGGTGGTGAACCGGCTCAGCCCCAAGCAGTATGACAAGCAGGAACTCGGCGGCTGGGAGATCCAGCTGCGCGCCGGCGCGATCGACGAGGCGGTCGACAGCGAGGACGAGGCGTTCGCCGCCACGCGCCGCTTCCTCTCCTACCTGCCCTCCTCGGTCTACGAGGCGCCGCCGCGCGGGCCGGTGACCGACGATCCGGCGCGCCGCGAGGACTCGCTGTTCGAGGCGATCCCGCGCGACATCCGCAAGGTCTATCGCATCCGGCCGATCATCGAGAAGATCGTCGACAAGGGCTCCTTCTTCGAGATGGGCAAGCTCTACGGCCGCTCGGTGGTGACAGGCTTCGCCCGCATCGACGGCTGGCCGGTGGCGCTGATGGCAAGCGACCCGATGTTCTATGGCGGCGGCTGGACGGCCGACGCCTGCCAGAAGGTGGCGCGCTTCGTCGACATGGCCGAGACCTTCCATCTGCCGGCCGTCTATCTCTGCGACTGCCCGGGCTTCCTGATCGGGCTCGAGGCCGAGAAGAGCGGCGTCATCCGGCAAGGCGTGCGCGCCATGTCGGCCATGTTCCAGACCACGATCCCGTGGTGCACCTTCATCATCCGCAACGCCTTCGGTGTGGCGGGTGCCGCCCACCAGAACGGCGCGCGGCTCAACTGGCGCTATGCCTGGCCGTCGGGCCGCTGGGGCTCGCTGCCGCTGGAGGGCGGCATCGAGGCGGCCTACCGCGCCGACATCGCCGGCGCCGCCGATCCCAAGGCCAAGATGGGCGAGATCGAGGACCGCCTGAACAAGCTGCGCTCACCCTTCCGGAGTGCTGAGACCTTCTGGATCGAGGAGATCATCGATCCGCGCGACACGCGGAAGATCCTGTGCGAGTTCGTCGAGCTGGCCGCACCGGTGCGTGGCAGCGGGCCGAGCCGGCATTGGATGCGACCTTAGTGCTGGGGGCGCGCCACTCCAGTGGCGCGTCATGGTCTTCCGGACCGCGCGCGTCTCGCGCGCCTCATGAGCGCGCCAGGAGGCGCGCGGTCCAAAAGAGCATGAAGAAGACGCGCCACTGGAGTGGCGCGCCCCCAGCGGTCACTTCCCCCAGCCATACCCCTGCAGATGCGGCAGCGTCCCGCACGCCGGATCGAACGGCGGGTTGCTGAGGTAGTCCTTGTCGGCCAGCACGTAGGCACGGCCGGGCGTGCGGCTGATCAGGACGCTCATCGCCGGCAGCGACCAGTCCTGGGCAAAGAGCTTGTCGGGCCATTCGAGCAGCGGCAGGTCGTGCGCCCGGATGGCGCCCTCGCGCGTATCGACCAGGGTGCGCATGCGGGCGAGGTAGTCCGACCACAGGCCGGTCAGCACCACGTCGGGCACGGCGGCGGCGAGCAGCAGCGCCGTCATGGCCAGCACCAGGCGCCGTGACACCGCAGGCCGGCGCAGGATGGTGAAGACCTCGGGCAGCCGGCGCTGCCAGGCGACGTGCAGCCACATGCAGCCGAGCAGCACCGCCAGCACCACGCCCGCCGCCTGGCGCGCGAGATAGTGCGCCGGCGGATAGAGGATGGAGTGCTCGTAGACCAGCCGATACCAGGGCGAGAGCGCAAGGGCAGTGGCAGCGATGGCGAAGACCAGCGGCGGGCCGCTGCCCCGAAGCCATGACGGCCGCACCAAGGCAATCGCCGCCGAGATCGCGAGCGCGATGAGTGGGATGACGAATTGCTGATTCTGCCAGAAGTCGAAGGACATCGCCCGCACCTTCAGGAAGTGCGGATGGTTCCAGTAGTCGACGATGGCGACGAGCGCGACGACGCCGGCCGCGATGAACGCCACCGCGGCGACGACCATCAGCCCCCTCACCCATCGATCGTCCTCCTTGCGCATCGACCAGACGATGGCGGCGGCGACCAGCGGACCGAGATAGACCATCGTCTCGTAGGAGCGCACGCACAACAGGCCGAGCAGGCAGAGCAGCACGGCGTCGCTGAGCCGCCTCGGCCCCGGCGTCAGCGTCACCGCCATGGCGAGCACCACGGCGGCGTAGGTGGTGTTGTACTCGCCGATGATGAAGAAGCAGGTCGGCAGATAGACCGTGGCGATCACGGCGATGACGACGCCGAGCAGCACCGCGTCACCCTTCACGCGCGCGAGTGCTGCGTGATAGAGGCCGGTCGGCAGGCCGAACAGCGCGGCCGAATAGACCATCGCCAGCAGCCTCGTGTCGCGCACGCCGAGCTCGCTCAGCAGCAGAAGCGGAAGCTGCGTCACCCAGTCGACGTGGGCGCGGGCGGTGTAGAAGTCGTGGACCTGTCCGAGGTCGAGGATGTTCGCCATGAAGGGCGAGCCGTCCCAGAACAGGCCGCGGCAGGCGATCGTGGCATTGACCGCCAGCGCCCACAGCAGCAGGACCACGCTTCGATAGGCGGCCGGCGGCGGCTGCTCGGTCGGCACGCTAGTCTCGCCAGGTGTACTTGCCGAGCGGATAGGGGTCCGCCGGCGGGAAGGGTTGCCAGGACTTGAAATCCCTGGGCGGCGCGATGATGCCGTCGCCGCGTTTGGCCCTGAGCGCCAAGCTCTGGCTGGGCAGGATCCAGGCCTCGACCAGCAGGTCGTAGGGATGGCGCGACAGCGGCGAGTCCTCGAAGGCGATCACGCCGCCCTTGGCCAGCACCTCGGCGCGCACGACGTCGAGATACGACGACCAGGTCCTCGTCAGGTAGATGTCGGACGGCAGGATCGCCAACACGACCACGACGGCGAAGGTGAGAAACCGGCGTGCCGCCTCGGGCGTGCGCAGCGTGGCAAGGACCGCGAGCTTGTCGCGCAGCAGGGAGCCGTAGAACCAGATGAACAGGACGATGGTGACGATGACCATGCCGGCAGCCTGCCGCGCCACGTACTGCGACTTGGCGAGCGGCCGCACGAGCGTGTCGCTCAGCGCCAACAGGGGCGACAGCGCCAGGATCACCAGGAGGACGCACGCCCAGCGATAGGGCTTGTTGCTCAAGAGGTCGCGCGGCCGGACCAGGCCCCAGACGACGACGACCAGCGCGGCGGCGATCACCAGGTCGAACTGCAGGTTCTGCCAGAAGTTGGTGGCGGTCAGGATCGTCTCGTCGAGATGCTCCGCCGACCACGGCTTCACCAGGGAGCGGATGGCGACGGCCATGCCGCCGATGAAGCCGACGATGGAAACAAGGTAGAGCGTGGTGGGCGCCCAGCGGCGGGACGGCATGCGCCACACGGTGTGCAGAACCATCACCGACAGGAGCGGCCCGAGATAGATCATCGACTCGTAGGTCCGCGCGGCGAGCAGGCTGATCACGGCGAGGAACAGGCCGTCGAGCACGGCGAGCCGCTTGGCCGTCACCAGCCGGACCGCGACCACGATGGCGATGGCAAAGGCTGTGTTGTATTCGCCGACGATGAAGAAGGACGTGGTCATGAACACCAGGCCGATGGCGCCGATCACGGCGGCGAGCAGCACCGGGTCGTCCTTCACCCGCACGAGGGCCAGCGTGTAGAGCGCGGTCGGCAGGGCGAACAGGCCGATCGACAGCAGGCGTGCAAGCAGATGCAGGTCGGTGACGCCGAGAAAGACGGCGGTCATGATCGGCGCCTGGCCGACCACCATGGCGTAGAGGCGCGGCGCGTAGAAGTCGAAGAACCACTCTCGCCGCGCGATCTGGACGAGGAAGGCGGAGCCATCGACGAAAAGGCCGCGGCTTTCCCAGCTATGCCACAGGGCCAGCCCCCAAATCAGGCCAAGCGTCGTGCGGTAAGCGACTGTTGTTGTTGGCATTTGCACGCATCCGGCGTCTACCCGAGGCCTGCGGCCTGTGCAAGCGCTGCCGGCTTGCAGCGTCGAAAGAGCGCTGTTAGCTACGCACATTGCGTCCGGCTGGAATCAGCCGGACGCAATGTGCCTATTGAAGAAAGGTGCCCGGGGACAGCGCGTTTCCGACCTGATGGAACCGCGCGCGGTTCCAGCAGGTCGAAAGCCGCACCTAGGCGCCCGAATGCAAGGATCAACGATGCTCAGTTGGGAAAAGATCGACGCCATTCCGGGCTGGTTCATGTTCCAGTCCTACTGCGTCTGGCGCGCCCTGCTCGACCAGCAGGCCCGGATCACGGGCGACCTGTTCGAGATCGGCGTGTGGCGCGGCCGCTCGGCGTCGGTGCTCGCCTCCTACCGCAAGGGGGACGAGAAGCTCTATTTGTGCGACCTCCGGCTCGACGAGGAGGCGGTGCATCGCGCCATCCGCTCGGTCGGCGCCGAGCCCGTCAACATCGTGCCATTGTCGGGGCCGTCGGCCGACCTGCCGGCCAAGCTCGACCTGCAGGCCATGCACCAGACCGTGCGCTGGTTCCACATCGACGGCGAGCACACCGGGACGGCTGTCTATCGCGAGCTCGAGCTCGCCAACCGCATCGTCAACAACGACGGCATCGTGGTGATCGACGACTTCTTCTCTCCGCGCTACCCGGCCAACACGACCGAGGTGATCCGCTATCTCGAGAAGAACCCGTTCCATTTCCGCCTGCTCGCGGTCGGCTTCAACAAGGGCTATCTTTGCCGCCCCGAGAGCCTGCCGCGCTACATGGACTTCATGGCCTCGGGCATGAGCCGCACGCTCGGCGGCTACGGCGCCAAGACGACGATCTTCAAGACCACCGGGCCGTGGGACACCGATGCCGTGGGCATCACCGACTTCGTCGACGACGCGGGTCCGATCGCCGGCCCCGACAACGAGCCGCAACGCTGGCACATGATGCGCACGCGGCATGTGTGGGGGCCGGTGCGGCACCTGCAGAACGGCTGGCGGATGTTGCGGGGGCGTTAGCTCGCCCTCATTCACCTCCCCCGTCATACGGGGGAGGCCGGGAGGGGGAAGGCCTCACTCCCGTCGTCCGAAAATTTC
>JAKFVH010000208.1 GCA_021732285.1 Reyranella sp. | reverse complement strand
ATCCAGGAGGCGATCGAGCAGCCGCGCTTCGCCACCTTCAGCTTCCCCAACTCCTTCGCGCCCTACACCCACCTGCCCGGCCGGCTCAACATCGAGGACCGCTTGCCGGCGGCCACCATCGAGGAGCTGCGCCGGCGCGGCCACGACGTCGAGATGTGGCCGGCGCTGACCCGCCGCGCCTGTTCGGTCGAGGCCATCCTGCTCGACAGCCGCACCGGCTTCCTGCGCGCCGGCGCCGACTTCCGCCAGCCCGCCTACGCCATGGTGAGCTGAGGCGACCATTCCTCCCCACGCTCTTGCGTGGGGAGGTGGCCCGCAGGGCCGGAGGGGTCATAATCGACGGTACTGCGGCTCATGACCCCTCCGTCGGCGTAAGACGCCGACGCCTCCCCAGCTTCGCTAAGGAGGAACGCCAGTCAGGGCGCCGTCGTTGTCCGTCGTGCGCCTCGCCAAGCTCCTGCCTGCCCTGATGTTGGCCGGCTGCGTCGCCAGCGGCACGATCGGCGGCGCCTACTACGATCCGGCCTACGACTATTCCGAGTTCTTCGCCGTCACCGACGGCCGCAACTTCCAGGTCGTCATGGCGGGCGCCCCCTTCCCCAATCTGCCGCCCGCCGCAGTACAGCGCGCCCTGCTGCCGGTCATGCAGGCCGCCAAGCCCCGACCCAACCTCACCTTCACCTATGCCGACCCGCCCGAGCTGCCGCGTCCCTACTACCGCATGGTGCTGGTGTTCGACACCGCCAACGACCTGACGGCCATAAGCGTTTGCGCCGGTACAATCCGCCATAAACCACCGGTTGTGGGTCGGTCGTTCAACGTCTTCGCCATCTATTGCCGCAACGATCTCGCCTTGTCCCAGACCACCGCCTGGACGAACGCGCCAGGTCCGAATGATCCGCAAGTGCAGGCGCTGTTCGCCCAGCTCTTCCTCGTCCTGTTCGACGATTCGCCGCGTCGGCGTTTCCCCTTCGGCCCGTTCGGCCCGTTCGGCCGTTGGTAGAGCGGTTCCCGATGGGATGGAACCGCTTGCGGTTCCATCCCATCGGGAACGCGCGCACAGGATGCTTTGGTCTCACAGGCACATTTCGTCCGGCTTTCAGCCGGACGAAATGTGCTCTAGCGATGGACTGGCCGGCTTTCCCGGCGCAAGCTATGCGGGAGAGGCCAATGTGTTTCAACTCTTCCACGACCAGCGCCACAACGTCCTGTTGACGCGGTTCTCCGGCGCCTACGTGGCGACGGATATCTCGTTGCGCGACAAGGCGGTCGGCCGCTTCGTGGAGCGCAACGGGCTGGCGCGCGGCATCATGGACTATACCGCCGTCGAGGCGGTCGACATTCCGATCGAGCTCGTCGTCGAGCGCTCCTCCAGGCCACCGAAGCTGCCGGGGCAGGCGCGGGTGATCGTGGCACCGCGCGACCCTTTGTGGGCGATGAACCGCATCTTCGCCGCGCACCGGCTCTTCCGGCAGGGCGAGGAGCCGATCCTGGTGCGCAGCATCGAGGAGGCCTACCAGGCGCTGTCGATGGTCGATCCGGTGTTCGAGCCGGTCGCCGTCGATCCGGTGAGCCGGCTCGAGGGGGTCGCCCACGACGTGCTGGCCGGCATCGAATCGTCCCGTGGCGCGACCGACGCCGAGGAGCGCGAGCGCCTGCGCGCCAAGATGCTGCGCATGCTGGACACCGTGCTGGAGCGCGGGCCGGCGGCGCGCAGGATCACCGCCATCACGCTGAGCGACGTGCTGAACGCCATGCTGAGCCGGGCCACGGTGAGCGACGCCGATCTCAAGACGACCTGCGCGACCTGCAACAGCAGCCTGCCCCTGTCGCGCTACACGATCTCGGCCGGGCGTGAGACGACCTATGCCTGCCCAGGGTGCGGCCAGGTCATGGTCGTGCTGGCCGCGGTCGACGCGGGCGCCGGGCCGTCGCCACCAGGCTACGAGATGGGTCGTTTCATCGTCCGGACGGCAGGCGACATCGAATGTCCGGGGGCCATGCTACCAAAGTGCGAGCCATGACCCCCCGACCTCGCCTATAGTCGGCAGGTGGAGGGGAGCCCATGAGCCAGAAAACCAAGGACAAGGACAAGACCAAGGACAGGGAAGTCGCCAAGCCGGCGGTCAAACCCGCCATCCGGGTGCGCCATCTGCCGTCGATCAAGCCCGGCAAGTATGTCGACGGTCTGCCCTATGACGAGATCCGCTATCTCGAGTGCAAGCTGATCCTCAAGCCCAATCACTTCACCTCGCGCCAGAGCCTGTTCGACTTCGCCAAGGTGCTGCGCCGGCCGGCCAAGGCGACCGGCGTGATCTTCGATCCGGTGACCTTCACCGAGCGGCCACTCGCCATCCGCGAGGTGCTGTTCGTCGATACCCACGACTTCCGGCTGTACAACAACGCCTTCATCCTGCGCCGCCGCATCCCTTACCAGGACGGCTTCCCGATCGGCGCGCCCGAGATCGTCTTCAAGTACCGCCACACCGATCCGCAGAAGACCGCCGAGCTCGACATGCGGCCGCACATCGCCGGCGACTACCGCATCAAGTTCAAGGCCGAGGCCCTGCCGCTCAAGGACGGGCTGGGCGGCATGCGCATGCTCTACTCGCACAATGTCGAGTTCCACATGGAAAGCGCGATCATGGCCGACCGCATGTCCATGGAGCGCATCGCCCAGGCGCTGCCGGCGCTGCAGTCGATTCCGTGGGAGAAGGACGAACGCGCCGAGCTGGTCGGCGGCACCATCGTCGAGGAGGTGCTGCAGGACATCGGCGTGCTGGATTTCGGCAACCGCGTGTCGGCGATGTGCAACGTCGCCCTGTGGCGCAATCGCGGCGACCATGCGCCCTTGATCGGCGAATTCGCCTTCCAGCTGAAATTCCGCCGCCGCGAGGATCTGACCGACGAGGCGCTGGGACGCTGCGAGGCGTTCTTCTTCGCCCTGCAGGCCGAGGCGCGCGACTGGATCCAGCTCGGCGCCACCAAGACCGGCGTCGTCTACCGGCTGAAGGGCAACCCGCCGCACGCCCACGAGTGACCGCATCCTCGGGCGATGACTGTTTGGAACGGTCGCTTGCCTCCCCAGCTTCGCTGGGGAGGCGTCGGCGTCATACGCCGACGGAGGGGTCATAGGCGACATCCTCGTTGTCGCTCATGACCCCTCCGCCCGCTCCGCGGGCCAGGCGTTTTGGCCGCAAAGCGGCCAAAAGCGCCACGCCCCACGCTTCGCGTGAGGAGGAACGCTTATTACGGGTAGGTGATCGTCACCGGCCAGGTCGTGTTGCCGCCGGCATAGCTGTAGGCCGCCGAGTTGAAGGACGGCGGTCCCATGCCGATCGTGGCGTTGCGCGAGAAGCCGTAGGGATCCTGCGGCATGCCGAACATGCCGGTCTTCATCTTCGTCTGGCCGGGAGCCGCCTTGAAATAGGCCACGGCATAGGTGCCGGGCGGCACGTTGTTGAAGGTGCAGGTCGCCTGCCCGTTGGCGATCGGCGCCTCGACGCCTTGGTACTCCTTGCCGTCCTTGGGAAATGAATCGGCCGAGTTGAACAGGCCGCAACGGATGCTGCCGGTGTTGTCCTTCATCCCTGACACCGCGACATTGATCGTGTTGCCCTGCTGAGCTTCTGCAGTTGACGCACCGCACGCTGCAGCAATCACGATCGCTGCCGCCAGAATCCATGAACGCATGTCATTCCCCTGTTAGTCGTCTGCCCCGAGATGGCTATTGTACCATAGGCGGGGAATTGGACTTGGGGGGCACATGCGTATCTTTCTTATCGCGCTGACTGCAGCTCTTTTGGGCGCGGCTTCACATCATGCGCAAGCGCAGGACCCGTCGGCGCAGTATCGCGGGCTGCAGACTCTCGACATCCCATTCGCCAACGGGCCGATCGCGATGGATCGGGTGCCGCATGTCTGGCTGAAACTCCGCGGCAGCCGGCCGGTCCGCTTCGGCATGGATACCGGCTCGACCGGCATCGTCGTCGCCGCCGAGCACTTCACGCCGGGACCGAACGACGTCGCCGAGGGGCCCGGTCGATTGATCTACAATTCGAGCGGCCGCATCCTGAATGGCGAGCGCTACACCACCGAAGTCGAGATCCAGCGCGACGAGTACACGCCCGTCGCCACCGCGCGCGTCCAGGTGCTGCGCGTTTCGTCCATCACCTGCCTGGAGCGGGCGCGCGACTGCCGGCCCGAGAGCAATCCGCGCGGCGTCGCCTTCATGGGCGTGGGTTTCGACCGCACCGGCGCGCAGGGCACCGAGTCCGGCGTGGCGCGCAATCCCTTCGTCAGCCTGGTCTCGCTGGCCTCGGGCGCGCCGCTGTCGTCGGTGCGGCCGGGCTACATCGTGACGCGCGAGGGCGTGCATCTCGGCATGTCGGCCGAGCGCACGCGCGGCTTCGCCTTCATCAAGCTTGCGTCCAATCCGGCGTCGCGGCCCGGCGTGCCCGAATGGAGCGCAACGCCCATGGCGGTCTCGGTCAACGGGGTCACGGGCAACGGCACGGTCCTGGTCGATACCGGCATCAACTACATGTTCCTGTCGCCGCCTGAAGGCACCGGGCTGGAGCGCGGCCGGCGCGCGCCGGAGGGCAGCCGGATCACCGTCTTCATGCCCGACCAGCGCAATCCGCAGCCGGCCTACTATGGTTTCACCGTCGGCGCCCGCGGCAACCCCATGCATCCGGAACGCGTCGAGGTCGTGCACGACCGCGGCGTGTTCGTGAACACCGGCCGCATGTTCCTCGAAGGCTTCGACTATCTGTACGACGCGGCCGGCGGCTATGTCGGCTTCGGCTGGACCGGCCGGCTGAGCAGCGGCTACGGCGGCGTGACGCCGGGGCTGTCCTACGCGCCCTGACAGAATTGCATATCACATAGTGATCGCCGCGCCGTCCGTTCCGGGAACGGCGCGGTGGGACTAGAGTTGGCGGGCACCGGCAAAAAATGCCGGACAGTCCTCGGAGGGACGCCCCATGACCACGCGCCGAAATTTCCTCAAGAGCGGCACCGCTGCCGCGACCGGAATCGTCTTCTGCAGCTGCGGCCTGCTCGAGCGTGCGCATGCACAAGGCTCGTCACGCACCCTGCCCGTCGCCGTCAACGGCAAGAAGGTCAAGACCATCGACGTGCACGCCCATTGCCACTTCCGCGAGGCCGGCGCGCTGCTCGGCGCCGACGGCGCTTCGGTGCAGCTGCCACCGGTCAACGGCGCGGCCGAGGCCTTCATCGAGATCGACAAGCGGCTGAAGGCGATGGACGGGCAGGCCGTCGACATGGAAGTGCTGTCGATCAATCCGTTCTGGTACGGCCGCGACCGCGAGCTCGCTGGCCAGATCGTCAAGCTGCAGAACGAGAAGCTGGCCGAGCTCTGCGCGTCGAAGCCCGACCGCTTCGCCGCCTTCGCCTCGCTCACCCTGCAGGCACCCGACCTCGCCGTGCAGGAGCTCGAGACGGCGGTGAAGAAGCAGGGGCTGAAGGGGGCCGCGATCGGCGGCGCGGTCGCCGGCGTGGAATTCTCCGATCCCAAATTCCATCCGGTGTGGGCCAAGGCCGAGGAGCTCGGCGTGCCGCTGTTCATCCATCCGCAGGGCGTGCCGGAGGTTGCCAAGCGGCTGGCCGGCAACGGCTGGCTCGGCAACACCATCGGCAATCCGCTGGAGACCACGATCGCGCTGTCGCACCTGATCTTCGAGGGCACGCTCGACAAGTTCCCCGGCCTCAAGGTGATCGCGGCGCACGGTGGCGGCTACCTGCCCTCCTACGCCGACCGCTCCGACCACGCCTGCATGGTCGGCCCGGCCGGCTGCAAGGCCGACATCAAGCTCGCGAAGAAGCCTTCGGAGTACCTGAAGCAGCTCTACTTCGATTCGCTGATCTTCTCGCCCGAGGCGATCCGCCATCTCGCGACCCAGGTCGGCGCCAGCCAGATCGTGCTGGGCAGCGACTATCCCTATCCCTGGCAGCTGAAGCCCGTGGACCACATCTTCGCCTGTGATTCGCTCAGCGACGATCAGAAGGTGGCGGTACTGGGCGGCACGGCGGCGAAGCTGCTCAACATCAACGGCTGAGGTATCTCACCGTCTCCTTCAGGCGAGCGGCGCCGCCCGGCCTGGAGTATATTAGGTGTCCGACGGGCGCCCCGGAGGCCTTTGATGCATCGTCGTACACTGCTCGCCGCAACCGCCGGCCTCGCCGCTGGCCTGACCGCAGGCCCTTCGGCGCGAAGCATCGCCCAGACGGCCGGCCGCAAGACGATTCGCCTCGCCAACCGCGTCATCGAGGTCAACGGCAAGCCCGCGACGCGCTACGGCGCCTTCCAACCATCCGGCGCGTGGGGCATCACGCTGAATGAAGGCGACACCTTCGACGTGCGGCTGGAGAATGGACTCGACGTGCTGTCGGGCCTGCACTGGCATGGGCTGAACCCGCCGTGGCGGCAGGACGGCGTGCCCTATATTTCCGGGCCGCCGATCGCGCCGGGCAAATTCGCCGACTACAGCTTCCCGGCCCAGCCCGCGGGCACGCGTTGGATGCACTCGCACTTCGGCCTGCAGGAGCAGAATCTGCTGGCCGCGCCGCTGATCGTGCGCGAGCAGAGCGCCATCAGGAGCGGCCTGCAGGAGGTCGTGGTCCTGCTGGAGGACTTCTCGTGGACCAAGCCCAGCCTGATCTTCGAGGAGCTGCGCAAGCCCAAGCCGATGGGCAACATGTCGGGCGGCATGTCGGGCATGTCGCGCGGCGGCATGAACATGCCGGGGATGAACATGCCGTCGGGCGGCGGCATGGACCTGAACGACGTGACTTATGATGCCTTCCTGGCCAACGACCGCACGCTCGCCGACCCGCAGGTGTTCGATGTCGAGAAAGGTGCTGAGGTCCGGCTGCGCATCATCAACGCGGCGGCCTCGACCAACTTCATGATCGATCTCGGCAACGTCGAAGGCACGGTGCTGACCGTCGATGGCAATCCGGTGGTGCCGCTGAAGGTGCGGCAGTTCCCGCTCGCCATCGCCCAGCGCGTCGACATCGCCGTGCGCCTGCCGGCCGACGGCTCGGCCCTGCCGGTGCTGGCGCGCGGCGAAGGTCTCACCAAGCAGACCGGCGTGGTCCTGCGGCCGCGCGGTGCACCGGTGGCCAAGATCGCCGAGACGGCGGAGATGGCGGCGCCCGCGCTCGGCCTGATGGACGAGATGAAGCTGCGCGCGGCGAAGCCGCTGACGTCGCGACGGATCGATCGCTCCGTGCCCGTCGATCTGGTCGGCAACATGTCGGGCTATGTCTGGGGCATGGCGGTGCACGGCATGGAAGGCGTGCCGGTCACCGTGGAAAAGGGAGAGCGCGTCGAGCTGGTGATGCGCAACACCACCATGATGGCCCATCCCATGCACATGCATGGCCCTTCCTTCCAGGTCACGGAGATCAATGGCCAGGCCTTCCCGGGCGCGGTGCGCGACGTGGTCCTGGTGCCGCCACGAACGACCGTGAAGGTCGTGTTCGATGCCGACAATCCCGGCATGTGGGCCTTTCACTGCCACAACCTCTATCACATGGCAGCGGGCATGTTCGCGACCGTGGTCTATCGCGGGTTCAATTGATGGGAGCGCGGGCCTCTGGCGCGCATCATGATCATGAGCGGGCCAGAGGCCCGCGCTCCCTTACTTCCATAACTCCATCAGCGGCCCCGATCGGCCGAGCACCGGGTCCATCTCGGGCATCGGCACGTTCGCGACGTTGGTGACCGCCTTGGCGTGGTCGATCTCGCCCGGCCGCTTCTGGTCGAGCGAGCCGTTCAGCGGATAGGCGCCGACCACCAGAAGGTCGCCGCTCGCGTCGACACGGCGATGGCCGGTGCCCGCCGGCAGGACGACGACGTCACCTGCCGCGACCGCGAGCTTGCAACCCTTGGCTCCGCCGAACTCGACGGTCGCATGGCCGCGCACGATGCCCAGCACTTCGTGCGTTCCCGTATGGAAGTGCAGGAACGGATAGATGCCGTTGCGCCAGCCATCGCCCCAGCCATGCGCGGCAAAAGCGCGCTCGAATGGAACGGCGGGATCCTTCTCGCGCCCCAATGCGAACGCTGCGCGATAAACGAGCAGCGGCAGGCGCGGATTGTTCGGCGTCTCGCCGTCATCCTCGAAGCGAAAGGCTTGCACCTCAGTCATCGGTCGCTCCGGCATATCAATTCCGCAACCGGTCGGCCGGACCGGCGTTGGGAGTCCAAGTGTCCTCCCAAGGAAGACCGATGGTCCACCGTCGATTCATCCTGGCCGGCGGTTTGGCGACCCTGTCGACCGGCCTGGTTCGCGCCCAGGCACCGGCGCGCGAACAGGCGTCGGCGCCCGCCGGCAAGCGGCCGACCTTCCGGCTCGAGGAGGCCGCGCATTTCGACCATCAGGCGACCGGCGTCGCGGTGTCGGCGGAAGGTCGTGTTTTCGTCAACTTTCCGCGCTGGACCGAGGACAGCCCGATCTCCGTCGCCGAAGTCGGCCGCGACGGAACGCTAAAGCCCTATCCCGACGAGGGCTGGAACTCGTGGCGCAATTCCGGCGGTCCGGCGCCCTCGCCCCGTGACCACTTCGTGTGCGTACAGTCGGTGGTGGCCGACAATCGCGGCAATTTCTGGGTGCTCGATCCGGCGTCGCCGGGCATCGACAAGGTCATTCCCGGCGGACCGAAGCTGGTGCGCATCGACCTCGCGACCAACAAGGTCGCCCAGGTCATTCATTTCGGCGAAGACGTGGCATTGCAGGGCAGCTACCTGAACGATGTCCGTTTCCATCCCAATGGTACGGTGGCCTTCATCACCGATTCCGGCGCGCGCGGCGCCATCGTCATCGTCGATCTCGAATCGGGCAGCGCGTATGCCCGGCTCGACGGTCACCCCAGCACGCAGCCCGAGAAGGGCGTCGAGGTGGCGGTAAAAGGCGAGAAGCTCAAGCGGCCGGACGGCCGGCCGTTCCAGGTCGCGGCCGATGGCATCGCGTTGTCGATGGATGGCGGCACGCTCTATTGGCAGGCGCTCACCGGCCGCACGCTCTACCGCGTCGATACCGCCGCGCTGATGTCGGATAACCCGGAGGATGCCGCGCGCAAGATCGAGAAGGTCGGCGTCACCCATGTCGCCGACGGCCTGCTGATGAGTCGCGACAACATCCTTTATCTCACCGCACCCGAAGACAACGAGGTGCGGGTGTGGACGGGCGAGCGCACGGAGACAGTAGTATCCGACACAAAATTGAGCTGGCCCGACAGTTTGGCGGAAGGGCCTGACGGTTCGATCTACGTCACTGCCTCGCATTTGCATGAGATGCCGTGGTTCAGGCAGGGCGCGCCGAACGTTTTGCCCACACATTTGTTCCGCCTGGTGCGCACCTAGAAATCACAGCTCCTCGGGAACATTCGACCGGCGAAGACGGTTGTACGATCATGCGCTACCAGATTCAGCTCGCCACTTCGGTGGACGTCGCCTTCCTCGCCTCGGTGATCGACGAAGATCACGAGCAGTGGAACAACGGCAACGAGGCCGTGCCGATCGATCGCCTGCTGCAGACCTGCGCCTGCAGCACCCAGGTGTGGGCCGCCCGTGACAGCAACGGCACGCCGACGGCCTTGTGGGGCGTCACCCCGGGTTCCGACGATCCCGAGGTCGGCCATCTCTGGATGCTGGCGTGCGAGGCCTTCGACAACGATCCCGCCGAGCTCGGATCGTTGTCGCGACTGGTGTTCGGCGAGATGCTGAGCCAGTTCCCACGGCTCGAGAACTACGTCGATTCGCGCAAGGTCCGGGCGATCGAGCTGCTGCGTTCGATCGGCTTTGCCGTCGAGCCGGCCATTCCCCGGCCGGCTGTCGATGCCGATTTCCACCGTGTCTGGATCGATTCGGATCGTCTCATGATGGGCGGCCGGGCGTGCAACTTGCCGAACTGACTCCCTCTTTTCATTTGCGGGCGGATCATTTGTCTGGGTAACGTGGGCCTCCGGTAAAGGGAGGTTGTATGGCCCAGGATCGTCGTTCCGCCCGCGCATTGGCGGCATTGTTGCCTGCGGGCGCCTTCGGCCTTTCGGTCAGCCTCGCTTCCGCCGATGCGGCCGCGACGGCGTCGGCCGATACCGGTGCACAGCCGAAGAGCCCCGGCGAGGTCGCCGAGCGCCTGCAATCGATCCGGCTGTCGGTCTCCGACGCACTGCAGCAATACGCCAAGGACGGCGAACCGTTCGTGGCGCTCGATCCCGAGCAGCAGCTCGCCTGGTGGGGCAACGGTTGGCGCAACGGCGGCTGGGGCTGGCACAACGGCGGCTGGGGCAACGGCTGGCACAATGGCGGCTGGGGCAATGGCTGGCACAATGGCGGCTGGGGCAACGGCTGGCACAACTGGTAGCCAGCGATGACGGGCGAGCCCCTCAGCGCTCAACCAACGCGCGCTCCGCCGACGCCTGACCGGGTCGCACGGCCCGAGATCGGCATGGTGGTGCTGCAGCCGACGGCCTTCTGCAACATCAATTGCAGCTACTGTTACCTGCCCGACCGCAGCAACAAGCATGTGATGGCGCAGACGACGGTGACGCGGCTGTTCAGCGAGGTCTTCGCCTCGGGCTGGTGCTCGCACGAGATCATCGTGCTGTGGCACGCCGGCGAGCCGATGGCGGCCCCCATCTCCTTCTATCGCGAGGCCTTCGCCACCATCGAGCGGCTGCGCCCCTCGTCGGTGAGCGTAAAGCACTCCTTCCAGACCAACGGCACGCTGGTGAACGACGACTGGTGCCGGCTGTTCCTGGAATGGAACGTCGGCATCGGCGTCAGCATCGACGGGCCGCGCGAGATCCACGACCGCAACCGCAAGACGCGCAGCGGCAAGGGCACCTTCGACAAGACGGTGGCGGGCATCCGCTGCCTGCAGAAGAACGGCGTGCCCTTCCACGTGCTGTCGGTGCTGTCGAACGACGGCCTGGCCGACCCCGACGGCATGCTGGCCTTCTATGTCAGCGAGAACATCGACAAGGTCTGCTTCAACGTCGAGGAATCGGAAGGCACCTACGTCTCCGAGCTGTTCGACACGCCGCGCGCCGAGCTGCGCACGCGCTTCGCCGCCTTCCTGCGCCGCTTCTGGCACCAGGCGCGGGCGAGCGGCAAGGTGAAGTTCGTGCGCGAGATCGACCAGACCGTGCCGCGCATGTTCCGCCCCGACGGCATGCCGGCGCGCAACATCCAGTGCGAGCCGCTTGCCATGCTGAACGTCGACAGCCGCGGCAACGTCTCGAGCTTCTCGCCCGAGCTTTTGGGCATGAAGAACAAGGACTACGGCGACTTCCTGCTGGGCAACATCACCATCAACTCGCTGGCCGAGATCCATACGGCCTGCCTCGGCTCGGCGCTCTATCGCGACATCCGCGCCGGCACGCACGCCTGCCAGACTGCTTGCGAGTACTATTCGGTCTGCGGCGGCGGCTCGCCGGTCAACAAGCTGTTCGAGAACGGATCGTTCACCGGCACCACGACGTCGTTCTGCACGCTCACCCAAATGGTGCCGACCGACCTGATCCTCGAGGCCT
>JAKFVH010000263.1 GCA_021732285.1 Reyranella sp. | reverse complement strand
CCGTCCGGAACGGCAGCGCCGAGGCGACCACGATCAGGCTCATCGCCTTGTTGACGATGACGGCTTCCAGGGCGGCGAAGCGGAAGGCGCCGATCAGCAGGGGCAGGCGGAACTCCGCACCGCCGAGTCCGATCAGGCCGCCCAGGACGCCGATGCCCGTTCCGCCGACGAAGGCGCCCACGCGGCTTTTCTCTACGGTGTCCAGGTTTGCAGAAGTCATCCGAGCATCCTGCCGTTATTTCCGTTGGAATACTACGGTGTTGCTCTTGTCTTTGCCGGGAGCGCGGCACTCCAGTGCCGCTCATGCTCTTCCGGACCGCCGGCTTCCAGCCGGCTCATGCTCATGAGGCCGGCTGGAAGCCGGCGGTCCGGAAGAGCATGAATGGTGACTTCGCCCGATCGCACTCGGACATTCGCGCCCAGGCGCTCGGCGCATTGGGAGTCATCGACCGCTACCTGACGAATGCCGGACCGGCCTAGGCCCGCCAAGGGTCGAGTAGCCGCACCCCTAGTCCTCAAAATCACGCACGTTGCGCGTAACCAGCGTGAGGCGATGAACGAGTGCCGTTGCTGCCAGGAGACCGTCGACGACTGGCAGCAGCCGCCGCGCGCCGAGGCGTCCCCACGTCTCGGCGACCTCCCCTGTGATGGGCAGGACCCGGTCTTCATATGTTGTCCGGATTGACGCGAGCCACGCCGAGAGACTTCGGCCGGCAGCCGGGTCTCGCCTGCCGCGTGCTTCGGCGCCAAGGAGGCGCATCGACTGGGCATGGTGAACCACGTCGTGCCCCGTGCCGAGCTGGAGGCCTTCGGCCTGGCCATGGCCGAGCGTATCGCCCAGAAGCCGCTGTTTGCGCTGAAGCTCACCAAGCAGGCGATCAACGCCGCCCAGGACGCCCAGGGCCGGGTGAGCGCCATGCAGACCTCGTTTGCCCTGCATCACCTGGCGCACGCCCACAACATGCTGGGCCCACGGCAAGCTTGTGGACCCCACGGGCTTGATGCCGGCGATCAAGAAGCATCAAAAGGCCGCGGAGTAGGGCTGGGGGCGCGCCACTAGAGCGGGATGGGTTGATTCTGAATCGGAGGGGATTCCCAAGAGGGTCGAGAAGTGATTCAAGATGCTGGCTGGGCAGGAGGCCAGCAAAGATGGCTCGACCCTATTCGACGGACCTTCGTGAGCGGGTAGTGCAGGCGGTAGAAGAAGGCTTGTCGCGCCGACAGGCGGCCGACCGCTTTGGGATAGGCATCAAGACGGCGATCGACTGGGTTAAGCGGTTCCGCGAGACGGGCAGTGTGGCGGCCAAGCCAATGGGCGGCTGCCGGCCGAAGAAGATCGTTGGCGAATATCGGGACTGGCTGCTCGAGCGCTGCCAGGGACAGGACTTCACCTTGCGAGGCCTGGTCGACGAGCTGGCCGAGCGTGGCTTGGCTGTCGACTACCATACGGTCTGGGACTTCGTTCACAGCGAGAAACTGACGTACAAAAAAAGACGCTGGTCGCCAGCGAGCGCGACCGGCCGGACGTAGCGCGCCGCCGTCTGCAGTGGATGGCCTATCAGGGGCGCATCGACCCCGCCCGCCTGGTCTTCATCGACGAGACCTGGACCAAGACCAACATGGCGCCGCTGCGCGGCTGGGCACCCCGCGGACAACGGCTGCCAGGCAAGGCACCACACGGCCGCTGGACGACCATGACCTTCCTGGCCGCTCTACGCCACGATCGGCTCACCGCACCGTGGCTCATCGACGGACCCATCGATGGCCAGAGCTTCCTCCAGTACGTCGAGGAGGTTCTCGCGCCTACCCTCACGCCGGGCGACATCGTCATCTTCGACAATCTCGGCTCCCACAAGGGCAAGGCCGTTCGCAAGGCCATCCGGACCGCTGGCGCCAAGCTCTTCTTCCTGCCCAAGTACTCCCCGGATCTCAACCCGATCGAAAAGTTCTTCGCCAAGCTCAAGCACTGGCTGCGAAAGGCTGCCGCACGCACCGGCGATGTCGTCTGCAACGCCATCGCCGACATCCTGCCACTCACATCCCCGGCCGAATGCGCAAACTACTTCGCTCAGGCAGGATACACCCAACCTCAAACCATCACGCTCTAGCTAAATATTCGCAGTCATGATGCAATAATCAGGAGCACAATGGGCGATGACGGACTCGAACCGCCGACACCGTCGGTGTAAACGGGATGCTCTACCAACAACTGAGCTCGTCGCCCCGGGGCAGCTTTATCGCAGTCTGCCAGCAATTGATGCCTTTCGTCGCTGCCGGCCCCGTGGGGGCCGCTTGTCCCTGAACGGCCGTGCAAAACAAGATCAGCATCGTCATCGCCACGCGCAACAGAGCCCCCCTGCTCCGCGCCGCGATCCTGTGCGCACAGCGCCAGACCTGGCCGGACACGGAACTCGTGGTGGTCGACGAGGCCTCCACCGACGCGACCGCGGCGCTTCTCGCCCGCGATTTTCCCAAGATCCAAGTCGTTCGGCACGATGTGCCCCGCGGACCCAGCGGCGCGCGCAACGCCGGCGCCGCTGCGAGCAGCGGAGACTGGATCGTCTTCTGCGACGACGACGACCTAATGCATCCACAGCATGTCGAACAGCTTTTGCAGGCCGCGCTCGCCGTCCCGGCCAATACCCTCGTCACAGGACAGTCGCGAGACTTTGCCATCGTCGACGATGGTGTCGTGATGGGACCATCGCTTCGCCTCCTGTCCCGACAATCGAACACCGAACGGCTGGTTCAGCTCCTCGAGCCGAGCAATCCACGGCTGGTTACACCCGGGGCCGTCATCTGGCCCCGGGCGCTGTTCGAGTCGCTGACCTGGGACGAGACACTGCGGTTCTACGAGGATTTCGATCTGTATGGCCGGGCGATGCTCGCGGGCTGGCAGATGGTGGGCTGCGACGCCGGGATGTATTTCATTCGCGTGCATGAGGGGCCGCGGCTGACCACCAGCGGCGACCTGTCGTCGGTGCTGTCTTCGGCAGTGTACCGGCTCAAATGGTCGGCCCTGTTGCGGGCTACTCCGCAGCATCGAGCCTGCGCCGAAGCGCTCCGCAACGGCTTGATGGATTCGCTCCTGAGGCTTTCCGGCCGGCCCGAGGCGCGGGACCTGATGCCGCGTCTGCAGGCCGCCTTCAGGACATGGGGCGGTCGAGATTTCTATGTCACGCCGCCGCCGCGGCACTGGCTCAAGCGCGCGGCCGCGCAGTCTGTCCTGCGGGTCGGCGGTCTGTCGGCGCTTCGACAGCTCCTGACATGGGCGGACGCCATGAAGCCCGCCGGTCCGTCTTTCGTGTCGGGCCTGCGACCTCCCGAGACGGTCGAGGACCAAGAGGCCGCTGCCTTCATCCTGCAATACAAATAGGGCGGCGGGTCAGCGGCGCATGAAGTCAACGATCGCCGTCTCGGCGTCGTAACGTCCCTCCGACTTTGTGAGATCGTGATCCATTCCCGGGATCACCTTCTTCTTCGCACCTTCATAGGCCGCGAGCCCTGCGCCCGTCGCGCCGAATTCCCGCGCGAAAGACTCGATCTCCTCGTCGCCCGGCGAGAACAGGAACAAGGTGCGGACGCCCCGCTTGCTGAGCTCAGCCATGGCCCGGCGGACGAAGCTCTCCTCGCGGATCAGCCCGATGCGGCGGGCACCGGCTTCCGTCTTGTCCGCGACCCGCGTGCGGATATGGGCGTGCATGCCGCGCACGGCGCCCCACACGTCGGTCCTGCCGCTGAAAAACGTCATCCAGCTGCCAATGCGGAAGAATTTCTTCAAAAAATGCTGAGGCGATCGTCCGCGGTACACGAGGAAGTCGGCCACATCGGTGTTCGGCAGCGTGAAGACCGCAATGTTGATCAGGAGCAGCCCTGTAACACGTGGATCTGCGAGCGCTCCCTGGAAGGCGTGATATGCCCCCGAGCAGAGCCCATGGAGGGCGAACCGCTTGAATCCCGTGGCCTGCAGGGCGTCGATCGCCGCCTGCAGGTCAGGCACCCGATCGCTGAAGGTGTGACTCAGGACGTTTTCCTTGCCCGGTGGGCCGATGCTGTCGCCAAGCCCAGCGAAGTCGAAGCGCAACGATGCGACACCGGCGCGGGCTAGCCGTCTTGCCAGCGCAACGTTCTGTCGAGCCGAGCCATAATGCGGATCGCGGCCACCGTTCGTGAGGATGACCGCGTCTTCGGCTGCCGCCCGATCGGGCCGGCACAGCACGCCGAACAATCGGCCGTCAGCGCCAAAGCAGATCGGCGTTTCGATACAGCCAGGCATTTCGAGCACGGCATCGCCGGGCAGCGGACGACCCGCCGATGGCGACGACGGTGTCAGCAACGACGATTGCCGCAGCCACTTCAGCGCGCCGCCGAAATCGGCCAGCGGCACTTCCTCGACGAGAGGATGGTGCGTCAAGGCGTCGAGACCATCCCAGCCCGATTTCAGGGTCTCTACGCCTTGCCCGCTCCAGGCGGCGGCGCAGGCCTCGATAGCCTTGATCTCGGAGCGCCCGAATATCGCAGCTTTCTGTCCCGTGCGCATGGTCAGGCGGCGCAAGTCGATGTCGGCCATCTTCGCGAGCGTCGTGGCGCTGAACTTGAATTCCCGGATTTCGAGGCCGTCCTTCCGAGGCATGGCGCCGCCGTTCTGCAGGTTGCCTTCCAGGATGAGCTGACGAACGTAGGATCGGCCGCTGACGACCGGGTCGAACAAGAGCAGGCCCACGACATCGTCGCGCCGCGCCGCAGCGAGCGCTGCCAAGGTGGCTCCCGCCCGCAACCCGCACAGGACCAGCCGATGCGCGCCGGTGATCCGACGCAGCCAGTCCGCTGCCTCATCGACGTCACCCTCCCAGACCTGCCAGTGGCCGCCCGTCGGCATCCCCTTGAGATCGGTCGAATCGCCGGTGCCGTGGTAGTCGAAGCGCAGCACCCATAGGCCCGCCGATGCCAGCACATCCGCCAGCAAACGCATCGAGCCATGGGCGATTAGGTCGTCCTTCATGAGGCCCGGGCAGATCACGGCTGCTGTTTCATTGCCCCTGCGATCGGCTGGCGCATGTAACCAGCCGAAACAGCCATTGAAGGTAACGGGCGTCCGCTGCATACCTTCCCGAGGGCCACTACCAATTTCACTCATGTTGCAATAAAGTTGCCCGCTCCGTATTCTAAAATCAAACCGTAAGATGTCGTCGTTCCCTGGAGCCAATATTGTCGCGGTCCATGCAAACACGTATTCGCACCCTCCTGAGCGAGTCTGAATGGCTAAAGGTCAACGCGAAGACCCTCACCAACGATGCAGACCTTTACGCAGTTGGACTGACGTCACATGCCACGATTGAACTGATGTTGGCACTCGAAGAGGCGTTCGATATCGAATTTCCTGATCGGCTGCTCCGTCGCGGCACGTTTTCGAGCATTGGCACGATTGCCGAGGCCTTGGCCGAGATCGGTGTTCAGCAAGACGCCGCATGAGTTCGTGGCTCACTGCGGCGCGTGCGGTGGGTGTCGCCGTCGCGGCCCGTCATGCCGCCGACGTCGATCGCCACGCCCGTTTCCCCCAGGAAGCCCTGGCCGCTCTCAAGGAGCAAAAGCTGCTCGGGATCATGGTGCCGCAAAGCGAGGGTGGCGGCGGCGCCAGCATCTCCGACATCGTGGCGATCTGTTACGCGCTCGGGCAATCCTGTGCCTCGACGGCCATGATCTATGCGATGCATCAGATCCAGGTGTCGTGCGTCGTTCGCCATGGCGTCCGGAGCGCATGGCACCGTGCGTTCCTGAAGCGGCTGGTCGGCGAACAACTCCTGCTCGCATCGGCGACATCTGAAGCCGGTATCGGCGGCGACGTTCGTTCGAGCCTTTGCGCTGTCGAAGAACACGCTGGCCGCTTTTCACTCGCCAAAGAAGCGACCGTGATCTCCTATGCCGACGATGCCGATGCCCTGCTGGTCACGGCGCGGCGCACACCGCAATCGACGGGCTCTGACCAGGTGATCGTCGTGGTGCCACGGGACGGATATTCGCTCGAGCGACAACAGCCATGGGACGCTCTTGGCATGCGCGGCACCTGCTCCCACGGCTATCGACTCGCCGCTAGGGGCGAGAGCGCCCAGGTGATAGCCGTCCCCTATGCCGACGTGCAGGCCTACACCATGTTACCGACCTCGCATCTCGTCTGGAGCGCGCTGTGGCTTGGCATCGCCAGCGACGCCTTGGCCAAGGCCCGAGCCTTCGTGCGGGCCGAAGCGAAGCTAAAGCCCAAGGTTACACCCACCGGCAGCCTGCGACTGACACAGGCGTCCATCCTGATGCAGGCTGCAAAATCAACTCTTGCCGCATCGCTCAGGCAATACGAGACGGCGCTCACGTCGGAGGACAAGCTTGCGACGCTTGCCTTCGCGGTCGCCATGAACAATCTCAAGGTCGGAACCTCGCAGACGGCAGTGCGGGTCGTCGGCGAGGCGCTGCAGATTTGCGGCCTCGCCGGCTATCGCAATGATTCGCCCTTCTGTGTTGCCCAGCACCTGCGCGACGTGCATTCAGCGACGATCATGGTGAACAACGATCGCATCCTCGCCAACACCGCCAGCCTGCAGCCTGCGCTGCGCGAGGATCCGGATTTCCTGGCATGAGCCTTCGTGACGAGCTTGTTCAGCGCGGCCTGCTGATCTCCATGGGCGTCGACGGCCTCTATGGCCGCAGCGGCGCCTTCGAGCGGGTCGTCGAGCATATCAATCTCGCCTTCGGCACCCTGGGCGATCCCGATCGGCCGGAAGTCATGCGGTTTCCGCCCGGCATCGGCAAATGGCAACTCGAGAAGAGCGGCTACATGAAGAGCTTTCCTCAGCTCGCCGGCACGGTGCACAGCTTTTCCGGCACGGATCGCGATCATGGCGCGCTGCTCGAGACGCTGAAGGAGGGCGGCGACTGGACGGCGCAGCAGCAAGGCACCGAAATCGCGCTGGCGCCTGCCGCCTGTTACGGCGTCTATCCCGCGATCGCGATGCGTGGGCCACTACCGGCCAAGGGCAGGCTTGTCGATGTCTATGCATACTGCTTTCGGCACGAACCCTCGGTGGATCCGGCCCGCATGCAGATGTTCCGCCAACGCGAGCATGTGCGCCTCGGCACCGCAGAACAGGCGCTGGCCTTCCGCACGCTTTGGATGGCACGCAGTCGGGCGCTGCTGACCTCTCTCGCCCTGCCTTTCGACGTCGCGGTTGCCAACGATCCGTTCTTCGGTCGCACCGGCAAGCTGCTGGCCAGCAGTCAGCGCGAGGAAAACCTGAAGTTCGAGCTTCTTGTGCCGATCGCCGCGGCGGAGCATCCGACAGCCTGCATCAGCTTGAACTATCATCGCGACCTGTTTTGCACGGCCTACTCCATCCAGACCACGGACGGCGAGATCGCCCACTCGGCCTGCGTCGGATTCGGCGTCGAGCGGCTGGCGCTGGCGCTGTTCAGGCATCACGGCTTCAGCGCCGAGGCGTGGCCGCAGAAGGTGCGCGATGTCCTCTGCTTCTAGCGCCGTCGATCTGCTCGGCCTCGACCCCGAAACCTGGCGTCCGCAGTTCCTGCATGCCGGCGACCGCCTGTGGCTCGAGACCAACTGCTACATCGATGTCTGGGCGGAACTCCTGCCGGCGCTTGGCCATCCCGCAGAGGCGGCCTTGGCCTTCACCGTCCTGCAGGACTTCGAGGGCGACCAATTCACCTTCTTCAAGTTTCCCCTCGACGACTTGCAAGGGCTGTTCGGTCTCTCCGTGCAAGAACTCGCCATCTACGACACGGTCGAGACGCACACGCTCGAGCAACTGCGCCGCGGCCGGCCGGTCCTGATCGAAGTCGACAGCCATTGGCTGCCCGATAGTGGACCGACCTACCGCAAGGCACATGCAAAGACGACCGTGGCGGCGATCGCGCTTGACCCGACGGCCCGACGCCTGGGCTACTTCCACAATACCGGCTATCACGCGCTCGACGGCGAGGACTACGACGGTCTCTTCCATCGCGAGATGAAGGACGGCCTGTTTCCCTACGTCGAATTCATCAAACGCAGCGGCCAGACGCTTGAAGGCGCAGCACTTGCCTCGGCGTCGGTCGAACGCCTGCGGGGCCATCTCGGCCGTCGACCCGCTCTCAATCCCGTAACGGCATGGCGCCGCGACTTGCCCCGCCATCTCGAGACGCTGGCGGCTCGCGAGATGGACTATTTCCATCTCTACGCCTTCAACCTGCCGCGCCAGCTGGGTGCCAATTTCGAGATGCTGGGGACCTATCTGCAATGGCTCGGCGACCTCGACGAGGCGGCAACCGCGTGCCGCCGCATCGCTGAAGAGTCCTGGGCGGTGCAATTCCAGCTTGCGCGCATGGCCAAGCGGCGGAAATTCGACTCGGCCGCGCTGAAGCTCGCGTCGATCGAGGCGAACTACGACCTTGTGATGGGCACGCTCGTCGCGCGATTTGCCTGATGGCGACCGTGGTCTCCGTCACCGGCCGGCACACAGTCCGCCTGAGCGAGGGCTGGCAGATGGCGTTGACCGCGCCCGATGCCGCGAACGAGCCCGCGTCCCTGTCGTCGGCACTCGACTGGATCGCCGCCCAAGCACCAGGCACGGCCGCGCAGGGGCTGAGTGCCGCCGGGCGCTGGGCCATCGAGCACCCCGCCCGCTTGCACGATCAGGACATCTGGTATCGCACCCGCTTTGCCGGCAGCGGCCGCCGCACCCTGCGCTTCCTCGGCCTCGCGACCATCGCCGAGGTCTGGCTGAACGGCACGCCGATCCTGGCCTCGGACAACATGTTCCTGGCCCACGCCATTGCCGTCGATCTCGCCGGCGACAACGAGCTGGCCATCGTCTTCCGGTCGCTCGACCGCGCACTGGCCAGACGCAAGGGCAGCCGGGCGCGCTGGCGCACCAAGCTCGTCGAGGACAATGCGCTTCGCAAGGTGCGCACGACGCTGCTCGGCCACATGACCGGCTGGCAGCCGCCGGTCCACGTCATCGGGCCGTGGCGCGCCATTGAGCTGATCGACGATGCCGCCGGGTGCAGCGTTCACTCGGCCGATCTTCGGGTGACGCTCGAGGGCGACGACGGGCTGCTGAGCGTCGCGCTGGACCTCGATTGGCAGGACGAGCGACCCGCGCCGATGCTCGAAGTCGGCGGCGTCAGCGGGCCGCTGGCCTGGACCGATGCCGGCCGCATCGCGGGCACGCTGCGGCTGCCGAATGTCGACAAGTGGTGGCCGCATACTCACGGCGCGCCGGCGCTCCACGAAGTGCGCGTCCATATCGGCGCCTGCACCATCGATCTCGGCCGCACCGGCTTTCGCTCGATCGAGCTCGATCGCGGCGTCGACAAAAAAGGATTTGGGCTCATCCTCAATGGCCAGAGAATCTTCGCCCGCGGCACCTGCTGGAGCGCCACCGACCTCGTAACGCTCGCCGGCGATCGCGCGCAGCTCCGTCCCTGGCTGGAAGCCGCCCGAGACGCGCACATGAACATGCTGCGCGTCTGCGGTACCATGATCTACGAGAGCGACGACTTCTTTGCACTCTGCGACGAGCTGGGCATTGTGGTCTGGCACGACTTCATGTTCGCCAGCATGGATTACCCGATTGCCGATCCAGCATTTCGTGCCAGCGTCGAAGCCGAGGCGCGCCAGTTCCTTGGCCGCACCCAGAACCATCCGGCCCTGGCCGTCCTGTGCGGCGCCAGCGAAGTCGCCCAACAGGCGGCGATGATGGGACTGCCGTCGCAAAGCTGGCGCGGCCCGCTGTTTGACGAGATCCTCCCGTCAGCGGTGCAGGCGATGCGTCCGGACGCGATCTACCTGCGACACTCGCCGGACGGCGGGGACCTGCCCTTTTCGAACGATCAAGGCGTCAGCCACTATTATGGCGTCGGCGCCTATCTGCGGCCCTTGGAGGACGCGCGTCGCGCCGGCATCCGCTTCG
This sequence comes from Reyranella sp., assembly GCA_021732285.1. Classification (GTDB taxonomy): domain Bacteria; phylum Pseudomonadota; class Alphaproteobacteria; order Reyranellales; family Reyranellaceae; genus Reyranella. The sequence continues at coordinate 1,640 of JAKFVH010000263.1, read as the reverse complement.
CGTCTGAATGCCTTGCCTTTGCCAATGTGCCCGCTTCTGGAAGTCCAGACGTGCCGTGGAACGATCGAGCGCGATGGAAGGCCGCCGTGCCACGGGACCGTAGTGCCGACTGGGATTTCGAGGACGTCCGCGACCACTACCTGCGGCTGCTGCACGGCGAGGCGCCCCGACGCCTGCGCGAAAGCGATCCGGATCGCTATCTCAGGCTGTCTCGCGCCGTCGTTGCCGACGTGATGGAGGCCACGATCGGGGAGTGGCGCCGGCCGGGCTCCTCCTGCCGGGGTGCGCTGATCTGGATGCTGAAGGATTTCCAACCGGGACCGGGCTGGGGCGTCGTCGACTCGGCCGGCCTGCCAAAATCCGCCTGGCACGCCCTGCGCCGCGCCTTTCGGCCGATACAGGTGATCCTCTCCGACGAGGGCCTGAACGGTCTGGGCGTTCACCTGGTCAATGAGACGGCCGGCGCCCTCACTGCCCACCTCACTCTCATCTGTTTCGAGGATCGCCAGCGCGAAGCAGTCCGCCGCACCCGCGAGGTCGAGCTGCCGGCGCGCAGCGCCCTCACCTTGAGCGCAGCCGACCTCGTCGGCCGTTTTCTCGACATGACCTATGCCTATCGCTTCGATCCGACGGTGCTCGATACGATCGTGACTCTGGACGATCCGACGGGCGCCCGACTCTGCGAAGCCACGCACTATCCGCGCGGACGGACAGCTTCTGCCCCCGAGCCGTCGTTGCTGGCCGACCTGGCCTCGGATGGCGACGGCTGGATCCTCACGCTCGGCGCTTCGGGCCTGGCGCGTAGCGTGCAGATCGAGGACGAGCATTTCCAGGCCGCCGACCATGGCTTTCACCTCATCCCCGGCGAACGGCGCAGGGTGCGCCTGATGCCCGCGGCCCGTGGGACGTTCCTGCCGAGTGGCGTGGTCTTTTCCGGCGACGGCCGGAATGCGGTCCGATATGCAGCAAGTGGCTAGCTTGGCCGGCTAAACGAGAAGGGAATCATGACCACAGGCGACATCACCCGCGTGCCCAACAAGACATCCCCCGCCAAGTCGTCGGTGGCGACCTATCGCCTGCCGGGCGGAGGCGGCTTCCCGTGGGCGGTGGCGACCTCGCTCGACCGCACGCAGGACATTCGCGTCCAGACGCTCGGCGCGTTGGCCGTCATCGACACGTACCTGAAGAACGCCGGCCTCGACCGCACCCGCATCGTCAAGGCCGAGGTCGTGGTGACCGACCACGACAACAAACCGGCCTTCGACGAAGCCTGGGCGACCTGGATGCCTACGGGCTACGGGCCGGTACGGTCCTTCGTGCAGTCGGTGATGCCCGAGGGCGATCTGATCGAGATCCATCATCACCGCCGCGTTGCCGGCCTGGCCGTCCTTATTTGTGCCGCCAGACCTTCACTGCCGAAACCAACAGGATCACGGCCAGCAGGGGCAGCAGGACGGCGCCGGGAACGATGCCCAACAGCGCGGCGCCGATGAAGCTGCCGACGATCGAGCCTGCCGCCATGACCAACACGAACCACCGATTGCGGCCCAGCACGGCAAAGGTGCTGTCGCGGCTGTAGCGGGCGAAGCCGACCAGCATCGTGGGCAGGCTCACGGCCAGCGACAGGCTGCCGGCCAGCT
>JAKFVH010000087.1 GCA_021732285.1 Reyranella sp. | reverse complement strand
GGCCAGGAGCGGCTGAAGAACCTCATCCCCGGCGGCTTCGGTTCCTATAAGGGCATCGTGCTGGTCGTGCTGCTCGGCCTGGTGATCTGGCTGGTCACCGGCTTCTTCCGCGTGCAGCCCAACCAGCAGGCGATCCAGCTCGTGTTCGGCAAGCCCTACGGCAAGCCGGTCGAGCCCGGCCTGCACTACAACCTGCCCAGCCCGATCGGCAATGTCGTGGTGGTCAACGTCCAGGACCAGCGCCGTGTCGTCATTGGCTCGCGCGGCGGCCAGGATCGCTCGACCACCTACACCCGCGGGCCCCGCCCGACCTCGACCGAGAACCTGATGCTGACCGGCGACGAGAACATCGTCGACATCGAGTTCGCCGTGCTGTGGCAGATCAAGGACGTCTTCAAGTACGCCTTCGATGTGCGCAATCCGGAAGAGAACGTGCGCGCCGGCGCCGAGGCCGCCATGCGCGAAGTCATCGGCCGCTCGAACCTGCAATATGCCCAGACCGAGGGCCGCAGCCGCATCGAGCAGGATACCAAGGAGCTGCTGCAGCGCATCCTCGACGAATACGGGCTGGGCGTGCGGATTTCCAACATCCAGCTGCTGCGCGTCGACCCGCCGCAAGAGGTGATCGCGGCCTTCCGCGACGTCCAGGCGGCGCGTGCCGACAAGGAGAAGAGCATCAACGAGGCCAACACCTACCGCAACCAGGTGCTGCCCAGGGCCAAAGGCGAGGCCGAATCGATCATCCAGCGTGGCGAGGCCTACAAGGCCGAGATCATCGCCCGCGCCAGCGGCGACGCCCAGCGCTTCGATCAGGTCTACGAGCAGTGGGCCAAGGCCAAGGACATCACGACCGAGCGGCTCTACCTCGACACCATGGAGGAGGTGCTGCGCAACGTGAACAAGGTCATGATCGACAAGAATTCGTCCGGCACCGGCGCCGGCGGCGTCATTCCGTACCTGCCGCTGCCTGAGCTCAGGTCCGGCCAGCAGCCGACACCTGTGCCGCCACGCACTGCCCCTCCGGCTCCGGGAGCGACGCGATGACCAACCGTTCGATCATCGCGCTGATCGCGCTCGCGGTCGCCATCTTCCTGGTGACCCAGACCCTCTACACCGTCGATCCCACCAAGCAGGTGCTGGTCCGCCAGTTCGGCGCCATCGTCGGCGATCCCAAGACCGAGCCCGGCCTCTACGCCAAGATCCCCCTGGTCCAGGACATCCAGCGCATCGACCGCCGGCTGCTCGACTACGAAGCCGAGGAGTTCGAGATCATCGCCGGCGACCAGAAGCGCCTCGTGGTCGACGCCTATGCCCGTTACAAGATCACGGCGGCCAAGCTGTTCGCCCAGACCGTGCCGGGCGGCGAGGCGGCCCTGCGCGGGCTGCTCGATTCGCTGATCAATTCCGAGATCCGCGGCGTGTTGAGCTCGGTGCCCCTGCATGCGGTGCTGACCGACCGGCGCGAAAGCCTGATGGATGAGATCACCAAGCGGGTGAACGCCAAGACCAAGGAGCTGGGCGTCGAAACCGTCGACGTGCGCATCAAGCGTGCAGATTTGCCGCAGGCCAACTCCCAGTCGGTCTATAACCGCATGAAGACCGACCGAGAGCGCGAGGCCGGCCAGCTGCGCGCCGAGGGCGACGAGGAGAAGGCCCGCATCACCGCCACGGCCGACCGCGAGGTCGCCGTCATCAAGGCCGATGCCGGGCTCAAGGCCCAGATCCTGAAGGGCGAGGCCGACGGCGAGGCCACCCGAATCTATGCCCAGGCCTTCAACAAGGATAAGGATTTCTATGCCTTCTACCGGCGCATGGAAGCCTACAAGCAGGCCTTCGGCGCCGGCGGATCGACCATGATCCTGAGCCCGGACACCGACTTCTTCCGCTATTTCAACGATCCGGCCGGACCGCCGGCAGCCAAGAAGTAGCGCCGGAGAACCAGCTGCAAAAACCTTGCTGCGGCGTTGTGGCAGTCCTGCAACGTCGCCGGCCGAATTTCGCAAAAGCCGTGGAAAACCTGAAACAATCAGCAACATCAACGCCTCTTTATTTGCGCCACAATCTGCCGCCATGTAGACAGGAACTCGAACGCGCGGCGCCGGCCGTTCCGATCCGTTGAGGCCTGAGCGCCGTTGGAGGTCGGACGTGATTCTCACTGATTTTCCTGGTGTTTTGAGAACCGCCGCCGTTGCGGCGGCAGTGTCGCTTGGTCTGGCGTTGGCTCAGCCCGCTCTGGCGCAGCCCACGCGCAACGCGCCCGACAGCTTCGCCGAGCTGGTCGACAAATTGATGCCGACCGTGGTGAACATCACCACCACCCAGAACGTGCCCCAGCAGGGCCCGCGGCTGCGCGACATGCCGCAGCTGCCGCCCGGCTCGCCGTTCGAGGAGCTGTTCAAGGAATTCTTCGACAAGCGCGGCGGCGAGGAGCAGAAGCGCCGCGGCACCTCGCTGGGCTCGGGCTTCGTGATCGATCCCGACGGCTACATCATCACCAACAACCACGTCATCCAGGGCGCCGAGGACATCACGGTCATCTTCCGTGACGACACCCAGCTCAAGGCCAAGCTGATCGGCTCCGACAGCCGCATCGACGTGGCGTTGCTCAAGGTCGAGCCGCCCAGCAAGAAGCCGATGGCCGCCATCAAGTGGGGCGATTCCGACAAGGAGCGCGTCGGCGACTGGGTGATCGCGATCGGCAACCCGTTCGGCCTCGGTCACTCGGTGACCGCCGGCATCATCTCGGCGCGCGGCCGCTCGCTGAACGATTCGCTCGACGACTATCTGCAGACCGACGCCGCCATCAACAAGGGCAACTCGGGCGGTCCGCTGTTCAACGCCCAGGGCGAGGTGATCGGCGTCAACACCGCGATCTATTCGCCGTCCGGCGTCAATGCCGGCCTGGCCTTTTCGATCCCGTCCAACCTGGTGAAGCAGGTCGCCGACCAGCTGCGCGAGTTCGGCCGCGTCAAGCGCGGCTGGGTGGGCGTGAGCTACCAGAGCGTCACTGACGACATCGCCGACTCCTTCGGGCTCGATCGCGCGCGCGGCGTGCTGGTGGCCAACGTCGTGGCCGACGGCCCGGCCGCCAAGGCGGGCCTCAAGCGCAACGACATCATCCTGAGCTTCTCGGGCCAGGACGTGCTCGACCTGCGCCGCTTCCCGCGGCTGGTCGCCAATGCCCGCGTCGGCAGCACCGTCGACGTCGTGGTGTGGCGCGGTGGCAAGGAAGTGCCGCTGAAGCTGCGTATCGGCGAGCAGGAGGAAGAGGGCAAGACGAACGCGGCCGCCAAGGGCAGCGACAAGAAGCCCGCCGAGCCCGACCAGCCGGTCACCTCGACCGTCGAGCAGCTCGGCCTCACCCTGCAGAAGGTCACCGACCAGCTGCGCGAGAAGTACGGCCTGTCCGACCAGGTGAAGGGCGTCGTCATCACCAAGGTGGCGCCCAACAGCCCGGCGGCCGAGAAGCAGCTGCAGGCAGGCGACGTCATCCTCGAGGTCGACCAGAAGCCGGTCACCACCCCGCAGGAGGTAACCGACCTCGTGACCAAGCTGCAGCAGGCCAAGAAGCGCTCGGTCCTGCTGTTCGTCGAACGCCAGGGCGATCCCCGGTTCGCGGCGCTGCGGCTGACGAAGTAATCTTCATCCTCATGTTCCTCTCCCCCGCTAGGGGGAGAGGCTAGGTGAGGGGGCTTCGAAGGCTGTCTGTAACCCCCTCACCCAACCTCTCCCCCTAGCGGGGGAGAGGAGCATGAGCGTCAAGCGACCTTCACCACCAGCTTTCCAAAATTCTCGCCGCGCAGCAGGCCCATGAAGGCCTCGGGCGCGCGGGTGAGGCCGTCTACAACGGTCTCGCGGCTCTTGAGCTTGCCGTCCTTCACCAGTCCGCCGACCTCGCTCACGAACTCGCCCATCAGGGCCACGTGGTCGGAGACGATGAAGCCCTGCAGGGTCAGCCGCCGCTGCACGATGGTGAACATCTTCGCAGGGCCGGCCATCGGCGTCTGGTCCTGGTATTCCGAGATCGCGCCGCAGAAGGCGACGCGGCCGAAATTGTTCAGGCGCTCGAACACGGCGTGGAAGATCTTGCCGCCGACATTCTCGAAGTCGGCATCGATGCCCTGCGGGCAGAGCTTGTCGAGCACGGCGCCGACGTCGTGCTCGGTCTTGTGGTTGAAGCAGGCGTCGTAGCCCGCCTCGCGCACCGCCCAGGCGCACTTGTCCTCGCCGCCGGCGCAGCCCACGACCTTGGCGCCGGCAAGCTTGGCGAGCTGGCCTGCCACCTGGCCGACCGCGCCGGTGGCAGCCGACACGAACACCGTCTCACCGGCCTTGGGTTTGCAGATGTGCCGGATGCCGTACCAGGCGGTGAAGGAGGGCATGCCCAGCACGCCGAGATGGGCTGACAAGGGTGCCAGCGCGGCGTCGATCTTGCGCAGGCCCTTGCCGTCATGGAGCGTGTGGCTCGCCCAGTTCAGCAGGCCGATCACTGTGTCGCCCTTGGCGAAGCGCGGGTTCTTCGATTCCAACACCTCGCCGACCGAGCCGCCGGTCAAGGGCTTGTCGAGTTCGAAGGGCGGCGTGTAGGAGCGCAACTCGGTCATGCGCGGCCGCATGTAGGGATCGAGCGACAGGAAGCGCGAGCGCACCAGCACCTCGCCCTCGGCCGGCGCGGCCAGGCTCACCTTCTCCTCGCGGAAGCAATCGGCGGTCACGTCGCCCGCCGGACGCTTGGCGAGCACGATCTGGACGGCGTCGGTCATGGGTCGGTCCTTTCGACGAAATCGCTGCGGCGATAGCCCTGCAGGTAGAGCAGCGCGGTGAGATCGCCATGGTCGATGCGCGCGGCCACCGCGGCCGCCACCGCGGGCTTGGCGTGGAAGGCCACGCCCAGGCCCGCTGCCTGTAACATCGGCAGGTCGTTGGCGCCGTCGCCCACGGTCACGGAGTCGGCCGGCGTGAGCCCGTGCTCGGCGGCCAGGCGCTGCAGGGTGGCGAGCTTGGCCTCCTTGCCCAGGATCGGCAGGTCGACCGTGCCGGCGAGCGTACGGCCATCATGCTGCAGGCCGTTGGCGGCATGGGAATCGAAGGCCAGCGCCTTGTGCACCAGCCTTGTGAAATGGGTGAAGCCGCCCGACACCAGGGCGCAGTGGCCGCCGTGCTTCTTCATGGTCGCCACCAGCGTGGCGCCACCCGGCATGTAGCGGATGCGCTTGGCAGCCTCGTCGAGCTTCGCCACGTCGAGGCCCTTCAAGAGCGCGACGCGCTCGTTCAGCGCGCCGGCGAAGTCGATCTCGCCGTTCATGGCGCGCGCCGTGATGCCGGCGATCTTCTCGCGCAGGCCTAAGAACTCGGCCAGCTCGTCCAGCATCTCGTTCTCGATCATGGTCGATTCCATGTCGGCCACGAGCAGCTTCTTGCGCCGGCCCGCCGCCGGCACGACCACCGCGTCCATCGCCGTCATGGCGACCGGCCGGGCGTCACCGTCGAAGGGAATGTCGCAGGCGATCTCCGGCGCCAGCCAACGCGGCGTGCCGACGGTGGCGCCCTGCGCCTGCAGCACGGCAATGGCGTTCCGGATGGCGCCGTCGTTGAGCGCGGGATGGGCCGCGCTGGAAATGAGGACAAGGACGTTTTTCACGGCTGGTTAATCGCTCATTTACAATCCGGGGCCAAGCAGGTCATTTCGCCCGGCATGGATCAGCGCGTCATCGTCATCACCGGCCCGACGGCCAGCGGCAAGTCGGCCTTGGCGCTCGCGCTAGCCGAACGCCATCGCGGCACGGTGATCAATGCCGACGCCATGCAGACCTATGACGCCTTTCCGATCCTGACGGCGCAGCCGACGGCCGAGGAACGCCGCCGCGTGCCACATGCGCTCTACGGTGTCCTGCCGCTCAGCGAGGCCCAGTCGGCGGCGCGCTGGCGGGCGCTGGCCGATGTCGAGATCGAACGCTGCCTGGCGGCCGGCCGCACGCCCATCCTGTGCGGCGGCTCCGGCCTCTATCTGCGGACCCTGATGCAGGGCATTGCGACCATTCCCGATGCGCCGGCCGGCCTGCGCGACCAGGCGAATGCCGACTGGGTGTCGCTGGGTGCGGACGCCTTCCGCGGGCGTCTTGCCGAGAAGGATCCAGCGATCGTGGCTCGCCTGAAACCGGGAGATCGCCAACGCCATGTCCGGGCCTGGGAGGTCTTGATCGCCACCGGCCGGCCGCTCAGCGCCTGGCAGGCAAGCAAGGGCGAGCCGTCGCGCTGGCGCTTCGCCACCGCGCTGCTGGCGCCTGAGCGCGGCTGGCTCCGGGACCGCATCGAGAAGCGCTTCGACGCCATGCTGGCGGGCGGCGTTTTAGCCGAAGTGCGCGCCGTGTTCGATCGCGCGCCTGATGCGCGCTGGCCGGGCTTGAAGGCACACGGCGCGCCGGAGCTGTTCGCCCACTTCCGCGGGCAACTCAGCCTCGAGGACGCGCGCCGGATTGGCATCGACCACACCCGTCAATACGCCAAGCGCCAGATGACGTGGTTTCGGCATCAGATGACACCAGATGTGGTAGTCGATCCGACGACCGACCTGGGCTTGGAGCAAACTGAGAAATTATTGACCAAAATTGAGGCCTGAAACTTTACGTTTCGTGCGATTTCGGTTGATTCCTTCCGACCCGGCCATTACGTTCCGGCCGCCGCAAAACCCCCGTTTTGCGGCACATTTGTCAGAGAGGAGACCCGTGTCATGAAGCCCGAGGAGTCCGCCACGACTGGCGCCGATCTGTTGGTGAAAGCCCTGATCGACGAGGAAGTCGAGGTCGTCTTCGGCTATCCGGGCGGCGCGGTCCTTCCGATCTACGACTCCCTCTTCAAGCAGAACCGGCTGCGCCACATCCTGGTGCGCCACGAGCAGGCGGCCGTGCACGCCGCCGAAGGCTATGCGCGCTCGACCGGCAAGGTCGGCGTGGTGCTGGTGACGTCGGGTCCCGGCGCCACCAACGCCGTGACCGGTCTCACCGACGCGCTGATGGATTCGGTTCCCATCATCTGCCTGACCGGCCAGGTGCCGACGCACCTGATCGGCAACGACGCCTTCCAGGAAGCCGACACGACCGGCATCACCCGGCCCTGCACCAAGCACAACTACCTGGTGAAGGCGGTCGGCGACTTGGCGCGCACCGTCCACGAGGCCTTCTACGTCGCCCGCTCGGGCCGTCCCGGGCCGGTGGTGATCGACCTGCCGAAGGACGTGCTGATGAACAAGCACGACTACACGGCCCCCAAGAAGCCGGTGCAGCACAAGAGCTACCGCCCGCAGGTCAAGCCCGAGCTCAAGAAGGTCGAGGAGGCGATCGAGCTGATCGGCTCGGCCAAGCGGCCGGTCTTCTATGCCGGCGGCGGCATCGTGAATGCAGGGCCGAAGGCCTCGAAACTGCTGACGCAGTTCGTGCACATGACGGGCTACCCGATCACCAACACGCTGATGGGGCTCGGCACCTTCCCGGCCTCGGACAAGCAGTTCCTCGGCATGCTGGGCATGCACGGCACCTACGAAGCCAATCTGGCGATGTATCACTGCGACGTCATGATCAACATCGGCGCGCGCTTCGATGACCGCATCACCGGCAAGCTCACCGAGTTCTCGCCCAAGTCGAAGAAGATCCACGTCGACATCGATCCCAGCTCGATCAACAAGAACGTGCGCGTCGATCTGCCGATCGTGGGCGACGCCGGCCACGTCCTGGAAGACATGATCCGCGTGTGGAAGGCCAGGCAGCCCAAGGTCGACCACAAGGCGCTGAAGGCGTGGTGGGCCGAGATCGACAAGTGGCGGTCGCGCAACTGCCTCGCCTACAAGCAGGACAAGGAGACGATCAAGCCGCAATACGCGCTGGAACGCCTCTACCACCACATCAAGAACCGCGACCACTACATCACCACCGAAGTGGGCCAGCACCAGATGTGGGCGGCGCAGTTCCTGAAGTTCGAGCAGCCCAACCGCTGGATGACCTCGGGCGGGCTCGGCACCATGGGCTACGGCTTCCCGTCGGCAATGGGCGTTCAGATCGCCCATCCCGATGCGCTCGTCATCGACGTGGCGGGCGAAGCCTCGATCATGATGAACATCCAGGAGCTGTCGACGGTGGCGCAGTACCGGCTGCCGGTGAAGATCTTCATCCTGAACAACCAGTACATGGGCATGGTGCGCCAGTGGCAGGAGCTGCTGCATGGCGGCCGCTATTCCGAGAGCTACATGGAATCGCTGCCCGACTTCGTGAAGCTGGCCGAGGCGTTCGGCGCGGTCGGCCTGCGCTGCCATGACCCGGCCAAGCTCGACGACACGATCAAGCAGATGATCGACATCAAGAAGCCCGTCGTCGTCGACGTGCTGGTCGACAAGGCCGAGAACTGCTTCCCGATGATCCCGTCGGGGGCGGCGCACTACGACATGCTGCTGGGGCCCGACGACCGCGCCGCCAAGCCGGTGTCGGAGGAAGGCATGGTGCTGGTGTGAGCGCACCCCAGACCACGTCCAGCCACACCATCTCCGTACTGGTCGACAACGAGCCCGGCATCCTGGCGCGCGTGGTCGGCCTGTTCTCGGGCCGCGGCTACAACATCGAGAGCCTCACCGTGGCCGAGACCGACGCCAAGGAGAACCTCTCGCGCATCACCATCGTGACGGCGGGAACGCCCATGGTGATCGAGCAGATCAAGGCGCAGCTCGACCGGCTGGTGCCGGTCCACAAGGTGCGCGACCTCACCGTCGAGGGCCCGCACATCGAGCGCGAGCTCGCCTTGGTGAAGGTCAAGGGCACCGGCGACAAGCGTGTCGAGGCGCTGCGTCTCGCCGACGTGTTCCGCGCCAAGGTGATCGACGCCAAGACCGATTCCTTCGTCTTCGAGGTTACCGGCACGTCCGACAAGGTGCGGACCTTCGTCGGCCTGATGGAAGGCCTCGGCCTGGTCGAGCTCGGCCGCACCGGCATCGTCGCCATGTCGCGCGGCGGCGAGGCGCTCTGATCTTGGACTACGTCGTCGCTCTGTTCGGCCTCGCCGTCGTCCATCTGCTGGCAGTGGCGAGCCCCGGACCGTCGACGGTGCTGGTGATCCAGACCGCGGCGGTCGCCGGCCGGCGCGGTGGATTGCTCGCCGCCTTCGCCATGATGGTGGGGGCGCTCGCCTGGGCCGCGGCGGCGCTCTACGGGCTGCAGGCGCTGTTTGCGCAGTTCGAATGGCTGTACGTCGCCTTCCGCATCGGCGGCGCGCTGTTCCTGCTCTATCTCGCCGTCATGATCTGGCGCCACGCAAAGGATCCGCTGCCGGAGATCGCGGTCGACCGCACGGCGCACATGACCGGCTGGCAGGGTTTTGCCCGCGCCCTGCTGCTGCAGCTCAGCAACCCCAAGATCATGGTCTTCTTCGGCAGCATCTTCCTGTCGGTGCTGCCGCAGAACATGCCTGGCTGGATGGACAGCGCGGTGCTGGCCATCGTCGCGTTCAACGAGTTCACGTGGTTCGCCGTGCTGGCGCTCCTGTTCTCGGGCGGCCCGGCGCGGGCCTTCTACCGACGCGCCAAGGTCTGGCTCGATCGCGTCATGGGCGGAGTGCTGGCGCTGCTTGGCGTGCGGTTGGTCCTGTCCAACCACTAGATTTGGTCGCGGCCGTGAGCGAGGCACCGGCATCGACGAAACGGACGACTTTCTACGACGAGCTCATTCGCCGGCGCCGTGCCGCGTGGATTGTCGCAAGCGTCTGCGCATTGGTTTCAGCGGGTGTGGGCCTGGTGCTGAGCACCATCGTCACGCCACTTGTGTTGCTGGTCGTGGGCGGCCTCCTGAAGCTCGTCGCCACCCTCGGCGTGGTCGATTCCCTGGCGCTTGGCGGTATCGCGCTGATCCGTGATTTCGTCAGGACGCAGCTCGCCAATTTCGATCGACTCTCGGACACCCTGGATCGGGTTAACGGTGTCGGCGACATGGCGCTGTTGGCCCAGCCGTTGGCCCAGCTGGCGCCCGCCGCGATTCCTGCCCTGCTCGCCGGAATGCTTGTCTGGCTCTGGTTGCGCGGCCTTTTCGGCCGGAGCAGCAGCCAGGACCTCATCATGTGCCTGAAGGCGAGACCCGCGAACCTCGATGATTTCGAGGAACGGCAGCTCGGCAATATCGTCGAGGAGGTCGCGATCGGCGCCGGCGCACCGCCACCGCTGCTCTTCCTGATCGATACGCCAATGGTCAATGCAGCCGCGCTGGGGGCCCACGACAAAGGCATCGTGCTGTTCACGCGCGGCATGCTCGACAGGCTGGATCGCAACGAAACCGAGGCTGTCGCCGCACGTCTGATCTCCGCGATCGGGGCCGGAGATCTGCGCGCCGCGGCAGGCATCATGGCGGTATTCCGCACGCTGGGATTTTTCCTCACCGTGCTCGATCTGCCCCTGCGCTGGTCGGCCTGGCGCACCCTGGGCGGGCTGATGCTGGTCTCGGTGACCCGACGAACCGGCAGCGATGCGCTGGGACGCGCCGGCGAGGGTCTGGAAGAGGGCCTCGAGGCCGACATGATTCCCGACCTGGACAAGATTGCCGGCAATGCGCCCGCGCTCGTGGCCAGGCTGGTGCAGTTCCTCTTGCTGCCCTTCTATCTGGTCTCGATATTCTACAAGCTCATCCTGTTCCTCTGGACGGCCTTGTTCCTGGGACCGCCCATGGCCTTGCTATGGCGCAACCGCTGCTACTGGACCGACGCCCGCGCCGTGAAGCTCGGGCGGAATCCGGAAGCCTTCGCCCAAGCGCTGGAGAGGATCGGTGTGGCGGATCCGCCTCCCGGCGGCGAAGCTTTCGCCTATCTGTTCATTGCCGCGCCGACGACGGCTCGTCGCGCCGTCACCGACCGGCGCACCTTGGCGTTGGCTCTCACACCGCCGACGAGCAAGCGCCTGGCGCGTCTCAGTGCCATGGGCGCTGCCCCGCGCGGCGGACGGCCCCTCGACCTCGCGAGCCTTGCCGCGCACCCGCTGCGCGCCCTCATTGTCGGGGCCTTGGCGCTGTTGCTTGTTCCGCTGTTCGCGGCCCTGGTCATGGCGATCGGCTTTCTCACCGTGATTGTCATGACGTTCGGCCTGCTCGCCGGCCTCGGCATCGTGCATGCCCTGATCTAGTTGCGCACCCGCGCCTGCACCTCGGCGAGGTTGGCCGGGGTCTTCTCGAGCACGAACAGCGCCTGGGTGCGGCCGTTGATGCGCAAGGGGTCGCCGGCTTCGCGTTCGGCCATCTCGTAGAACATCTGGCCGGCCGGGCGACAGCTCCAGTCGGCGCTGAGGCCCGAGAGGCGCACGCCGGGATAACGCAGGCAGATCTGGACGATCGACTGGCCGACGGGGCCGGGCGCGGTGTTGACCTGCCATTCGCCGGCGAAGATGCGGGGCTGGCCGACCACCCAGGCGAAGTCACGGCCGTCAGCCGTCGAGTAGTGGATCTGCGCCGGGCCGTTGCCGGCCCACAGCCACGTCTTGTTGGCAATGCCGCGCTGGGCGGCGTCGGGCGTGGAGTTGTCGATCGAGGCCTGGATCTGCGGCATCGGCACCGCAGGGCCGACAGGCGCGGCCGGATCAGGATTGGAGCAACCGGCCGCGAGCGGAACGGCGATCAGGAGGGCGAGCGCGGAACGGAAGGGGGACATGGGATCAGCCGATGTTGGAGGGGCGATGGTGCGCAGGGCGGGCA
>JAKFVH010000028.1 GCA_021732285.1 Reyranella sp. | reverse complement strand
GCGTGCGCGAGCGGGCGACCGACATCGTCACCCTGGAGCTGGGCCGCCAGACCGAGCAGGAGGTCACGCGCGGCCTGGAGGCGGAGGTCGGGGCCGAGCGCTTCACCCGCCTCGACCGCATGCTGATCGCAGAGCAGCAGAGCCGCGCCGATTTCGTCGACCTGCGACCCGACAAGGACATGCTGGAGACGGCGCGCCGCAACCGGGCATTGCTGATTGCCCGCGCGCGCAAGCTGGAGAGCATGCGGCTGGCGACCGAGATGGAGGTCGGGCGCTGGAGCATCTCCGGCCGGGCCGAGCCGGTCTTGCGCGAGCTCGGCGAGCGTGGCGACATCATCAAGACCATGCACCGCGCCCTGGAGCAGGAAGGCCTGGCCGAGGCGCGTCCCTTCACCCGCTACCTGCTCCATCGGGAGGAAACGACTGACCGCATCATCGGGCGCGTGCTCGCCAAGGGCCTGGGCGGCGACGAGATGGCCGACCGCGTGCGCCTGGTGATCGACGGCGTGGACGGGCGCGTCCATCACCTGGAGATGGACGCCGGCCGTGCCGAGGAGATCGGCCGGGGTATGATCGTGGCCGCCGGCTCCGGCCAAGCCGGCCCGCGCGCGGCGGACCGCAACATCATGGACGTGGCTGGCCGAGACGGCCTCTATCGCCCGTCAGTGCACTTGGAACGGGCCAGGGCCAGCATCGGCCGCACCGGCGGCGATCCCGAGGCGTTCGTCCGCTCCCATGTGCGCCGGCTGGAGGCGTTGCGCCGCGCCGGGCATGCCGAAAGGCTCGACGCCGATCACTGGCGCGTCCCGTCTGATCTGGTCGAGCGCGGGCGGGCCTATGACCTGGCGCGGGACCGCGGGAACATCCGGATCGGCATCCTGTCACCCACCGGCCTACGTCATCAGATCGGCCATGAGGGTGCAACCTGGCTGGACCGCGAGCTTGCTTCCCGCGAACGTACCGTCCTGGCGGATGAAGGGTTCGGCCGCGAGGTGAAGGCGGCCCTGGAGAAGCGCAAGCAGTCGCTGGTCGACATGGGCTATGCCACCGACCATGGCGACGGCCGTGTCATTGTGCCGAAAGACCTGATCCGGCGGCTTGAGGTCATCGACATCGAACGCGCCGGCAGGGCGCTGGCCGCGGAGCGCGGGCGGGACTGGCAGCCGGCTGTCCCCGGCAACTATGTCGCCGGCCAGCTCGTCGGCTCCACCCAGCTTTCCAGCGGCCGGTTCGCCATGATCGATGATGGCCTGGGCTTCAGCCTCGTGCCCTGGCGGCCGGCGCTTGAGCAGCAGATGGGCCGCCATATCTCCGGCGTCGCCATGCCCGGCGGCGATGTCGACTGGTCGTTCGGGCGGAAGCGCGGGCTGGGGTTGTGAGCCTGCCTGCTTGCAGGCAGGAGGCCGGACCGGCGCCAGCCCCCGTCAAGGCCGCAGCCGCTTCGCGGTGGCGCGTGCCGCGCCAGCCTTGACCGCCTGTCGCCGGCCCGCCAGGGCTTGCCAAGCAGTTAGGGCGAATTGGGAGCGCTGCGCTCCTTTCTTGACCCCAGTGGCTGGTCAAAGCGAGCGGCTCGTGATAGGTTACATGTAACCTAGGTGGAGGAAGATCATGGCCCCGGCAGCGAAGCCCAAGCCCTCCCGTGTCAAGGTGCGGGAACATCGAAAGCGCTTACGCTCGCAAGGCTTGCGTCCGATCCAGATTTGGGTGCCGGACGTGCGGGCGCCGTCTTTCCGATCGCAAGCGCATCGGCAGTCGCTCGCCGTCGCGAGAAGCGCCCGAGCCGCCGAAGATCAGGCGTTCATCGACGCGGTGTCGGACTGGGGCGATGAATGAGACGTGGCGATATCTGGACCGTAGCAGGCGGCAAGGGCTATGCGGGCAAGCCGCGGCCCGTCGTCATCGTGCAGGATGACAGCTTCAACGCCACCGCTTCCGTCACCGTCTGCGCCCTCACCACCGACAAGACCGAAGCGCCGCTGTTCCGGCTGCCCGTGGAACCAAACGAGCGCAACGGGCTGCGCGCGGCCTGTCGGCTGATGGTGGACAAGATCACCACCGTCCCGAAGGGCAGAGTCGGCGCACAGATCGGCCGCCTGGACGAGGAGGACATCCTGCGGCTCAATCGGGCCATTGTCGTCTTCCTCGGCCTCGCCGTCTCTCCACGGACCAAGCAGGAAGCATAGGTCCATGAAGGAGCACCGCCTAGTGTCTGCCGACCTGACGCCAGCACCGCCGGGAGCCGTCCTGTGCTTGTTTGATTACCCCAGACTACGCGTCGGGCTGTGGCGTAGAGACGGACGATTGTCTCGGCCTGCCGCCTCCATGACTTTGGCGGAATGCCTCGCTCTGCGCGTCCGCCTCGGCCTTCGGCATCTGAACAGCTCCGCCAGCTGCTCGGCGAGCCGTGGCCATTCCCGGGCCGTCCACCCGTGCACGACCTTTCGACCTGGACCGTCACCGACGACTGGCCGCAGGACGTTCCCGTCACCGAGGCCGAGGTGGATGTATTCGAACGCTGGTTCGGCGACCTGTTCGACGAGCTGTTCGGGCCACACTCATGATCTGACCAGGAGACACCTGCCATGACCGTGCCGCTGCGCGCCGCCCTCTACCTGCGCGTCTCGACGGCGCGGCAGGCCGAGCATGATGTCTCCATCCCCGACCAGAAGCGCCAGGGCGAGGCCCATTGCCAGTCTCGCGGCTATTCGGTTGTCGAGACCTTCGTGGAGCCGGGCGCATCGGCGACCAACGATCGCCGCCCGGAGTTCCAGCGGATGATCGAGGCGGGCACGTCGAAGCCCGCGCCCTTCGACATCGTCGTGGTCCACAGCTTCTCGCGCTTCTTCCGCGATCACTTCGAGCTGGAGTTCTACGTTCGCAAGCTGGCCAAGAACGGGGTGCGGCTCGTCTCCATCACCCAGGAGATGGGCGACGATCCCATGCACGTCATGATGCGGCAGATCATGGCGCTGTTCGACGAGTATCAATCCAAGGAGAACGCCAAGCACGTCATCCGTGCCCTGAAGGAGAATGCCCGCCAGGGCTTCTGGAACGGAGCGCTGCCGCCCATCGGCTATCGCACCGTTGCCGCCGAGACACGCGGGGCGAAGGTCAAGAAGAAGCTGGAGATCGACCCACTGCACGCCGAGACGGTGCGGCTGGTCTACCGTCTTGCCCTCCAGGGCGACGGCACATCGGGCCAGATGGGCATCAAGAACATCGTCTCCTATCTCAACCGCAATCGCATCTTCACCCGCGATGGCGGGCGCTGGGGCATCGCTCAGATCCACCGCATGCTGACCAGCCGGACCTATGTGGGCGAGCATCACTTCAACAAGCGGTCGAAGACCCGGAAGTGGAAGCCGGTCAGCGAGGTGGTGACGGTTGCCGTGCCGCCGATTATCGACCAGCAGACGTTCGAGGCGGTGCAGGCGCTGCTCAAGGCCCGCAATCCCAAGGTGATGCCCGCTCGCGTGATCAGTGGCCCGACCATGCTTACCGGGCTCATCCACTGTGCCCGGTGCGGCGGAGCCATGACCATCCGCACCGGCAAGAGCGGCCGCTATCGCTACTATGCCTGCTCGACCAGGGCGCGGCAGGGTGCGACAGGCTGCGAAGGGATGGCCGTACCGATGGAGAAACTGGACGACTTGGTCGCAAGCCATCTGAAGGACCGCCTGCTTCAGCCCGAGCGGCTGGAAACCATCCTTGCCGGCGTTCTCGACCGCAGGGAGGAGCGCGCCGATCGTCGCCGCGAGCATATTGCCGAATTAAACAAGCGGGCCACGGAGGCGGACCTGCGTCTCAAGCGCCTCTATGACGCCATCGAGACGGGAGTGGCCGGGCTCGACGATCCGGCGCTCAAGGATCGCATCGAGGCGCTGAAGGCCGTTCGCGATCACGCGAAGGCCGACGCCACGCGCGCGCAGGCCATGCTTCAGAGCTCAGGCCAGCAGGCGGTGACGCCGCAGACGTTGCGCAAGTTCGCCGGCACTGCGCGGGAGCGTATCCGGCTTGAAGGCGGCGGCTATCGCCGGGACCATCTGCGCGCCCTTGCACAGCGCGTCGAGGTCGATACCGGCGAAGTGCGGATCATGGGATCGAAGTCCCGGCTGCTCCAGACCCTGGTGGCGAACGGCAGTGTAAATGCGGTGCCCACTCAAGGACTGAAATGGCGGATGGGGTGGGATTCGAACCCACGGTGAGCGTGAACCCACGCCGGTTTTCAAGACCGGTGCCTTAAACCACTCGGCCACCCATCCATCTGAGCCGAGCGATACTGGCGTTGGCCCTCGAAGCCAAGCCTTAGTTGAGCATCCCCAGGATCGCCGCCTCGACCTTGGCCTCGCGGTCGCGCTCCTCGAGGGAGCGTTTGACCTGCTTCTTGAAGCGGTCGAGGTCGGCGCCCGTGAGTTGGGCGCGCTTGATCCCCGGGAAGGTCAGCGGATTGACCGTGCGGCCGTTGACCACGATCTCGAAGTGCAGGTGCGCGCCGGTCGAGCGGCCGGTGTTGCCGACGAAGCCCACAAGCTCGCCCTGGCTCACCCGCGTGCCGGCCTCGATGCCCGGAGCGAAGGCCGAGAGGTGACCGTAGACGGTCGTCAGCTTGCCGGGATGGTCGATCTGCATCCAGTTGCCGTAGCGGCCGTTGGGCCCGGCGCCCGTCACGATGCCGTCGGCCGCGGCATAAATCTCCGTGCCCGTCACGGCAACGAGATCCAGGCCGTCATGCATGAACAGGCGCGGCTTGGGCGGTGGGGGAGGCAGGGCCGCCTCGACCTTCGGCGGCTCGGGCGCCACTTCGGGCGCCGGCTCGGGATCAGGGCGGCGGCGATGGAACTCCGGACGGCCGGAGTCGAAGACATCGCGCGCGCCACCGAAAGCGGAGAGACCGCCCAGGGTCGGCCGACGCGGCGGCGGCAAAGGCTCCTCCTTGGGCGGCGGCGGCGGTTCGGGCGCGGCAGCCGCGGCCACCGGTGCGGGATCGGCCAGCGGCCCCATCGCCGGGCCTGGCTTGTCGAGTGGATCGGGGCGCATGCCGAAGCCCGACGAGACGTTGATGACGTCGAGCGGTAGGCGCAGCGGTGCTGTGCCGACAGCTTCTCCGTTGGCCAGCCACAGCCGCTCGACACCGCCGTTCGGCCGGAAGCGATGCAGCGCGATCGTGCCCCGGACTTTCGTGCGCAGCTCGAACCACAGCAGCTGCGCGGTACCGATCGGCACCCCCTCGGCCGTGAAGGTCTGGCGATAGCGCACATGGAAGCGATCGCCGGCGCCGACCTCGCGCTCGAGGTCGATCGCGCCGGCCAGGGCCTGACGGGCTTCGAGCAGCAGCGTCGCCGGCACACGCGCCGCCGCCAGCGACGGCGCGAACGCATCGTTCACGACTGCGGTCGCGGCGATCTCGCGGCTGAAGGGTTGATTGGCGAGGAAGCGTGCCGCTTCGTCGTCGCTGCCCAGCAGGCGCTCTTCCGAGGTGCGCGCCGTCTCGAAGGGCATGTCGTGGTCGACACAATCGTCCGCGGCGACGGCCGCGACAACCGAACTGAAGAACAGCAAGGCAGCAAGCGCCGCAGTATGCGATGTCCTTTTCATGAGCCCCCAAAAAAACCAACAAAGGACAGACGGGCGCGACTGGGCGAGGCCGCGCCAAGGCACATTCGATCGTGATGATCCCGCTCAACTGGAGGGTTGCCCCTCCGACTCCCAAACCGCTCCCACAAGCGGTGCTATTCGACTTCTAGCCGCGTTTCTGTGCGTTTCGCCACCCTCGATGGTGGACAATTTTATCTGTTGGGCGACCGGTGGCCTGGCTTGCGCGATCTCACCACCGCAAATATCGCGGGTCGCCAGTTACTTCGGCGGCTTTCTTTACACGCATCATCATCAGCGGGAATTCGGCTGCTGGCGTGTGCGCTCGGGCGCCACGGCCACGCACCCCGAGCCGCCTAGTTCGCATGCCGCCCCTTTGGTGCAGATCGTGCCGTTTCCGCAATCCTTGAAATATTCCGGATTGAGGCATGTGTTGCGGCTCGAGCAGATCCGGCCTTCGGCGCAGCGCAGCCCGCCGCCGCACATCGGACCGGTCGGCGGCGGCCCGCCGGTGCAGCCACCGCTCGGCGCGCATTGGTATCCGGGCGCGCAGGTGAAGCCATTGGGGCATTCGGTGTAGCTGCCGGGAATGCATTTGCCTGGCTGGATCGTGCTTTCGCGAAAGCCCGGCTCACAGAAGAACCCGGGCGTGGTCTTCGACGGCACGCTGCCCGGCACGACATCGACCACGACGGCGCAAAATCCCTCGAGCAGGCAGGCATTGCCTTTGGGGCAATGGAAGCCGTTGCCGCAATCGACCACGCCGTCCTGGGCAATCGATGGCGCCGCGAGCGGCAGGATGAACAGCGCCAGCACGGCGATCAGTCGCGCGGCCAAGTCGGATCTCCCGTGCCCGGCAGTTCCCTGGATTTTAGTCTCCGTGTCCGCCACAAATATTGCAAGGTCCCCAGTTACTTCGCTATCGTTCTTCATCTGCTCGCTCAGAAGGTGGGCCAATCGTGATAAGCCGACGTCTTGTCTGTACCGCCCTGGCTCTCTCCCCGGCCACGGCCCTGGCGCAAAGCGGCGATCCCAAGTTCGACGCCTTCCTGCGCACCATCCGCGCCGAGGCCCTGAAGGCGGGCGTCGACGCCGGCACGCTCGACATGGCCTTGGCCAAGGTCCACGAAATCCCGCGGGTGATGGAACTCGCGCGCAACCAGCCCGAGTTCAAGATGACGTTCGACCGTTATCTCGAGATCGTGGTGTCGGACGAGCGCGTGAAGAACGGTCGCGCGCGGCTGGCCGAGAACCGGGCGCTCGTCGACCGCTTCGCCGGGCCGACCGGCATTCCGCCGTCGACCGTGGTCGCGCTGTGGGGCATCGAGAGCAACTACGGCAAGAACCTCGGCGACTTCGAGGTCATCGATGCGCTGGCGACCCTGGTCTACAACAACTTCCGCGCCCAGTTCTTCCGCCAGCAGCTGATCGCGGCGCTGAAGATCCTGGCCCAGGGCCACGTCTCCTTCGACAACATGAAGGGCTCGTGGGCGGGCGCGATGGGGCAGTGCCAGTTCATCCCTACAAGCTTCCTCGCTTATGCCGCCGACGGCGACGGCGACGGGCGCATGGACATCTGGACCAACAAGGCCGACGTCTTCGCCTCGATCACCAACTACCTGCGGCGCGTCGGCTGGCGGCCCGGCGTGTCGTGGGGCCAGGAGGTACCAGCGGGCACACCGGCGGGGCAGGGCGAGCGCATCGTGCGCCCGGCCGGGGCGGGCGGTCAGACCTTCCTGACGACGGCAAACTTCCAGGCCATCCTGCGCTGGAACCAGTCGGATTTCTTCGCGCTCGCCGTCGGGCTCTTGTCCGACAAGATCGCCGCGGCCAGGTGAGACTGCCCGATTTTACCAAGATGATGTATGATCAGGCAGCCATGCCCCTAGCAGTAGTCAGCCCGCGTACTCGTCCGATGCCGGCCGCTCGTGTCCTGGGGACGCTGCTTTTGCTTGGCTGCCTGGCCGGCCTGCTCAGCGCCTGCGGATCGTCGAGCCGGGGCGGCGGCGCCGGGGTGGCGCAGCGCGGCACCTACAAGGTCGGCGCGCCCTACAAGATCGACGGCGTCACCTACACGCCGCAGGAAGAATTCAACCGGACCGAGACCGGGGTGGCCTCGTGGTACGGACCGGGCTTCCACGGCAAGTCGACGGCCAACGGCGAGCGCTATGACCAGAGCGAGCGCACGGCCGCGCACCGCACCTTGCAGATGCCGGCAATCGTGCGCGTCACCAACCTCGACAACGGCATGAGCACGGTCGTGCGCATCAACGACCGCGGCCCGTTCGCCCGCAGCCGCATCATCGATTTGTCGCGCACCGCGGCACAGGAACTCGACGTCGTGCGCAACGGCACGGCGCGGGTGCGCATCGACCAGCTGCCGGCCGAGAGCATGGCCGTGCGCGACGTCGCCGTCGCCGGCGGCGGGCCGGCCGAGCAGAACGCGGCCGTGATCCAGGTCGCCTCCGGTCAGCGCACGGCGCCTGCACCGACCATGGCGGCCGCACCACCTCCGCCGCCGGTGGCGCCGCAGCCGCAGCCGGCCGTCGTGCCGGCGCAGCCCAACCCGCAGCCAGTGTGGCCGACGACGACGCAGCCGCCTTCGGTCGAGACGCCGGTGGCCTATGGCAGCGGCGGAAGAGGGGTGACCGTGGCCTCGCTGGCCTCTGGCGCCGCACCCGTTGCGGCTCCGACATCTGCGCTTGCCGGCAGCGGCTTCTATGTGCAGACAGGGGCCTTCTCGACGATGGAAAACGCCGAGCGCCAGCGCGGCGCGGTGCGCAGCTACGGCAGCTCGGAAGTTTCCCAGGCATCGGCCGGCGGACGCGACGTCTGGCGCGTGCGCCTGGGACCCTATTCAACCGCCGACGCCGCCGGAATCGTGGCGGACAGGCTGAAGCGATCTGGCTATGGAGACGCCCGTGTCGTGTCTGAATGATCTCCTGCGCCCCCTGACGGCGATCCTCGTCGCAGCCAGCCTCGCCGCTCTGCCGCTCGCTGTCCTGGCCCAGCAGACCGAGCAGCCGCCGCCTAAGCGCCAGACCCAACAGCCGCAGCAGAAGCCGCCCGCCAAGCCGCGCACGACCACGCCGCCGGCCAAGCCCACGGCGCCGTCGGCCGCCGCCAAGACCGAGGCGCTGCCACCCTCGCAGGTCGGCATCGGCACGCTCGCCAAGCAGGCCTTCATGGTCGATCCGCAGACCTCGACGGTGCTGCTGTTCAAGGATGCCGACAAGCCGATGCATCCCTCGTCGATGGCCAAGCTGATGACGATCTACATCGCCTTCGAAGAGCTCAATGCCGGTCGCCTGAAGCTCGACACGCGTTTTCGCGTCAGCGAGCGGGCGCGCAACATGGGCGGCTCACGCATGTTCGTGGAGCTGGGCAGCGAAGTCTCGGTCGAGGACCTGATCAAGGGCATGATCGTGCTGTCGGGCAACGACGCCTGCGTGGTGATCGCCGAAGGGATGTCGGGCAACGAGGACAGCTTCGCCGAGCGCATGACCGCCAAGGCGCGCGAGCTCGGCATGACCGGCACGGTGTTCAAGAACGCGTCGGGGTGGCCGGCCGACGGGCAGTGGACGACGGCGCGCGACCTCGCGGTGCTGTCGTGGCGCACCATCGAGGATTTCCCCAAGCTCTACCGCTACTACGCGGAGACCAACTGGACCTACAACAACATCAAGCAGGAGAACCGCAACCGCCTGCTGCGCACCGTGCCGGGCACCGATGGCCTCAAGACCGGCCACACGGAAGAGGGCGGCTATGGCCAGGCGACGTCGGCGATCCGCGACGGACGGCGGCTCATCCTGGTGGTGAACGGCCTCACTTCGATGGCCGAGCGCGCCCAGGAGACGGCGCGGCTGATGGAATGGGGCTTCCGAGAGTCCACGAACACCACAGTCTTCCGCGCCGGCGACACCGTCGTCGAGGCGCCGGTGTGGCTGGGCTCGCTCGACAAGGTGCCGCTGATCGTGGCCAAGCCGGTGCAGATCACCGCGCCCACCGGCCAGACCGTGACGCCGCGCGTCGTCGCCCGCTTCGATGGGCCGATCGCGGCGCCCATCACCAAGGGCGCCAAGCTCGGCACCGCCGTGGTGACGCTGCCCGACAACCGGACCGTCGAATATCCGCTGGAAGCCGGGGCCGACGTGCCGCGCATGGGCGTGTTCGGTCGCGTCACCACCATGATCCGGCACTACCTGTTCGGCTGGCTCTCGTGACGGAGAACGCCAAGGGGCGTTTCATCACCCTCGAAGGCGGCGAAGGAGCGGGCAAGTCGACCCAGATCGCGCGGCTCAAGAGCTGGCTCGAGGGGCGCGGCCATCGCGTCACCACGACGCGCGAGCCCGGCGGCTCGCCCGGCGCGGAGATGATCCGCAAGCTTCTGGTCGAAGGTCCCGTCGAGCGCTGGGACGGCACGACCGAGGCGCTGCTGCACTTCGCGGCACGGCGCGAGCATCTGCGCTCCACGGTGTGGCCGGCGCTGAAGCGCGGCGAGTGGGTGGTGAGCGACCGCTTCGCCGATTCGACGCTCGCCTACCAGGGCTACGGCCACGGCATCGACCGGAAGATTTTCGAGCAGCTCTACGAGGTCGCGGCCGGCAGCTTTCGCCCCGACCTCACGCTCATCCTCGACCTGCCGATCGAGATCGGGCTCAAGCGGGCGGCCGAGCGGCGCGGCTCGGAGACGCGCTACGAAAGCCTGCCGCAAGACTTCCACGCCCGGGTGCGTAGCGGATTCCTCGAAATCGCCGCACGGGAGCCCAAGCGCTGCGTCGTGATCGATGCTACAGGAACGGTCGATGCGATCGCCCAGGCGGTCGCTGATGCGGTGAGGGACCGGCTGGGAGCCTGACGGATGGCGAGGGGCAAGGCGAGCGTCGACGCCAGCGAGCTGGAGAAGCTCGAATGGCCCTACGACTGGCCGCCGCCGTGGCGCAGCGAGCGATTGCTGGGCCACGAGGCGGCCGAGAAGACCATGCTCGCGGCCCACGAGAGCGGACGGCTGCACCATGCCTGGCTGATGGCGGGCCCGCGCGGCATCGGCAAGGCGACGTTGGCCTGGCGCTTCGCGCGCTTCCTGTTGTGCGGCCAGCAGCAGGGCGGGCTGTTCGGTGGTGGTGCCGCGGAAGGGCTCGACGTCGCGGCCGACGCGCCGGGCCGCTCGCTGGTCGATGCGCGCTCGCATCCCGACCTGTTCCATCTCCGCCGCACGCTCAATCCCGACACCGGCCGCATGCGCGCCGAGATCGCCGTCGACGACGTGCGCGAGCTCGGCGCCTTCATGCACATGACGCCGGCAATGGGTCTGTGGCGCGTCGCGATAGTCGATTCGGCCGACGAGATGAACCGCAACAGCGCCAACGCGGTGCTGAAGATCCTGGAAGAGCCGCCGCCCAACGCCGTGCTGCTGATCGTGGCGCATGCGCCGGGCCGACTGTTGCCCACCATCCGGTCGCGCTGCCGCAGACTCGCCCTGCCGCCGCTCACCGACGACATCGTCGTGCGCCTGCTGGGCGACCATGCACCCGAGGTGAAGGAGCAGGAGAGGGCGGCGCTGGCGCGGCTCGCCGAAGGCAGCATCGGGCGGGCGCTGGAACTTGCCGGCGCGGGCAGCCTGGAGCTCTACAGCGAGATGGTTTCGGTGCTGGCGACTCTGCCCGAGCTCGACATGGCGCGCCTGCACGGTTTCGCCGAGCGCTTCGCGCGCCGCGGCGAGGAGGCGAACGCCGCCTGGCGCTCGCTGAACTACCTGTTCGACGGCTGGCTAAAAGGTCTCGCGCGGCAGTCGGCGCTGGGTGGAGAAGCTGCACCCGTCGTGCCGGCAGAGCGCGGCCTGCAGACGCGATTGCTGGCGGCGGCCAGCCTTGATCGCTGGATAGCGGCGTGGGAAAAGGCCGCCGAACTGCTGTCCGGCGCCGACCGGGTCAATCTCGACCGCAAGCAGACGGTGCTGGGCAGCTTCCTCGTCCTCCAATCGGCAATGCGCTGAGAGTTCGGTCATCATGTCGGGCCGCGGTACCTATTACGTCACCACGCCAATCTATTACGTGAACGACGTGCCCCATATCGGGCACGCCTACACGACGCTCGCCTGCGACGTGCTGGCCCGCTTCAAGCGGCTCGACGGCTACGA
>JAKFVH010000064.1 GCA_021732285.1 Reyranella sp. | reverse complement strand
CAGCGAGGCCCTCGATGCGCGCGCTGCGGCGACGGATGATCTGCGCCAGATGGCGGTCGACGTTGACCTTCGACAGCGCCAGCACGCGGTCGCGCAGGGCAAGCTCCAGGCGCGACAGCTTGTCGAGGCCCAGCGCATGCATGAACAGGCCGAGCGTGGTCGCATTGACGAACAGCGTGAACAGCACGAACAGCGTGGCCGAGAGAGCAATGAACTCGCGGGTGTCCTCGGGCAGCTTGTCGTTGCCGGCCGCCACCATGGCCAGCACGATGGTCACCGCGCCGCGCAGGCCGCCCCACACCAGGATGGCCTTGTATCGGCTATCGACCGGCTGGACGAGGTTGACCTTCTCCAGCACCGGCAGCATGCCGAACACGACCAGCCCGCGCGCCGTGAAGGCGCCGACCGCCACGGCGGCCACGGCCAGGAAATAGAGCCAGGTGATCTGCAGCAGCACGTTGGCCGCCAGCATCGAGGCCAGCACGAAGATCAGGCAGCTCGCCCAGAACTCGAGCTGCTCCCACAGCCGCTTGAGCGACGACCATTGGTGCGGATGCAGGTGTGTGGGGCCGTAGGCGGCGACGGTCAGCGCCGCCATCACGGTCGAGACGACACCCGAGACGTGCAGGTAGCGATCGGCGACCACGAAGGAGAGGTAGGAGAGTGCCACCGTCACCGAGGCGATGGCCGACTCCGATTCGCCCAACCTCGGCAATATGAACATGGCGGCGCGCGCCAGCAGGAAGCCCAGCACCAGGCCGCCCACGAATTCGCGCAGGAAAACCATCACGACGCCGCTGGGCGAGCCAGGCATGGCCGCACTGGGGTCGACCCGGCTCACCAGGATGCCGATGAACAGGCCGAAGGCGGCGATGGCGACGGCGTCGTTCAGGAGCGATTCGCCCTCGGCCAGGATCGATAGCCGCTTGGGCGCGCCGACGTCGCGGAAGATGCCGATCACGGCGGCCGGATCGGTGGTCGAGACCACGGCCCCCAGCAGCAGGCAGACGATGAGGTCCATGCCGGTGACCCAGTGCACGACGAAGCCGACCGAGGCGATGCACACCACGACGGCGACGATCGCCAGCAGCAGCACCGCGTGGACCTCGTCCATCAGCCGTCGCACCTCGATGTTGAGGCCGGCGGTGAACAGCAGCGGCGGCAGGAACAGGGGCAGGAACATGTCGGCGCCGACCTCGAGCTTGTCGAGGCCGATGAAGGCGTCGCCCAGGGCGCCGAGCTTGACGCCGCTGTTGATCAGCCACGAGCCGAGGAAGCCCATGCCCATGCCGGCGATGGCCAGCAGCACGGTGTGCGGCAGGCGGAAGCGCTCGGCCAACGGCACCAGCAGACTCACGACCACCAGCACCATGGAGATCGCCAGCAGAGCGTAGAAAGTATCGGTCACCTGACGAGCCTACCCTGCAACTCTTGTTCTTGTACCCTGTGTCGACCGAAGGGCCCCATCGTCTTATAACCTCGACGATGGCCAAGGTGGCAGTCTTCATTCACGGCATGTGGGGCACGCCGGACGTCTGGCGGAACTGGCGGCCGTTCCTCGAAGCCCGCGGCTGGCAGACCATCGCCCCCGTTCTGCGCCATCACGATGCCCCGCCTCTCGCGCCGCCCGCCGGTCTTGGCACGACCAGCCTCGGCGACTATGTGGCCGATCTCACAAACACGATCGAGGGCCTGCCGGAGAAGCCGGTCGTGATCGGCCATTCGATGGGCGGCCTGCTGGCGCTGATGCTCTGCGCGCGCGGCCTCGCCCGGGCCGGCGTGCTGCTGACGCCGGCGCCGGACGCCGGGGTGATCGCGCTCCGGCCGTCGAACCTGTTGGCGTTCGCGCGCATCCAGCTCAACTGGGGCTGGTGGCGCAAGCCGCATCGCGCGACGCTTGCCGAGGCGCTGTCGCATACTTTTAATACGACCGATCCGCGGGAGGGTGCCGAGCTTCATTCCACCTTCGTGCATGATTCGGGCAGGGCCCTGTTCGAGATCGCCCTACCTTGGCTTGATGGCAGCAAGACGACGACGGTCGATCCACGGCTGGTGACGGTGCCGTTGTTGTTCGTGGCGGCGGAGAAGGACAAGCTCACCCCACCCGGAGTCGTACGCCGCTCGGCCAAGCGCTTCGGCCATGTCGCGGACTATGTCGAATATCCCGGACAGGCCCACTGGGTGCCGGGACAGCCGGGCTGGGAGCGGATCGCCGAGGACACGGTGGCCTGGCTCGACGGCAAGGTGGCCTGAGCGATGGCCGTCGTCGACTTTGCCGAGTTGAGGACGCTGGTGCCCACCGGCCGGCTGATGGCGCTCGACGTCGGCACCAAGACCATCGGTGTGGCCACGTCGGATGCGCTCCGCATGCTGGCGACACCGCTCACGACGCTGAAGCGCGGCAAGCTTGCGGTCGATCTGGCCAACCTCGCCGAGCTCGCCGGGAAACATGAGATCAAGGCGCTGGCGATCGGCCTGCCGCTCAACATGGACGGTACCGAGGGCCCACGTTGCCAGTCAGTGCGCCAGTTCGCGACCAACATCGCCAACCACGGCCCGCCTGCCCTCGCGAACCTGCCCGTCGTCTTCCAGGACGAGCGGCTGAGCACCGCCGCCGTCACCCGCGGCATGATCGACGACTACGACATGAGCCGCGCCAAACGCGCCGAGCGCGTCGACGCGGCAGCGGCGGCGTGGATTTTGGAGAGCGCGCTGGCTCGGTTGAAGTGAACGGGAGCGCGGGCCTCCGGCCCGCTCATGGTCTTCGTCTTCCGGACCGCGCGCTGGGTCGCGTCTGACGCGACCTCCCTGTGCGCTCATGAATCATGAGCGAGCCGGAGGCTCGCGGTCCGGAAGAGCATGAGCGGGCCGGAGGCCCGCGCTCCCATTAAGGACAGAGCGGCGGTGGTGTCGGACGCGGCGGCGCCTCTGCGGACAGCGTGCGCAGGAAGGCGATTAGGTCGGCGCTCTGCTCCGACGTAAGCGCCAGCGGGCGGACCAGCGGAAGGGCGTCGCTGTGCAGGCGGTCGGGGTTCACTTCGGAATAGTGTTTCACCACGTCCTCAAGGGTCGCGAAATGGCCGTTGTGCATGAAGGGGCCCGAACCGAGTTGGCGCAGGCTGGGCACGCGGAATTCGCCGAAATTGCTGTGCAGACGCTGCACATGCCTGGTGCGCAGGGCGCTGGCGCCGGAGGCATCGTCGTTGTGCTTCCCCAATAGATTGAAAGTGCTGTTGGCGAGCTTGCCGAGCCCGTCCAGGCGGCCTGAATCGACCTCACCCGGCCGCGTGAAGAATGGGATGCCGACATCGCCGAACTCGCCGTTGGTGAAGCGCGGCCCGAAATGGCAGGCCGCGCAGTTGGCTTCGATGAAGATTTTCAGCCCGCGCTGCGCTGCCAACGGATAGCGCGCCGCTGCTTCACGGTCGCCGGCCACCAGAGCATCTCGGAACGCATCGAACGGCGTGCGCGGACTGACCAATGTCGCCTGGAACGCCGCCAGCGCCTTGGCCGCATCGACCAGAAGCTTCTCGTCGTCCCCGTTGGGCCTGTGACCAAACGCGCGCTCGTAGCCGCAGGCCAGCGCCTTGCCCTCGCGTAGCAGGCCGGCGACGCGCGCCGCATCGCCCGCCATCTCGCGCGGATCGAGGATCGGCCGGATCGACTGCGACCACAGCGAATCGCCCGCCCCGTCCCAGCCGAACCAGTGGGCATAGCCCACGTTCCACAGCGACGGCGTGCGCCGATCGAGCTCTCGCCGCCCCATCGCCTTGGCGCGCCCGTCACCCCAGTCTCGGCCAGCGACATGGCAGGTCGCGCAGCTCATGGCGCCGTCGGCCGACAGACGTGGCTCGTTGAACAGATGCTCGCCCAGCACGATGGCATTGGGCATCCCGGCGACTCGGTTGGACGGATCGCTCGGCGCCGGCGGCGGCCACGGCCCGTGCCGGGCGATCGCCTTCACCTCGTCGTCCGACCATGGCAGCGGCGCCTGCGCGACAGCCGACGCCGCAAGCGCCGCCAGCAGCGCACCGAGCAGCCAGCGCTTCACTTCACGACGAACTCATGGCTCAGCCGCTCGCTCTCCTCGCCGGCGCGCACGTCGATGGCGAGTTCCCAGCGGCCGGGCATGTGGAAGACCATGCCATCGACGCGGTAGCGTCCCTCACCCAGGGACACGATGGTCGGCCGGTAGTTCATGCCGTGCTTGTGCTCTGGCATCTGGGCGTCGACCGCCACCAGCTCGGCCGGCTTGTCGTTCTTGGTGCAGACGTTGAACAGCAGCGAGAATGGCTCGCCGACCTCGATGCGCAACGGGTCGGGCCGGAACGCGATGAGATAGTGGCTCGAGAACACCACGATGCCGGTGCCGCGTCCGAGGTCGAGCGGGCAGTCCGCCCAGGCCGGAACGGCAATCAGCAGCCCAATGAGAGCCGCGAGCAGCCTCATTGGCCGCCGCCGAGCTGGCTACCGAATAGGCGGTCGCCATTCTCGTAGGCAATCTTGCGCGCGACGTCCGACGGCAGGTCGCTGAGCCACTGGCGCGACCAGCGCGCATGCTCGACGACGTAGTGCCAGCGCTCGGGCGTAAAGGTGTCGGTGCCGACCACGAAGCGGTCGGGGAATTCGAGGAAGGCCTCGCGCCAACCCGGCGCCACTTTGCCATTCGAGGCATGCGAGGTGAGGAAAGCGAGATCGCACCACAGGGTCGGATAGCGGCGCAGCATCTCGCGCACCTTCTCCGGCCGCTCGAAGCCCGAATGCGCCCACAGCACGCGGGCGGTCGGGTCCTGCTGGAAATGGCGCACCACGGCGTCGGCGTCGGAATGCGAATGCAGGTACAGCCCGTACTTCTTGGCGAGCTCGACCACCTTGCGCATGTTGGGCAGGTCGGCGTCGGCGCCGTAGATGTGGAACTCGCCGATCGCCACGTACTTGCGCTTGCTGAGCATCTCCTCGAGGAAGCCGATGATCGTCGGGTCCTTGGCCCAGGTGGAGAGCTCCCCACGCGAACGGTAGGGCCTGAGCTCCGGCACGATCACCGAGGGTGCTGCGTCCTGCAGCATCTTGGTGCCCTCGTTGTTCGAGCTCGACACCATGGCGCGCTTGACGCCCGCCTTCTTCAGGATCTCGACCACCTGCTTGGGCGGAACGACCTCCCAGGCGTCGTGGCTGTAATGCATGTGGGCGTCGAAGATCGGCAGTTCCTGGTCGGCCGAGGCCGTCCCGGCAGCGGCGAGCAGACTGACGAAGGCAAGAAGAGCGCGCATGTGGGATCCCATCAGCGGCGGGCTTTCGCCGCCCAGCCATAGTTGAAGCTAATCGAGATACGCTCGCCGGAGAAGCGCGCCGGCGGCACTTCGTGGCGCAGCCAGCTCTCGAACAGCAGCATATCCCCCGCCTTGGCCGGCAGACTCACGAAGGAGTGAAAGCTTTTGGGCGCGTCGGCCCGGCGCGGCGGCGTCGCCATGTGCAGGCCAAGCCGCGGATCCTCGAATTTCAGCGCCCCGGCGCCCCTGGGGACTTCCACGTAATAGGTGCCGCTGATGAAGGACGTGGGATGGAGGTGCAGGGAATGCACCACGCCCGCCGGCATGACGTTGGCCCAGCAATCGGTCATGGCGAGGGACCGGCCCGCAAGATTGTAGTGCAGCGAGCGGGCGAAGGCTTTTGCGTGCGGATCGATGCGCCGGCGCAGGCGGCCGAACAACGACGAGACGAGATGCAGCCGATCGAGCGAGCCATAAGACGTGTAGCCGCCGAGATAGTGCTTCGCGGACCACCGCCTTCCGGCCGCATCCGAGGCGGCGAGCGAGCGGCATTCGTCGGCCAGGTCCTGGTTGAGCCGCTTCTGGTCCGGCCCGGCGATCGATTCTCGGTAGATCAGCGTCGGGAAAAGAGCATGGATCGCCATGGCGTGATTATCGGCCAAGCCGGCCGGCCGTGCTATGGTCCTTGGCATGCTCACCGACCAGCAGATCGAGACGTATAGGCGCGACGGCTACCTGGTGATCCCGCGCCTGATCCAGGGCGAGCAGCTCGCCGAGCTGCGCGGCCTCACCGACCGCATCGTTGCCGAGGCGCGCGGCGTCTCGGCCAACGACGATCTCTACGACCTGGAACCCAGCCACAGCGCCGCGCTGCCGCGCGTGCGGCGGCTGAAGCCCACGATCTTCAAGCGCTACGCCTTCTTCCATGCGCTGGCGCGCGATCCCAAGATCACGTCTGTCCTGGCGCAGCTGCTGGGCCCGGCGATCCGCCAGCACGGCGGCAAGCTCAACATGAAGTCCGCGGGCTACGGCTCGCCGGTCGAATGGCATCAGGACTGGGCCTTCTATCCCCACACCAACGACGACGTGCTGGCGACCGGCATCTATCTCGACGACTGCGACATGGACAACGGCCCATTGATGGTCATCCCGGGCAGCCACCACGGCCCGACCTACGATCACCACGCCGACGGCCGCTTCTGCGGCGCCATGAACACCGAGGCCTGCGGCATCGACTTGGACAAGGCCGTGCCGCTGATGGGCCCGGCCGGATCGATGACCATCCATCACGTCCGCCTTGTGCACGGCTCGGCGCTCAACCGCTCCAACCGCCAGCGCCGGCTGCTGCTGCACGAATACACCGCCGCCGACGCCTGGCCGCTGCTCGGCGTGGCCAACTTCGAGGAGTTCAACGGCCGCATGGTCTTAGGCGAGCCCACCATCGAGCCGCGTGTCGTCGCCGCTCCCATCCGCATGCCGTTGCCGCCGGCAGATCATCAGGGCTCGATCTACGAGAACCAGCGTGGCACCGGCCGCCGCTTCTTCGAGACCTACGAGGAACATCGAGAGCCGGCGTGACGGCCAACGTTCTTCCTCCCCTTCGCGGACTCCGCGAAGGGGCGTGGCGCTTTTGGCCGCGAAGCGGCCAAAACGCCTGGCCCGCGCAGTGGGCGGAGGGGTCATGAGCAACAGTGCTGACGCTCATGACCCCTCCGTCGGCGTAAGACGCCGACACCTCCCCAGCTTCGCTGGGGAGGAAACGCCACCCTGAGATGTCCCAAGAGCCCACCTATCATCGCACTGCCCAGTCGCTGCACTGGATCACCGCGGTCGCGGTGATCGGCATGCTGGGCCTTGGCCTCTGGATGACCGGCCTGCCGCTCGGCTTCACCAAGCTCTGGGCCTACAACTGGCACAAGTCGGTCGGGCTCGCCGTGCTGGCGCTGACGGTCGGCCGCCTGCTGTGGCGCTGGCGTCACCCGCCGCCGCCCTTGCCCGGCACGATCGTGCGCTGGCAGGCCGTGCTGGCGCCGATCGCACATTGGGCGCTGCTGGTGCTGCTGCTCGCCATGCCGATCAGCGGCTGGTTCATGAGCTCGGCGGCGGGCGTCAGCGTCATCTGGTTCGGCGTCCTGCCCCTGCCCGACCTGGTGCCACGTGACCAGGCCCTGTTCGAGGCGCTCAAGACCACTCACTATGTTCTGTCGCGGTTGCTGATCGCTGTGCTGATCCTTCACGTCGCTGCCGTCGTACACCACGATGTGCTGCGCCGTGACGGCGTGTTCCGCCGCATGTGGCCGTTCGGAGGAAGCTGATGCGCTCCTGGTTCACTCTCGCCGCCCTGATGCTGGCACCACTGCCGTCGCTGGCCGGCCCGCAGGATCCCTGGACGGT
Organism: Reyranella sp.; assembly: GCA_021732285.1. Taxonomy (GTDB): domain Bacteria; phylum Pseudomonadota; class Alphaproteobacteria; order Reyranellales; family Reyranellaceae; genus Reyranella. The sequence goes on along the minus strand of JAKFVH010000064.1, from coordinate 4,132 downwards.
CGATGCCAAGGCGAGCGCCATCAGCTTCGGCGTGGCCCAGGTCGGATCGATCGTGAGCGGCCGCTTCCCCACCTGGACGGGCGAGATCGTGCTCGATCCCAGTTCGCTCGCCACCGCGCGCATCGACATCAAGATCGACACGCGCCCGGTCTCGGCCAACAACCGCGACGTCGATTCGCTGATGAAGGGCCCGAACTTCCTCGACGTCCAGAAGTTCCCCGAGGCGCGCTTCGTGGCGACCTCGATCTCGGGCAGCGGCGAGCGCTACGAGGCGCGCGGCAAGCTCACCCTCCGAGACGTCACGCGCGACGTCGTGCTGCCCTTCACGCTCACCATCGTCGACGACCCGGCCCAGCCCGGGCGGCAGCGCGGCACGGCGCGCGGGCGACTCATTGTCAAACGGCTCGACTACGGCGTCGGCCAGAACGAATGGGCTGCCACCGGCCAGGTCGCCAACGAGGTCACGATCGACCTCAACGTCGTGGCCGGCCGCGCCAGATGATTGGGCGCCGCATCCTGCTCGGCGCAGGTGCGGCCTTCCTGCCGACGCTCGCCGCGCGCGCCCAGTCGGGCCTGTGGCCGGAATGGCTCGGCATCTACGACGGCGCTGCGCGGTTCTACCGATCGATCCCGCTCGAGGACATCTATCCGCCGCCCAAGGAACCGCACGTCGACCGCGACGATCCCGCGCCCTTTGGCGTGCACTTCGAGATTCGCACCATCGACGGTTTGCCGGCGATCCGGCTGCGCATCGACGCCGGCCCGATACAGACCGCCGATAGCGGCGAACTGCTGGTCTTTGGCCCGCTGATCGACGGCGTCGCCGTGCTTGCTTCCAACGAATCCCGGCATGGGCCGCGCTCCGCGACTCTCACGGTCGGCCGCGACCTGCTCGGCACCGAGGCCTTGTTCGCCCACGCCGACGGCAGCTTCTGGCGACGCCACTTCACGGTCCGCTTCACGCCGACCGGCGGCGACATCATCCTCTGGGTGTTCGACGCCGCCGGCACCCGCGCCCGCACCTGGCGCGGCTCGGCGGTGAAGAGGAATTGACGTTCATGGCTGGGGGCGCGCCACTCCAGTGGCGCGTCATGGTCTTCCGGACCGCGAGCCTCCGGCTCGCTCATGCTCATGAGCGCGCGGGACGCGCGCGGTCCCAAAGAGTATGAGAAGACGCGCCACTTACGACGGAGCTTCGCTCCGTCTCTAGTGGCGCGCCCCAGCGCACAGAGTTTAGGGGCGCGGCCCCACGTAGTTCGACTGCGGGCGGATGATGCGGCCGCCCTTCTCCTGCTCGAAGATGTGGGCGCACCAGCCGGCGGTGCGGCCGACCGCGAACAGCGCGGTGAACGCGCTGCGCGGGATCTCCAGCGCCTCGAGCAGGAGCGCCGTGTAGTACTCGACGTTGGTGTCGAGCGGGCGGCCCGGCTTGTGCCGGCGCAACGCGGCGATGGCGCCCTGCTCGACCGCCGAGGCGTAGGCCAGCCGCCCGGCCGTGGCTGGCAGCTTCGCGACGGCGGCCTTCAGGACGTCGGCGCGCGGATCGCGCACCTTGTAGATGCGATGGCCGAAGCCCATCAGGGTCGTGCCCTTGGCGAAGGCGTCGTCGAACCACGCCTCGGCGCGCGCCACCTCGCCGATCTCGTCCAGCATGTCGAGCACCGGCCCGGGTGCGCCGCCATGCAACGGGCCCTTGAGTGCGCAGAGCGCCGCCAGCACCGAGGAGATCAGGCCGGCGTGCGTCGAGGCGACGACGCGGGCGGTGAAGGTCGACGCGTTGAAGCCGTGATCGGTGATGGTGGCGAGATAGGTGTCGAGCGCCTTCTCGAACACCGTGCCGGCACGCTGGCCGCGCACCATGCGTAAAAAATCCTGCGCCGTGCTGAGCGATGGATCGGGCGCGATCGGCGCCATCGACTTCTCGGCGTTGAGCAGCGCCGCCAGGAACACCGGCATGGCGCCGCAGACCAGGTAATGATGCGGCGTCCTCTCACTGTCGGGCAGCATGCCGACGCCGACGCGCAGCGCCTCGACCGGGTTGAGCCCGCGGGTCGCCGCCAGGAGCCTGGGCACTTCGGCGAAAGCCTGTACGCGCGCCGCTGCCAGGCCTTGGCGCACCGCCGCCTCGTCGCCGCCGCCCGCGGCGTAGCCTTCCCACAGGAGGGCGGCGACGCCCTCGAAGCCGCGCGTCGCCGTCAGCTCCTCGATCGCGTGGCCGCGCACGATCAACCGGCCGGCCTCGCCATCGACCTCGCTCATTGCCGTGTCAGCCACGACGACGCCGTCGAGGCCGCTGTTCACCCGTGTCAGCAGCATTCGGATTCCCTTTCCCGCTATCATGGCCAAAGTCGGATCACCAAAATGTATTGTCAATCTTGAATATATTGATCAATATAATGGCATGGCGAACGAATTGCTGAGTTCACGGGAAGCCGCGCGGCGCCTGGGCGTGTCGGCGGCAACGCTCTACGCCTATGTCAGTCGCGGCCTGCTGCGCTCCGAGGCGATCGATGGCCGGCGCGAGCGGCGCTATCGCGCCGACGACATCACGCGGCTGAAGCGGCGGCGCGACGTCGGGCGCAAGGCCGAATCGATCGCCAACCACGCGCTCGATTTCGGCACGCCGGTGCTCGAATCCTCCCTCACCCTGATCGAGAACAACCGTCTTTATTATCGTGGCCGCGATGCCGCCGAGCTGGCGCGCAGCGCTTCGCTCGAGCAAGTGGCGCGGCTGTTGTGGGACTGCGACGAGCGCCCCTTCGCCGCCGACAACCTGCCGCCGATGACCACGGCGCTGCGCCGCGCCTGGCTGGCCGCAGCGACCCTGGGGCCGGTCGACCGCTGCCTCGTCGTGCTGCCGGCCGCCGCCGCGTTGGATCATCCGAGCTGGGTCGAAGACCGTGCCGCGATGCTGGAGACCGGCGTGCGCGTGCTGCGCCTGCTGACGGCGGCGGTCACGGCCCGGCCGCTCTCGGCGCTGCCCGTCCACCAGGAGCTTGCCGCGGCCTGGAAAGTGCCGCCCGAACGCGCCCCGCTCTTGCGCGCGGCACTGGTGCTGTCGGCCGACCACGAGTTCAACGCCTCGGCCTTCGCCGCCCGCGTCGTCGCCTCGACCGGGGCCAATCTCTACGGCGCGACCATGGCGGGCCTCGCGGCGCTCAACGGCCCGCGCCATGGCGGCCTGACCCGCCGAGTCGCCTCGTTGTTCGACGACCTCAAGAACACGCGCGATCTCGACGGCGAGCTGGTGCAACGCGTGCGCGACCGCATCTACATCCCGGGCTTCGGCCATCAGCTCTATCCCGACGGCGATGTCCGCGCGGCGACGCTGTTCGCCCTGCTGCGCGAGGCCGTCCCGAACTCGCCCGAGCTCGCCTTCGCCGAGCGGCTGGCGGTTGCCGGCGAACGCCTGATCGACCGCAAGCCCAACGTCGATTTCACCACCGTCGTGGTCGAGCGCGTGCTCGGCCTGCCCAAGGACTCCGCGCTGGCGCTCTTCCTGCTGGGCCGCACCGTGGGATGGATCGCCCATGCACTGGAGCAGTCCGCGCATGCTGCCCTGATCCGACCGCGCGCCCGTTATACTGGGCCCAGACCCGGAGGATGACATGAGGGAAGGTCGCTGCCTTTGCGGAGCCGTCCGCTTCGCCGCCGACGGCGAGCCCAAGTGGACGAGCTACTGCCATTGCCAGAGCTGCCGCCGCCACACCGGCGCGCCGGTTTCCGCCTATGCCGGCTTCGAGGCAGCGAAGGTGCGGTTCACGGGCGACCTCTCCACCTCCGACTCATCGCCGGGCGTGCGACGCGGCTTCTGCGGGCGCTGCGGGTCGACCCTGACCTAGGAAGGCGATCGCTGGCCGGATGAAATCCACCTCCATGTCGGTGCGTTCGACGATCCCGGGACGCTGGCACCGACCGGGCATGCCTTCGCCGACGAGCGGCTGTCGTGGCTGAAATTGTGATCTTATTTATCCACCAAAACGTCGCCTTGCGGGGTCCGCTCCAGCGTGCTTAACGTCGCGCTTTAGTGACAAGAAAACGCGTGGGCGTGCCGAGGTTGCCCCATCTGCTCGGCATCGAGGGTCTTGCGCCCGAAACAATTTCGGGCCTGCTCGACCTATCCGAAAGCTAT